>CAZDOM010000015.1:0-40409 GCA_964507015.1 uncultured Rikenellaceae bacterium | reverse complement strand
TTTCTGTCCCAGAGCCGGCAGGTCTTTTTATATTTCGGAGAGGTCGGGAGTCAATGTCGACCTTGGAGCTTTAATCCCCTTAACCAAAGACTTCCGGGATAATATAAATTCATCGCTTTTACCATCGGGAAGCATTGGCTTGTTCTACAGATTTTAAATTCTTATTCAATAGTTGATTATCTGGAATGGATAATCGGATACCGGTTGCCTTTATGAACAAGGGTGTTTGCTTTCGGTCAAAATATTTTCAGATAAAAGGATTATTGCTTATTTTGTAAACTTCAGAATTATATAAAACCCATCAGCAATATGTTTAAAAGCGAAGTATATAAAAGAAGAAGAGCAAGGCTCCATGAAATTATGAAGTCAGGTCTTGCCATTTTCATGGGAAATGCCGAAGCTCCCATGAATTATCCTGGAAATACATATCATTTCAGACAGGACAGCGATTTTCTCTATTTTTTCGGAATCGATATACCCGGACTAACAGCTGTTATGGATTTTGATACAGGCATTGACATGGTTTTTGGAAATGATTTTGATCTTGATGATATTGTCTGGATGGGACCCCAGCCGACGGTTAAAGAGCTTGCCCTGAAATGTGGAGTTACCAATACAGCGCCTTTATCAGAGATGTCCAAAATATTAATCAAGGAAAAAGAGAAAGGCCGGAAGATCCATTTTCTCCCCATATACAGGGGCGAAACAAAATTAGCTCTCGGTTTAATCCTCAAGGAAAATCCCTGCCAGCTTAATTCAGATGCATCAACTGACCTTATAAAGGCTGTTGTTTTAATGAGATCAATAAAGGAAGACCTTGAAATAGCAGAGATTGAAAAAGCTATCGACATCTCTTATGACATTCAGGTCACAGCTATGAAGATGTGCAAGCCGGGAGTAAGAGAACAAGATATATTCGGTGCCCTTGAGGGTATCGCATACTCAAAGGCTACAGGACCGTCATTTCCATTTATAATAAGTATTAATGGACAAACTCTTCATAATCATTCTCATCATAATATTCTCAAAGAGAACCAATTACTGGTCAATGACTCAGGGGTGGAAACAGAACTTCATTATGCTTCAGATATAACACGAACAACACCTGTGGGAGGTAAATTTAACCAGAGACAAAAGGAGATATATGAGATTGTGCTGAAAGCAAATACTGAATCTATTAAGAATGCCGGACCGGGAACTTCAAACCGCGACCTTCATCTCGGAGCTTGCAGGATCATTGCATCGGGATTGAAAGATCTTGGAATAATGAAAGGTGATGTTGACGCTGCCGTTTCTGCTGGAGCTCATGCTCTTTTCATGCCTCATGGACTTGGACACATGCTGGGTCTCGATGTTCATGATATGGAAGGATTGGGTGAAAATTATGTGGGTTATGACGATAAAACAACACGTAGTCAACAGTTCGGGCTTGCATACCTGAGGTTTGCCCTGCCCCTAAAACCAGGTCATGTATTTACCGTAGAGCCGGGATGTTATTTTATTCCGCAACTAATCTCTATGTGGAAAAAAGAGAATAAATTCAGGAATTTCATTAACTACGAAAAGGCTGAATCTTATCTCGATTTTGGTGGGGTTCGTATCGAAGATGATATTCTGATAACTGAAACCGGCAGCAGGGTGCTCGGGAAACCTATTCCGAAAACTGTTACAGAAATAGAAGATATTTGTTCAAAAGAATAACTTAAATCTGTTAATCATGAAATGCCGTAAACTAGGAAAAACAGAGTGGATGGTCAGTGAAATTGGCTATGGAATGTGGGGTATGGCCGGATGGACCGGCTCCGATGATGAAGAATCATTCAATTCCCTTCAGCTGGCTGTTGATAATGGATGTAATTTTTTTGATACGGCCTGGGGCTATGGTGCCGGAAAAAGTGAAAGCCTCCTTGGGCAACTGGTAAGAGCAAATAAGGATAAAAAGCTTTATACTGCAACAAAAATACCCCCTAAGAATTTTAAATGGCCTGCCAGGCCTGAGTTTACACTTGATGACTGTTACCCACCTGATCATATAGAGGAATATGTTACAAAGAGCCTTGCGAACGCTGGTCTTGATTCCTTTGACATAATGCAGTTCCACACTTGGGAGGATGACTGGCTGAATGATGACCGCGGGATCAGGAAAATGATGGATATGAAAGACCAGGGACTCTTTAATGCAATAGGAATAAGCCTCAACAGGTGGGAACCATGGAATGGCGTTCAGGCAGTTAAAAGCGGATTTATTGATACTGTCCAGGTGATATACAATATCTTCGATCAGAATCCAAAGGATGAACTCTTCCCCGCCTGCCGAGAAATGAATGTTGGGGTAATAGCCAGGGTTCCATTTGATGAGGGTTCCCTGACAGGGACGTTGACAAAGGAGAGCAAATGGCCCGAGGGTGACTGGCGGAATACCTATTTTGTCCCCGAGAATCTTATATCAAGTGTGGAACATGCTGATGCCCTTAGACCACTTGTACCAGAGGGAATGACAATGCCGGAAATGGCATTGAGGTTTATTCTCGGTGAGTCGACTGTATGCACTATAATCCCCGGTATGCGTAAACCACACCATGCAAGCATGAATATGGCGGCAAGTGATGCCGGATCACTCGATGCTGACCTGATGAAAGAACTGGAGAAACACCGCTGGGACAGGACTCCCAAATCCTGGTCGCAATAAAACGTCTTGCAGTCTAATAGTCTTGCAGTCCTGCAGTCAAAAAAACTGAATCCTTACAAAACTGCACGACAGTTAAAGAATTCCCGGTTGTGGTCTTTTCCCTTCAGAGACCCATTTCCTGAGTAGGTCAAATGCCTTTGCTGTTTCTTCGGGTGTAAAACTGCAATGCCCCTGCCCTTTTGTGTAGACCACAACGAGATTTGACTTTTTACCTGTCTTCTGGACCATATTATCATATGGTATCACAGCCATACTTGCCGGAATAAGTTGGTCATAAATTGTATGTACCAGCAAAACAGGCTTATTTATTTCACCTGTTCTGTCATAAGGATCAAAGAAATTCTCGGTACCCGGGGTCATTACAAGTCGCTCAACCCTTTTATTAAGCTCCCAGTCATCAGGGAATCCGCTGTATAATGTATTTGTATTGTCGAATGGATTGCCTCCTGCCTGTTGTCCAATGTCACGTACAATGGCATCATCGAACATCACAACCATGGCCAGGTCTTCTGGTTTCAGTTCAAGCCTCCGGGCAATGGCTGAAGACAATATTGTATCACTGTTTATTGCTTCTGTAACTTTCTGCATTGAAATTGGTGGTACAGTACCCTTTATAGATTCCGATACAGGCGGAATAACACCGGGAAACATTGCAGCAAAAACAATATTTATATCACATGTCATCTTTACCTGCAGGTATGGTCGGCTTGCCAGGGGACACATTGGCATACCTCCATTATAGTATTGCCCAAAGAATTCCATCGTTGCCAGGGTTATTCCTCCTCCCATCGAGTGACCTGTAATATAGCATGTATCAGGTTTCCCGTATTTTGAAACAAAATACTTACGAAGAGCCTCAGTATCATTTACGCCTTCCTTCAGTGCCCAGCCCTTTTTACGATAAGCTGAACGTGCCACTGCAAATCCCCTGTCCAGGTATGGCTTTACACCCATATCATTCCGTTCATTTTGAAAGGCACTGGGATCAGAGGGCATTGAGGTCATTTCATAACCATGAGCATACATCACCAGGTTGTGGTTCCAATTTGCCGGGATCACAACACGGTACATTGCATTGTCTATTCTGCCTGTATCAACCTTCAATCCGTCAGAGTCTTGGCTACAAACTGTATAATGGATAAACAAAACATTTATAAACATTAATACTATTTTCCAATTGTCTCTCATAACAGGGTAATTGATTTTTAAAATTCTTTAGTCAGCCTTCCCCCCTTGGGGGGAACGGGAAGGGGGTTAATTATAATTAATACAACACCGATTCAAAGAAAGTTTTCATTTCAGCAGCATAGTAGACACCATACTGGTAGAAAGTTGTTTTTGTCCTATTATCAGGTTTCCAGTCAAAGAATG
The DNA here is from genome assembly GCA_964507015.1 of uncultured Rikenellaceae bacterium. Classification (GTDB taxonomy): domain Bacteria; phylum Bacteroidota; class Bacteroidia; order Bacteroidales; family VadinHA17; genus LD21. Next base: position 36,349 of record CAZDOM010000015.1, on the reverse strand, counting down.
CATGACTCGCTCCTCCAATCTGCACATACTGAACTCTCTGTCCCGCTTTAACGAGAGCATCGACAAATTCTTTAACAGCCTCATCTTTAATAAGAGGATCCAGCGTTCCCCTGGTGAGGTATTGTGGAACTTCCCTTACCTTGGCTTCAGGGATATTGCTCTGTGGTGCCACAGCCTCTTTCCAGGTATCATCTGCTGCAGGGTCTTCAGAATAATGATTGAGTAGGCTCCCTCCAAAAACACCATAACTTGGAGCTGCAGCTTTAATAGATGTAAGCATTTCTTCTCTTACCTGTTCAACTGTTTTATTCTTAGGCATATATGTGGGCATAAACTCAAAAACACCTGCCGCTTTTCCGAATCCACCGCTACCTATTTTATCAACCATTAAAGATGCTGCTGCTGAAAGATGACCGCCGGCACTGTCACCTGTCAGACCTATCCTGGAAGGATCAATACCGTATTCTGAAGCGTGTTCCATTATATGTGCTACAGCACCAAAAACATCCTCAATCAGGTTTGCCATTGTGTTTCCGGTTTCATCTCCGTCAGCTTTTTCTGCCCATCTATAATCAATACTGACAACAACAAATTTCCCGCCCTTTGTGAGTTCTCTTGCAAGACCTCTCATGACATCTTCGTCATTTGATCTCCAGCCACCACCATGGATAATGACAATACATGGCAGATTTTTTGCCCCTTTCGGAACATAAACATCATACTTAAGCTGTTTAACCCCGGGCTTTGCATAGACAACATTGTTGATTACATTTATATGATCAACCTCAGATTTTTCAATGAATGAAACACCTATATGTTTATCCTGGTCAACTGTTACCTTAAACGGGGAAGCCGGAGATTCATGATACATGCTGCCCCACATTCCCGGGATTGCATAATAACCTGCATCCAGTACATACCCCTTGTCAGGTGTTGAAGTTACAGTTAACACTGTTCCTGCAGGGTACTTGCCATCTGCCGGCAGTGGCGGGTCAACCTTGAATGTCCCGTTTAAAGGTTTGTCAAGGACAACACTAAACGATTGTGAAAATAAAAAACCTGCACCGCTGAGTGTCATTGTGCAGGTAAACAACAGGGTTCTTAAAATTGCTTTTTTCATCAGGTAACTTTTATGATTAGTATTTCTTATTGGTCATTAATATAATGACCCCGAAAATAGCATTTTGTATGACAAACAGGATAAGAATATGATAACTAAATTATCTGTCTATCCATTTTTTAAATTCAGCTACCCTGTCACGGCTTACAACAAATCCATCCTTATTCTCTTCATTTTTAAGTGTAAGCTTAAGTCTGCTCGATGAGTAGTTGTACATTGTTGCGATGGAATTTATATGTACAATACATTCACGATTAATCCTGAAGAATTTGCGCGGGTCCAGCATATTTTCAAGTTGTTCAAGGGAATAATCAACTCCATAGTCCCTGCCCTGATTATCAGTCAGGAAAACATTTCGTTCACGTATTGCGAAATGACTGATATCTGACACGGGGATAGACCTGTACTTCTCCCCTGTCCGGATAAGAAATCTTGTTTTATATTGATTCCTGAATTCATATAAGAGTTTTTTGAAATCTCTTTTAAAAGGATCCTTATCATCATATAACTTTTTATATTTTGCGAGTGCAGACTTAAGTAATTCTTCATCAACAGGTTTCAAAAGATAATCCACACTGTTTACCTTGAAAGCTTTGAGAGTATATTCATCATAAGCAGTGGTGAAGATCACCGGAATATCAATATTTATTGTTTCAAAGATTTCAAAACAGAGGCCGTCATCAAGCTGGATATCCATCATTATCAGGTCAGGCTGTGGACTATCCTGTAAACGGTTAATCGTTTCTTCAACACTTTCACAAACGCCAAGGATATTTATTGATTTATCTATTCTATAAAGCATACCGATGAGTTTGTCAGAAGCCGGCATTTCATTTTCAACAACCAGTATATTCATAATAATGGTACTTTAACGATGAAGTAATTATCTGTTCCCTCAACCACAACAGGTTTCCCGGATGCAAGTTTCACCCGGGCTGTAAGATTTTTAATCCCCAGTCCCGTTGATTTTAGCTGTGTGGCCATTTTTTGCAGATTGTTCTTTACAACAACATACTGATCTTCAATATTAACCTCTATCACTAAAGGATCCTCTCTGGTTGCTTTGTTATGCTTGATTGCATTTTCAATCAGTATCTGTAGTGAAACAGGTATGATCTCATACTGGCCTGCATCTTGAATATCTATACTGAGAATTATTTTTCCCTCATCCCTCACCTTATGCAGTTCAAAGTAATCCCTGATATATTCCAGTTCCAGATCGAGAGGAACTTTATCCTTATGCCCGTTTTCAAGAATATACCTGTATGTCGAGGCCAGTTTGCTGATAAATCTGTCAGCAACATCTGAATTACCTGCTACAAGTGAGGAAAGTGTATTCAGACTATTAAAGAGGAAATGAGGATTGACCTGATTCTTCAGGGTTTCATTTTGAAAAACAAGGTTCTCCTCTCTAAGTTCTTGTTCCCTGTGTATTGCTTCCTGCCAGAGTAAATAAACAAATATTATCGCACCTATTGATAAACCACTAAAGGTTGTTTTAAACCACCCCCCGAATTCATTATGAAAGAAATCCTTGAGGATCCCTGATGTGCGGTGAAACCTTACTATGCTTTCAATATAATGCAAACTGATTATAAGAATAAACGCCATTAACAAACATGCTATAAAGAAGAGCAGGAATCTTTGCAGTATCCCCCTTGTTATCTCCCTGGGAGTTGCTATCGGCCTATACCCTTTAAAGATTCGTCTTCCGAGGTATATAAACACCTCCATCTGAAGAAATATCAGTACAAGTGCGGAAATGTAATTTTCCCAGGAATTAAAATCTCCCTTTAATGTAATTGTTAATCCTATTACCAGAAGAGAAAACAATAAGAAGTAAATATGTGTTGATAGTTTTCTCTGATCAATAATTATATCTAGAAAAGTGTGTTTCATGTAGGTAAATTTAGGTGTTATTTTATTCTCTCAACCCAAAGTTCTCTGATAGTTTTTGCAATTATTTTATTCGTTAAGCCTTTTATTTCAATCTCCTGGATAGTCCCACCATACATTTCAGCATATTCTATCTGCCTGGTATTTAACGATATCCAGGTTGTTCCCCAGTACTGTTCGGTCCCTATTGATTTCAACTGTTCAAGACTAAGTTCAAGCTTATTATCCAGAGCACGGTATTGTATTACAGCACATAATTCATCATTGATATAAGAGATGCCTGTCCAGCAAAGTTGAATACTGGCATGGTTATAAGTACCAATATCGGCCATATTAAATTCTTCGTTGATATCTTTAATAATATATTTCCTGTTTAACTCTAATGAATCAGCATATTCCCAGGCGAAATTCTCGATAGTACCCATATCCCAGACAAGATTTTTGGCAAAAACACTGTTGGCATCTGGCGGGAACTTCTTAAAAGCCTGTTCACTGAGCATATCCCCTGATGGAACATATTTAAAATCTTCCATATATTCCTGCTTTACTCCTTTCTCGAATTCAGCTGAAAAATCATTGGAATTTGCAATAAATACATTATCCCAGGATACGTACCCATTATCAAGGCCCCAGGTATAATCACCGGTTACTTTTATTTTGCCTGTGAAATTACCCTGAAGATCCCTGTTTGTATATACCGCCGTCATCCTGTATTTCTGAGGGGAATCACTACTAAAAGTTTTCCCTTGAGGTAATTGCTGAAGATATTTCTTTACAACAGCTTTCTGACTTTGTCCGTAACTGGCAGCAGGGGAAATAACTGCTGTCAATATCATTACTCCTGCTAACGTTAAAATCTGATTCCTTTTCATCTTATTAAATTTTAAATGTCCTGTTCAAAGAAACATCACCAATAGTACGGGTAAAAATAATAATTGCAGAATCGTTAATAATGGCTGCTGAATGGTAAAACAGGATGATCCAACCGGATGCGTATTTATTATTTTTTAATTTAAATGGGTGGATTGCATTATATGTTGGGGGGATTTTATTAATTATTTGTTGTTGTAGAGACAGGTCTGAGACCTGTCTCTACAACAACACAAATTCCCCAACACATACAAATTAAACCAACAAAAACGTAATCAATTACAATATTTTTTTATGAATTCAATCGGATTGTTTTTAATGTATAATCGTATCCGTTTTAATTCCCTGTTTGATCTGATTATATGGTCATGGAAACGTTGTTGCCAGATATCAGGTTTTTTTGTTTTTCGTAATTCATTAATACGTCTGGATGAAAACGATTTAAATGCACGAATAAATTCTGATAATCCGTGTTTCATTTTGATGTTTGGATGGTTTTCTATTTTTATTATACCATGAACATGATCGGGCATCACAACAAATTCATCCAGGAAAATATTCGGATAATGATTTGGCAGGTCATACCAACAATCCAATACAATTTTACCGGCATCCGACAATATGATTTGGGGTATGTTACTATTATCAACAGGAACGTTAATAACATCGCCAAATAACCATTGATGATTATGTGTACAGATTGTAATAAAATAAAATCCATTTCCTGAATAATCAAATCCCTTCAGCCTTGTTGATGGAATACGATATTTATTCCTGAATTTTATCATTTCAGAAAATCATACAGCGAAACATTCCAATATACAAAAAAATCTGAAAAAACCAGGACAATTCCGTTTATAGTTGGTTATAATTCGTAATTTTTGACCCGGTAACCTAATTGATAGGATTTGAAATTATATCTTTAGAACCGTGTTAATTATATTAATTGGTATATAACAAATCTGAAATCTAAAATTTTTATGATCAAAGAAATCACATTACAGGAATTGAATCCTTCCCAATTTATTGAAGAGAAGGTTAATGAAATAAAGAATATTGTCGGAAGCGGGACAGCTATCAATGCTCTTTCAGGAGGAGTGGATTCATCGGTGGTAACTATACTCGGACACAAGGCTCTGGGCAGGAATCTTAAAACCGTTTTTATCGACAACGGTATTATGAGAGAGGGAGAATCGGCTCAGGTTGCAGGATTTTTCAGGGAGCTGGGTATAGAGGTAACTGTGGTTGATGCCCGGAATAAGTTTTTTGCAGCTCTGAAAGGAGTAACCGATCCTGAAGAAAAAAGAGAGGCTATCACTCAGACTTTCTATAAAGATGTATTCGGGAAATTAGTGAAGGAAAGCGGATCAAAATATCTTTTACAGGGAACGATACTCACCGATGTTGATGAGACGGTTGCCGGAATCAAAAGGCAGCATAATGTATTCGAGCAACTTGGTATAGATCCGCAGGAGGCTTTCGGGTACAAGATCATTGAACCTCTGATTCAGCTTCGCAAAGATAGTGTAAGAAAGACAGGACAGGCTCTGGGCCTTCCCCGGGAGATGTTCGACCGTATACCTTTTCCCGGGCCCGCATTATCAGCCCGTGTAATTGGTGAGGCAACACCGGAACGTATTGAGACTGTCAGAAAGGCAACAGTAGTGGTTGAACGTTTGCTCAAACATACCGGTGCATTTCAATATATGGCTATACTTCATGAAGACAGAGTAACCGGTATGAGGGAAGGGAAGCGTGATTTTGGTCAACAAATAGAGATCAGATGCTGGGACAGTAAAGATGCACGGATCGCAACTCCCACAAACCTACCATTTGAAACACTTCAAAAACTTGCAAATGACATTCTCAATGAGGTTCCGGGAATTGTAAGTGTAACCTATAATATTGCATCAAAACCGCCCTCAACAATTGAAGCAGTCTAGGTATTAACCGCTGGATACTGTGTCCGGAGATAAATTGTGTAAAATATGACTCACGACAGCCATTATAACCTGGCAAAAAAACTTAAGCCGGGAAAAATAATATTGCCTGTAATAATTGGCTTGGCTGTTGTTTTCTGGTTCATTATCAGAGAAATAGATGCTGATGTATTAAGCAGTCTGAATTTTACCTGGAGGTCCGTATTCTGGCTTTTCATTGCCTGGTGTTGTATGATTGGCAGAGACCTCGGGTACATTATCCGTATCAGGATACTCTCAGAAAATTATCTCAACTGGAAACAGGCTTTCAGGGTTATCATGCTCTGGGAATTCACATCATCAATCTCCCCTTCAACTGTCGGTGGTACAGCCCTGGCAGTTGTTTTTCTGCATAAAGAAGGGATATCTGTTGGCAGAAGCACTTCTATAGTACTGGCAACCTCGTTTCTTGATGAGCTGTATTTTGTTATTATGTTTCCTGTGATTCTCCTCATTATAGGAGGTGACATCCTGTTTACGACTGCTATGCAGGGAACAGGTACTGTATTCCTTAATAACCTGCTTATAGTTGCTTTGATAGGATACGGTATTATACTGTCATGGGTGATACTTGTTGGCTATGGCCTCTTTATCGATCCTGATAAAATACGTAAAACACTGATCTATATTTTCAGGCTTCCCCTGATCAGACGATGGCAAAAATCTGCAATCAAAGCCGGTGATGATATTGTTGCCAGTTCACACGAACTAAGGCAAAAATCCTTTTCATTCTGGATTAAGGCAATTGTTGCCACCTTCCTTTCCTGGACATCCAGGTACTGGGTAGTAAATGCCATTCTTATGGCATTCTTTGCTGTTACCGAACACTTCCTGATTTTTGCCCGGCAACTCGTTACCTGGATAATGATGATCATAAGTCCTACACCAGGAGGAGCCGGTTTTGCAGAAATTATTCTTGGTCGTTATATCTCAGATGCCATACCTGCTAATCCTGAATTAATTGGTAGTATAGGACTTGCTATTGCAATAATATGGAGAATAATTAGCTATTATCCATACCTGATAATAGGAGCATCAATTGTTCCGGGCTGGCTGCAGAGGAAATTTGTACTTCATCTGCCAAAAAAGAAATAGTTTTGCTAACTTAGCTTTTTTCCTTTATTAACCTGATTTATGAGTGAGGAAATACTAAAAGCACTTATGGAACTCTTCGCGCTCATCGTAAAGCAGGATGGCGGTATGATAGGGGATGAACGTGCGTATGTTTTAGATTTCCTCAATAAACAACTGCCTAAAGAGAGTGTTTCTGAATACCTCTCTCTTTTTGAAGAACACGCAGGACCTGTAAGAGAAAAGAGTGCAGTAAAAAAGCCGGTGGTCCCTTCGGTAAAAGACTCTGTAAAGATTCTGGGAATATGTAAAAAGATAAATCGTACTCTTAACCAGGGACAGAAGGTTGTTGTGCTATTACGCCTTTTTGAGCTGGTAAATGCCGATAAGAGGTTTACACCGCAAAGAATGAATATCATCAATACTGTTGCCGAGGTTTTTAAAATTTTATCTGAAGAATTTGAAGCAACTGAGCAATTTGTTCTGAATAATGAACCTGATAAACTGGGAAACCCTGTTATTCATATCCTGATTCCTGAAAAAGAGCATTGTACCCTTTGTAACAGGTTGATTACCGGTTACCCTGATACTAACATTTATTTTCTCAGAATAGCAAGTGTAGATCTGTACTTCCTGAAATATGTTTCTAAAGAACAGCTTTATCTCAATGGCCTTCCTATTGTATCAGGCCATGTTTACATTTTTGCAAAAGGCGGGTCACTAAGATCAACACATGGCAACGCAATTTATTATAGCGATCTAAGTTCGACCTTCCTGTCAGTGGATTCGGTACACAAACTATCATTTATAGTTGAAAACCTGTCATACAGCTTTATTGAAAGGCATCCTGCTGTTGATGATATTAGTTTTTCAATTGATGAGGGAAGGCTGATGGGTATTCTTGGAGCAAGTGGTTCCGGGAAAACAACTCTTCTTAATCTTTTATGCGGTATTCTGAAACCTTCAAGAGGTACAGTAAAGATAAACGGCATTGATGTCAATGCTGATGAGGAATCCCTTGAAGGAGTTCTGGGATATGTTCCTCAGGATGATCTTCTAATAGAGGACCTAACTGTCTTTGAAAATCTTTTTTATGCAGCAAGCCAGTGTTTTAAAGGGAAAAACCATAATGAAATAACTGCACTGGTGGATCAGACTCTTACAAACCTGGGACTTATTGAGAAAAGAGATCTTAAGGTTGGATCACCATACAACAAGATTATTAGTGGAGGACAGAGGAAAAGACTTAACATTGCACTTGAACTGATACGTGAACCATCAATACTTTTTCTTGATGAACCTACCTCAGGGCTCTCCTCAAGAGACTCTGAAACACTTATGGACCTGCTGAGAGACCTTACACTGAAAGGAAAACTTATCATCACCGTGATCCACCAGCCATCTTCTGATATATTCAAAATGTTTGATAAGGTAGTAATCCTTGACCAGGGAGGAAGTATGGCCTACTTTGGTAATCCCATCGACGCAGTAGTATATTTTAAAACACTTGATGTACAGATCAATGCAAAACAGGGGGAATGCCCGATGTGTGGTAATGTAAACCCCGAAACAATATTTAAAATACTTGAGACCCAGGTTGTTGATGAGTTTGGAAAATATACAGAGAAACGTAAGGTAAAGCCGCGGGAGTGGGCGGCATTATATAAACAAAAAGTTACTCCTGATACCATCTCAGAGATCAAAGAGCCACCATATAAAAACCTGCAGAGACCTGGTCTGCTGAAACAGTTCCGGATTTGCTTTTCCAGAGACCTCAGGAGCAAGCTCGCTAATAATCAATATGTGATGCTGACCCTTCTCGAAGCTCCTGCCCTGGGTTTCATCCTTTCATTTATAATAAGATATATCCCTGATCCGGATTCTGTGATTTACCTTTTCTCGGAAAATGAGAATATCCCGATTTACATTTTCATGAGTATAATTGTAGCTCTTTTCATGGGACTTACAATCAGTGCCGAGGAGATTTTCCGCGACAGGAAGATACTTAAAAGAGAGCGGTTCCTGAATCTCAGCAGATCAAGTTACCTCTTTGCAAAGGTCTTTATCCTGATCATTATTTCTGCATTACAATCAGTATTATTCCTGATAATTGCTAATCCTATTCTTGGTATTAAAGGGATGTTCCTGCAATACTGGCTTGTTCTTTTTACAACTGCATTCTGTGCCAATATGATAGGGCTAAACATATCTGCTTCATTCAATTCAGCCATCACTATTTATATTGTTATCCCTCTACTCATTATTCCCATGATGGTCCTCAGCGGGGCAATGTTTCCATTCGATAAACTTAACCGGCAAATAGGAAATGTCGAAAAAGTACCTCTCATAGCAGAACTGATGCCAACCAGGTGGACTTATGAGGCACTTATGGTTTCACAATTCAAGGATAACAGGTATAGCAAACAGGTATATACCCGTGATAAGGAAACATTCTATACTCTTCAAAAAAAGATAAGTGTGGTAGATTTTAATAAAGTACACAGGATACCTGAACTCATAAGTGCACTTGAAACAAGCATGGATGAATTCAGTAAAAAACAATATTCCAGGCTTCCTCTGTTAAGGAACGAGCTTACAAAAATGGCAGATATATATAATATCCCCACCTTTAAATATATTGAATCATTCACTCCATCAGCCTTTAATCATGACATTGCAGATTCTCTGTTTACTTATCTCAAAAAACTGGACGTAATTTTCAGTAATGCTTCCAACCAGGCAAGTGACACAAAAGACATTTTTTACAATCTGAACCAGGATAGACTTAACAAGCTAAGAAATGGTTATTATAATTACAAACTTGAAGAGATCGTTACAAAATATTATGAAAGAAACAAAATCCTTATCTATAATAATTCTATTATACAGAATATAGATCCGATCTATCTTGATCCTTATAAAACCGGCTTCCTGAGTTTCAGGACCCACTTTTTTGCACCAACGAAGAATATTTTCGGTATGCGTGCCGATACCCTCACCTTTAATATTGTACTTGTACTCATGAGCACGATATTGCTGTATCTCGCATTATACTATGAAGTGCTTGCAAGGATTGTAAAATTCTTTGAAAATATACGTATCCGTAAACAGATATTTAAAAAAATATGACTTAATTTTATATTTTTGTAATAGTAATAACTGATTCATCCTTATGAAAGGACGGGGTTTCATATTTTTAATTTTAGCGGCTGTTGCACTCTTCGGATGCAGAAATTCCTCAGGCAATTCAGGAGAATTTATCTTTCCTGAAGCTGATACGGTACCTGCTGGTGAAGCCGAGAAGTTAAGTGCTGAAGCTATTGCCGATATTTCACAAAACATTTCTTCTCCCGTTGAAATTGCAAACCTGCTGCAACTCCTTGAAGTTCCTTACTCCCCGGAATATCTTGCTTCTTCAGTAGATGCCAATAAGCAAACAACAGCATTCGATAAGGCGATTGCTCTTGGAATTCTTGGTGCTGATCTCGGATACCTTAATATGTATGAAAAAACAGGCACCTCTTTAGATATTCTGTCATCCATTCGAAAACTTGCTGAAGGACTTAGAGTTGGTCGGTTTTTTGATTTCGAGACAATTAAGAGGTTGTCACTTAATAAATCAAATCTCGACTCACTCCTCTTCCTGTCTATCGATTCATATACACAGATCGATAACTATCTCCGTGACGATAACCGGGGACAACTCTCTTCACTAATGATTATAGGTGTTTGGATTGAAGCTCAATACCTTGCAACACAGGTGGTAAAGAGATACCCCGACCAGATGCTTAAAGACAGAATAGGTGAACAGAAAATAATACTGAACGATCTGATATTACTGATAAGCCCATATTGTAACAAGGATTCCGAATATGGTAACCTTTGTAAGGATCTTCAGAAAATCAAAGAGAAATACAGGGATATCAGAATTACTTATACACTTGGTGAACCTATAAGTGTTGAAAAGGATGGCGGACTGGTAATTGAACAAACTGAAACAAGTGAGGTGGAAATGACTGATGAACAATTAACCGGAGTTATTGACGTTACTCAAGAGATCCGTGACAGGTGGATCCAAAACAATTAACAGGAAATTTACATGTGAAAATTGAAAATATTTATAACCACATGAAAAAATACTTTATAATCGTCTTTTTGTTGTTTACAACCTGGACAATGTTATCCGGACAGGCCACAGATCCACTTGTAAATAGTTGCATTGCCAGTGCCGGACCAAATTCAAAGTACTTGAAAGACTTCAGAATTCAGCTTGGGAAATCATCTGATCCCGGTGAATTACGATATAAAACACAGATGTCGCTCTGGAAGAATACCAGGTACAGATTTACAATGTGTAATTCAGATGATTCACCCGGGAAACTGATTATGAGTATTAAAGATAATACCAATAAGGTTGTCCTCTCTTCTTACGACCAGAAAACAGGAAAAACATATCCGTATGTTGATTTTATCTGTAATAAAAGTGGTATTTATCAACTAAATTTTGACTTTGTTAACGGACAACAAGGATCCGGGGTGGGGGTAGTGTCAATGATAAAATAGTCTTTCAGAAAATATAGAAAGCCTGCAATAGCAAAATAAGTATCAGAATGCCTGAGAATATAATCTCAGGTATTATTTTTTCTCTGACAAATACAAAATAGTGTGAAAGCAAATAACTCGCCGGGATACCTGTAATCCAGATCATTTCAATTGATACTGAGGGCAGGAAAAGATACAGGATTACCGATATAAATAATGTCCATAAGAGCAGGTAAAATGTTTTTCGTGATTTTATCTTCTTGGAACTTATCCGCATAAGCAGAAACGCAATACTTATTACAGTAAGCATCCCTGCCAGAATTATAACAATAATTGTCAGTCTTGACAAAGAGTATCCCGGGGTCTGTCCAAAAAGGTTATAATCAATATCTGTCATAAAAATTCCCAGGTCCTTTCCTATTACGTAGTAAATACCGGCTGTCAGAATAAAAGGAGTAAGCACCCCGAGCAATGAGATAGCAATCTCCTTAATATTGCCTGTCCTCAGCAGTGCAATACCTACTATCAGAAGAAGACCAAACCAAATAAGGTTAATGTAAAAAAGACTTCCTATACCTATGAGCATGCCCGCATCAAAAAAATTGAAAGCAGTTCCCTGTTTTCTATAGGATTCCATAATACGCATAAGTGCAACCATCAGAAATATTGTTGCAGGAAGAACAGGATTCATAAGTTGAAGCTGAGGAAACAGGGCACTTGATAATATATATAACAAACCAGGAAGAAAGGTTCTTTCATTAATAAAAAATATTGATGTGTTAAAACCAACTAATAGAAACGCCATTAACGTTACCAGCAGGAAAGAAAGAATAATGCCTGTTATTGCACTGTTCCCTGCCATTTGTTTTATTATGCCATATAACGGCATGGGAGTGGTTTCATATACTACAGGAAGAGGCAACTGTGGATTTATAAATGCACTCATCCAACAAGCTGCCATGATGAGTGCAATCATAAAAATAACACCCGGGGTTGTTCCTTTGAATAATTTTAACAGCATCATTATTTAAGGTCAAATCCAATATCGGTTCTGTAGTAAATATTATCGAAAGAGACAAGTCTGGCATTAGTGTATGAAGCATTCAAAGCTTCTTCCATGGTTTTTCCCCATCCACTTACTGCAAGAACCCGTCCTCCCGACGTAACTATCTTACCATCTGATATTTTTGTTCCTGAATGAAATATAACACAATCCTTTGTCGTATTGAGACCCATAATCTCCTTACCCTTTTCATAATGGCCCGGATAACCTCCGGAAGCAATTATAACAGTTGCCACATATCTTTCATCGATCTCCAGAATCCTTTCCGCCAGATTGCCCTCGGCAATACCTTCCAGCAATTCAAGCAAATCTGATTTGATCCTTGGTAAAATTGCTTCAGCCTCGGGGTCACCCATTCTTACATTATATTCAATTACATAAGGATCACCCTTTACATTCATAAGACCGAAGAAGATGAATCCCTTGTATGTGATTCCATCATCAGATAATCCCTTTATAGTAGGCTCAATAATTCTTTGTTTTACCTTGTTCATAAAGATGTTATCGGCAAAAGGGACCGGAGAAACCGCACCCATACCACCCGTATTAAGGCCAGTATCTCCCACCCCTATTCTCTTATAGTCTTTTGCTTCGGGAAGCAGCTTATATGATTTCCCATCTGTAGCTACAAAAACTGATAACTCAATTCCTTCAAGAAACTGTTCAATAACAACTGTTTGTCCTGCTGTTCCGAATTTCCCATTCATCATTGCTTTGACTTCCTTCTCTGCATCATCGAGATTATCAAATATAAGTACACCCTTCCCGGCTGCAAGACCGTCAGCTTTTATAACAAAAGGAGGTTCAAAAGACCGAAGAAACTCCGATGCCTCATACATTGTTGACCGGTCAAAACTTCTATATGATGCAGTAGGAATATTATATCGTGTCATGAAGTCCTTTGCAAATGCTTTACTCCCCTCAAGTTGTGCTGCAGCCATGTCTGGCCCTATTACAGGAATACTGTTCAGGGATTCATCACCTTTGAAAAAATCATGTATGCCTGCAACAAGGGGGGCTTCAGGACCTACAAGCACCATATTGATATCATTCTCTCTGATAATTTTTTTAACTTCTTCAAAATTCTCCGGATTTACCTGCATGTTAATCCCCTCCTGAAAGGTTCCTGCATTGCCTGGTCCGGTGAAAATCCTGTTTATTTTTTTGCTTTGCTTAAGCTTCCATGCCAGGGCATGTTCCCTGCCTCCTGATCCAAGAATAAGGACATTCATTTCACATATTGTTTTAAGTAGTTCAAAAGTAATATTTCAATATTAAAAACAAAATTGGTGAGACTAACCACAAAAACACAATAAATTGCTAACCGGGCAATTAACCCTGGTTAAATAAGGGATAGAAGATTAATTATTCTTTTAAACGGGTAATTCGAACCTGTAATCAATCTTTAAGGAACTCTCTATAAAAGCTCCCAGGTAACTTCTGCAATTAGATTTCTCAGAATCATGAAGTACAATTATAGATCCTGGTCTTATCTTTTCCTTAAGAATCTCAAAAGACTGAGATGGGTTCAATCCTTTATCAAAATCATATGGCATTATATCCCAGAAAATTATTTTATATTTTTTACGCAGGTATGAGTACTGATTTATCTTTAAATGACCATAAGGAGGACGAAAAATTCTGTCTGAAGTCAAACTGGCTGCTTTATCAATATCAAAGCAATAGTTTTTACATGATGTTTTCCATCCATCAGGATGATCATAGCCATGATTACCTGTTAAATGTCCATGGCTTGTTATATCCGTGATAAGCTCAGGATATTTTTGAGCGGATCTTCCAGTACAGAAAAAAACTGCTTTAACAGCATATTTTTCAAGCACAGACAATATCTCAGGAGTAGATACCGGGTCAGGCCCGTCATCAAAAGTCAGAAACAGTAATTTTTCATCATTCCTTACCCTGAAAAGAGCATCAGGGTATAGGAAACGTGACAATAACCATGGCCTTACAAGCCTCATGATCCTTTAGTTACCTGAATAAAGTCTGCTGTAATAAAGATTCATCATTGGTTCTACCAAACCTGCCAGGGAATCGATCTGCAAATCGACAGACATATTATAAATATCGAGAAGGGCTTGCATATTTATCCCTGTTGCATAATCGAGTCCATATCTCTCTTGATTATTCAGGGTCATTGAATAATCAAGATATGCTTTCGAATAGTTTATGATATCTCCTATTATCTTCTCACCCTCTTCCTTCTCCCCTGCCATTATCAGTACTTCTCCAAGTCCTATTGCAAAAAAGTCGTATGGCATTTTTTCCTGTGGAACAATCTCCAGCCCCTTTCTGACAGCATTCAGAGCTTTGACAGTATCACCGTTTAAAACAAGTTCTTTCCCAAGGATTCCGAATATTCTTCTGAAGTTGCTGAACATCCTCCTGTTATTTTCATCCAGGTATACCGATGGATCAGATGCATTACCCCATTTAAACTTGTTCATCATATTATCATACATTACCCAGGGATCAATATCCCCAAATTCCCCCTGTTCCGATGGAGTTGTCCTTATCGGCACAATCCTGTAGGCCATCCCTTCCTGGATAAAATATTTTTCAAGCCCTTTGTATTGATGCGATGGTACTGTCGTTGAAAAATAAACCGGCCTTTTCCATTCATTTGTTGAAAGCAGGTCCATCATTGCCAGGTCACCCTTGAAAGCATCATTATCTGTAAATTCCCATATCATGGGTGACACAATCCTGTCTTTAAAATATTCCTTAACGGTACCATTTGAAAGGACTACAGAGCTATCAACATCAATTATGAATTTATTTGCAGGAATGTAATTAAGGTAATCGCCCATTCCGCTGTAATCAATCATATATTTCTTATCGTCCATACTTGCAAACCTTACAATCTCCTTCAGATTAACAGGTTTGTCAACTCTTTTATTGACCGGAAGCTGGATTCTTACACCCTCCAGGTATTTCTCCTGTTCAAGACTCAGGGGGAGGGGATCCGATTTGAAAGCCTTCTGCCGCATCATATCGATATACCATCCGGCCTGAAAATAACTCAGGTTCACCACTCTTACATCTGTACGTACCTCCTCAACATCCTGAATATACCACACAGGAAAAGAATCATTATCACCATAAGTAAATAGAATACTGTTTGGAGCACATGATTCAAGGTAATTGGCTCCTATATCCCTGGCAGTATAACGGCCTGATCTGTCATGATCATCCCAGTTCTGGAAAGCCATTAAAAGGGGACATACGGTAAGAAGAAGAACAAGAGTAACAACTGCAGATATCTTATGATTTATGAACCTCCTGAATAAATCATAGATATACATGAATCCTATTCCTATCCAGATGGCAAAAGCATAGAATGATCCTACATACGCATAGTCGCGTTCCCTGGGTTGATTAGGATACTGGTTCAGATATAATAATATTGCTATACCCGTCATAAAGAAAAATGTCAGGATAAGCCAGAACCCCTTGTTATCCTTACGATATTGCCAGATCATTCCGGCTATACCAATAAGCAAGGGGAAGAAATAATATGTGTTATGACCAGGATTCTTTTCAAGGTCATCAGGAAGTTTATCTGTCGGGCCGAGCCGTGCCTCATCAAGGAATTTTATTCCGCTTATCCAGTTTCCGTGTAGATTATTCCCATTACCTTGTATATCATTCTGACGGCCGACAAAATTCCACATGAAATATCTCATGTACATGAATCCTGTCTGGTATCTGAAAAAGAATCGCAGATTCTCACCAAATGTAGGACATACAACTGTCTCCCTTCCCGAACCTGTGGTAATGGTAAACCTCCTGCCCTTTATCTTACCCCAGTATTTATATGCACTTTCATGTTCCGGATCAGAATTGTACATCCGTGGGAAAATGGTTGTGAATTCCTTATTGTACTCATATTCAGGACGATAATAAGGTTCGTATTTACCATCAACCTTATTATAACCTGCAACAGCCCGCTTCACATTAACCGCCGGAGCATTATAATAGGGTCCATGCAATTTCGGGGAACTACCATATTGCTGCATATTGATATAGTAGGATAGTGAAAAAATATCTGAAGGGTTATTCTGATTCATGGGAGGCTTTGCCGATGATCTTATCATAATCATGGCATATGATGAATAACCGATCATTATCACTGTCAGACTGGTTATTATATAATTGAGAATAACTTTCTTATTCTTTAATGAATATTGTATTCCAAAGATCAGAATGGCAGCAATTAAAGCAAGGAAGAAAATAAGTCCGCTGTTATATGGCAGCCCGAACACATTTACAAACAGAAGTTCGAACCAGCCGGCTAATTTAGGAATACCGGGTATTATGATGAAGACAAGGAATGCCAGCAAAATGAAAGCCGTAATAAGTGTATAAATTACACCCTTTGTGGTCACCTCATATTTCCTGAAATAAAAGATAAAAACCATTACGGGAAGCACCAGCAGGTTAAGGCGGTGTATACCTAATCCCAGCCCCATAATATATGCAATCAGTATTATCCAGCGTCCAGATGTGGGTTCATCGGCTTGTTCTTCCCACTTAAGCATAGCCCATACCACCATCCCCACACAGAGTGATGACATGGCATAGAGCTCTCCCTCAACAGCTGAAAACCAGAATGTATCAGAAAAAGTATAGGCCAAAGCACCAACGAGACCACTTCCGAGAATTGCCGGGATCTGATTCTTTTCAAGTGCAGAATTTCTTGTAAAAACCCTCCTGACAAGATGGGTTATTGTCCAGAAGAGGAACATTATTGCAAAGGCACTGGTAATAGCCGAAAGAGTATTTACCATTAAAGCAGCCTTTGATGCATCACCGCCTGCAAACAGGGTGGCAATTCTTGCAATCATCAGAAACAGGGGTGCGCCCGGCGGATGACCTACCTGCAGTCTGAAACCCGAAAGAATAAATTCACCACAATCCCAGAAACTGACTGTTGGCTCAACTGTAAGGATATATACAACAGCTGAAAACAGGAACACAAACCATCCCGTTATATTATTCCAGCGGCGAAAAGTGCCCCATACTGAATCCATAAATATCTTTTTTAATGAAAAAACAAAGAACGGAAAAAATATTATATGAGAACTCAAATGATCATATCATTTTAAATGCAGAACCTCCAGGGTTTATGTTTCCAAATATCACCTGCATAATCAATTCCTATCCTTGGTCCACTTTTAAAAGGAGGGTTAATCGCCACATCTTCAACCCAAATCCTGTCTGAGATGGTCAGGTCTTCACCATTAAATGACCTGTCAATTCCGAGTTCCCTTGTCAGTTTTCCGGGGCCGTTGAAATCTTCTATTCCCCGAATCAGTGCCGCCTGTGGATTCTCTTTTTCTCCTGCTACTATGTTGAGCATCCAGTACATTCCATAGACAAAATAAACATAAAGCAGTCCTCCCTGTTCGAACATAACTCCTGTACGTGATGTCTTTCCCTTACTGGCATGACAGGCAAGATCTTCCATCCCACGGTATGCTTCAGTTTCTGTTATCATAAAACGCCGGACCATGCCGTTTACGGTTTTGACAACAAGTATTTTCCCTATAAGCTCCGGTGCAACATCAAGAACATCGCGTATATAAAAACTACGATGTAATCGTTTTCCTGTATTTATATCATATTGCAGCCCTTTAATCATCCAGGTCAATTCACTTATGGTCCCTTTATCACTCTGTCTCTTAATATTTTTATAAATACTGATAAAATTAGCATAAGATTAATTTGTACTAATATTTTCTCTTCAATATTCTTTTTTTTTATGAAATATGTTGTATTTTTGCACACCCTAAATCCAAGGGTTTTAACATTAATTATAAAAATATCAATTAAAAATTAATAACAAGTGAACACCTTAAGCTACAAAACAGTTTCGGCAAATAAATCCACCATTAACAAGGAGTGGGTCATGATTGATGCTGAAGGCGCAGTTCTTGGTCGTCTTGCATCCCGCATTGCCAATATGCTCAGGGGAAAGCACAAGACAAACTACACTCCGCATGTTGACTGCGGTGATAATGTTATTGTAATAAATGCTGAAAAGGTTGTGCTGACAGGAGAGAAATGGACTGAAAAACAGTATGTGAGGCATACAGGTTACCCTGGCGGACAGAGATTTATGACAGCTGAAGATTTATTGAAGAAGAATCCTATTCGCCTGGTGGAAAATGCCGTAAAAGGTATGTTACCAAGAAATCGTCTCGGCAGGGCTCTTTTCAAGAACATGCATGTTTATACGGGATCTTCCCACCCGCATGAAGCACAAAAACCAAAAAATATCGAACTTAACAATTAAGGTAAAAATATGGAAGTAATTAATGCCATCGGAAGAAGAAAAGCAGCTGTTGCCAGAGTATTTTTGAGTGATGGTAAAGGCAAAATCACAATTAACGGCCGGGATTATAAAGAATATTTCGGTGCCGAAATCCTTCAGTATGTTGTTACCCAACCGCTGAACCTGTTGGATGTTGCTGATAAATATGATATCAATGTCAATCTTGATGGAGGTGGAGTTAAAGGGCAGTCTGAAGCAATTCGGCTTGGAATTACAAGAGCACTGGTAAAAATTGATGAAGAAAACAAAAAGATATTGAAAGCTAATGGTTTCCTCACCAGGGATCCACGCGAAGTTGAACGGAAAAAATCTGGCCGACCCAAAGCCCGTAAGAGATTCCAGTTCAGTAAACGATAAGAATAATTATACAATCAATAGAGATGCAAGTTTAGTATCTAAATTGCAAAGACTTCCCTTACAGGAGCTACTCTGCAATTGATTGAACGAATGTAAACTTAAATATTATTAAATGCCTAGAACAACTTTTAAAGAATTACTCGATGCTGGTGTTCACTTCGGACACCTCAAAAGAAAATGGAATCCTGCAATGGCTCCTTACATATTCATGGAGCGAAACGGAATTCACATCATTGACCTTGAAAAGACAATTACTAAACTCGACGAAGCAGCTTCAGCTATGAAGCAAATGGCAAAATCGGGCAAAAAGATATTATTTGTTGCTACAAAAAAACAGGCAAAAGAGATTGTAGCCGAAAATGTTAAAAAAGTAAATATGCCTTATGTGACCGAGCGTTGGCCCGGAGGGATGCTAACTAATTTCCCGACTATAAGAAAGGCTGTCAAAAAAATGGGATCAATTGATAAGATGGCTTCAGACGGTACATTTATAAATCTCTCCAAACGCGAGAAACTACAGATTACCAGACAGAGAGCCAAACTTGAAAAGAACCTGGGCAGTATTGCCGACCTGACACGCCTTCCCTCTGCACTTTTTGTGGTTGACGTTTGTAAAGAACATATTGCAGTGAGAGAAGCGAAAAGACTGGGCATTCCTGTCTTTGCAATGGTCGATACAAATTCTGATCCTTCAGAAATAGATTTCCCGATACCTGCAAACGATGATGCCTCAAAATCTATTGCACTTATAGTTGATATTCTGTGCCAGTCGATCGATGAGGGCCTGAACGAAAGGAAAATGGAAAAAGAAAAAGAACCACAGGCAAAAGAAAAGAGTACTGATCAAAAATATGGTAAAACAGAAAATATTATCGGAGCTGCTGTTAATACAGATGAAGAAGAAGTTGAAACTGAAAATACAGAGACTACTGATGAACAGGTTGAGAATACTTCCAATTCAGATGTTGAATCAGAAGATGAGAATTGATAACTACTTTTTTAACTGATAAACAATTTAATAATGGCTACAATAAGCGCAGCTGATGTTGCAAAACTGAGAAGAGCTACTCTGGCGGGTATGATGGATTGTAAAAAAGCTCTGGAGGAAGCAGATGGTAATTTTGACAAGGCAGTTGAAATAATCCGTAAGAAAGGACAGGCTGTTGCCAGTAAAAGAGCCGACAGGGAGGCAACCGAGGGTGTTGTCCTTGCAAAGACAACATCAGACGGCAAACTGGGAGCAATGATTGTACTTAATAGTGAAACAGATTTTGTTGCCAATAATGCCGGTTTCATTGGTCTGGCTGAAAAAATACTTGACAACGCCATGAAGAATAATCCTGCTGACCTGGAAGCACTCAAAGCTCTTCCACTTGATGATAATGTTAAAATTGGAGATAAGGTCATCGAATTTGTTGGAATTATTGGTGAGAAGCTTGAATTATCGTTCTACGATAAAATTGAAGCTCCCTTTGTTCAGGCATATATTCATCCCGGTAACAAACTTGCTACACTTGTGGGTTTTACAAAAAGCGGCCAGGATATCCAGATTTATAAAGATGTGGCAATGCAGGTGGCTGCTATGAATCCTGTAGCAGTCGATAAGGACGATGTCCCGCAGGAAGTAATTGCCAGGGAAATTGAAATAGGTAAGGAACAGGCCAAACGCGACGGCAAACCTGAGAATATGCTGGATAAAATTGCCCAGGGTAAACTTGGCAAATTCTTTAAGGAGAGCACATTACTGAACCAGGAATATATTAAAGATAATAAAATTACCGTCGGTCAGTATCTTAAATCTGCTGATAAGGATCTGGCAGTAACCTCCTTTAAAAGATATACTCTCAATCTTTAACCTGAATTCATGATTCAATACAAAAGATGGCGCCATAAAGCGTCATCTTTTTTTTATATAAGTATTATCATATCTTTACATTAAAGATTACTCCGGTATGAAACCCACATCCCGCAATAGCAGGACAAACAAGAATGAAGATATTTCTCAACATATTGATTCTCCCGATAAATCGGGATGACCTTTAAGATCAAAATTATTTATACATGAAATATTCAAGGATCCTGTTAAAACTTAGCGGCGAATCACTTGCCGGTAAAGATAATAACGGCATAAACGAAGCAATCCTCGATGAATATGCAAAACAGATTATTGAGGTTGTAAATAAACAGTGTGAAGTATCCATTGTTATCGGTGGAGGAAATATATTTCGCGGACTGAAGGGAACAGAATCGGGTTTTGACAGGGTAAAGGGCGACCAGATGGGAATGCTGGCAACTGTTATAAACAGCCTTGCGCTGGAAAGTGCCATAAAAAAGGCAGGCGGGAAAGCAGTGGTTTTTACATCAATAAGGATGGAACCTGTAGGAGTACTTTATAACAGGGATAAAGTGGTTAAAGAGATGCAAAATGGAATAGTCTGTCTCCTGTCGGGGGGGACAGGGAATCCATTCTTTACCACCGATACTGCTTCCGCTCTCAGGGCTGTGGAAACAGGTGCTGATGTACTCCTGAAAGGGACAAGAGTGGACGGCGTATATAACTTTGACCCTGAAAAAGATATAAATGCCAGGAAATTTGATAAAATATCTTTTGAAGAGGCAATTGCTCTACGCCTTAAAATAATGGATTCAACAGCATTTACTATGTGCCGCGAAAATAATATGCCGGTGATAGTATTTGATATGAATAAGCCGGGTAACCTTATGAAAGTTGTAACAGGCTCAGAAACAGGAACCCTTATTTATAACTGAGAGTAGATTGCATTTCAGCCTATTTTATTATTTTTGTTATTCCTGTAACAATTTTGTATAAAACATAAGTCGTTAAAAGTACAATCAAGACAACCTGATTATTATGAATGAAGATGTTGAACTGATAATTGAAGAAACAAGGGACAGGATGGAAAAAGCCCTTGTCCATCTTGAGCACGAGCTCGCCAGGCTGCGTGCAGGAAGATCAAATCCTGCCCTTCTGGATGGGATTACAGTTGACTACTACGGTGTTAACACACCATTAAACCAGATTTCGAATATAAATACTCCCGATCCCAAGACAATTCTGATCCAACCTTGGGAAAAATCCATGCTTGGTACAATCGAAAAAACTATTATGGCAGCAAACATAGGACTTGTTCCTGTTAATAATGGTGAGGTTATTCGAATAAATATACCACCCCTTACAGAGGAGCGGCGGTATCAGCTGGTAAAACAGGTCAGAAATGAGGGAGAAACAGCTAAAATAAGTATTCGTAATGCAAGAAAATGGGCAAATGATGAATTGAAACAGCTGCTTAAAGAGGGACTGCCGGAGGATACTGAAAAGGATACTGAAACAAAAGTACAGGACCTGACAACTGAGTACAACGGTAAAGTTGATAAGGTTATGGACCTGAAAGAAAATGAGGTTATGACGGTTTAAGCTTTAATTTATACTTCGCTGCTGCCTTAACGGCCTCTTCACTAAATGCATCTTTATAAAACTCCTTATTTATATAGGCTTTCGTCTGCGACAGGTAAAACTCGTCTGCAGGTATGCCTGATGCACCTGTAGGTATAACTGTCAGTGATTCATCCCAGTCTGCTGTGTTGAAGATATGTCTTTCCGATGCACCATGGTCAATAATGAATCCGGGGTCAAAAGAGTATGGACTTACTGTGTGATTACTTCCTCCGACCGGATATTCATCTGAATTAAAACTGAATACCTTATCAAGAAGCGGAACAGCTGATCCAAGCGGATGTGAAATTATAATTTTATGGACATTGCCCCAGGTCCATTTTGCCTGGTCCTCTCCTATTTGTGATCTCATAGAGGCCACACAATCCTTAAAGCTCTTCATGATTATATCGTCAAGTGTCTCTGTTTCAGGTGTTGAAACATCATCAACCCAGTTGTCAGGCCCGGTCTTGAGGATCCTGTATATATAGTAATCTTTGGAGAGATAGAATATTTTTTCATATAGATCTTCCAGTTCATCCGCAAGCAGCATTCTTGCAAAGCTAATCCTGAAATACTCGAAAACAGCCGGAGCAACAAGCTCTGCATTCATGTCATAATCCCAACCCGACAGAGTCTCCAGGGCTTTTACCTCAGCATCCGTCAGTTTATCTTTTTTGTCATTAAGCCTCAGGATAAAGGGAGTCATAAGGGCAGCATAGTCAGAATGCTGATCGTTGATCATTCTTTTAAAATCCTCTATACCGAAAATATCTTTCTCATCAAGCATCTGGCGAATCCGGTTTATCCTGTATGGCAGCGCAAAACCGGCACCTATGTAATATGGATAATCATCCGGTACAGTTTTGTTATTGGCTGAGGAGACATAACCATTTTCAGGATTGAAGCTTGTTGGTAGTTGTTCAAACGGGACATAACCTTTCCAGTCGAACTCATCAGTCTCACCATTTCTAACTGATGTTCCAGTTCCTTTTCTAATGGCGATACCCCCACCGGTATTTAATCCTATGTTGCCATCAACATCAGCATAAACAAAGTTCTGGCTTACCGATCTGAAGTTGGTGATGGCGGTTCTGAAATCATCCCAGTCTGCTGCCCTGTTAAGAAGGTAAACGGCCTTTATCTCATCGCTATAATCGTACCCCGCCCATCTCATTGAGAGAGAGACATCCTTCACATCCCTGAAACCTGAAACTATGGGCCCGCGATGTGTGAATTTCAGCTGAAGTGTATCTGCATCTCCTCCCTTGATCTTTATTATTTCATCCTTTACTACCATATTCTTCCATTCATCATTGAAGAAATACTGGGTTCCATTCTCAGGGTTTATTCTTTCAGCAAAAAGATCTATATCATCCACCATGAGGTTTGTCATTCCCCATGCTATCCGATCATTATGACCTGCCACAACAAAGGGTTGCCCTGGTACAATAACACCTGTAACATTCAACTTACCGGGTACCACGTGGTGCATCTGGAACCATATCCCCGGAGATCCGAAACTCAGATGCATATCGTTTGAAAGAACAGGTTTGCCTGTTTTAGTCCTGGCTCCGGTAACTGCCCAGTTGTTGCTTCCTGAAAATGAGACAATACCCAGGGCTTCAAGTTTATCCATGGAAGAGATAAATTCCTGTGCATTCTCTAGTAATTCGTCACTAAGTGTAAATCCCGGGAAGACAACTGAATTTACTGCTTTCCAGTCGGGAATAAGTTCTGATGCTTTCTCCAGACCGAATTTTTTGGTAAGCCTGTAATAAAAAATATCAGATGACAGATTATCCGAGGCAAGATCCCAACCCATATAACCTATTATATTGGCAATATCCTCAAGTTTCCATGGATCAGGTTTATAACCAAGTATTCTGAACTCGGGGGGAAGTTTTTTACCGGCAGCTGAAATATATGTATTTACACCATCAGCATATGCCTGAATACAATCCATTATGGCAACGTCTTCACTGCTGAGTACCATTTTAGATTTTGTTGTCATTTCAAGGCTGCGAAGGAAAAGATCTGTCTGGATATAATCCTCGCCAAATATTTCGGAGAGTCTTCCGGTGGTTGCCCTCCTGATAAGGTCCATTTGCCAGAGTCTTTCCTGTGCCATAATATAACCTGTGGCAAGATAAAGATCATGTTCATTAGCAGCATACAGGTGAGGCATACCCCTGTTGTCCCTGTAAACGGTAACCTCTTCCAAAAGCCCCGTTAAAGCAAGTTCTCCTTCATATTGAGGAAGGGCACCCTTCTTAATGCCATGGAGAACTATTAATCCTGCTATAATTACCACGACTATTAAAAATAATAGTGCATAAAGGATTGTCTTAAATATTTTCATGTCATTATAATTTAATAATACTAATATACAACTTATAAAGATTTGTACCGCATTTTCAGTACCGGACACCTCTTAGTCCAGATGTGCAATTCCTGCATATCTCAATATCACGGCGTGCCGAGAAGACTTTTTGTCTGAAATCCCTGTATTCCGTGCCAAACCATATATCTCTGAATGATTTTTCATTAAGATCTCCCATGATATGACTGGTATTTTTATCAAAACAACATGGTACTACTTTCCCGTCCCAGGTAATGACAGGATTGAACCATAACCTGGCGCATCTGTCGGGAAGATTATTCTTTATTCTGTATTTGTTTCCTTCCCTTTTATACCTCGAAAATTCCTCTTTCGAGGGAATCCAGGTTTCATATTCTCCCTTATTGATTATTTGCATCGATTTCAGTTTCAAATTAGCATTGTATTTATGTGCAAGGAGTTTCACCGATGGAATCTGATGTTCATTCTTCCTGTTAACAAGAAACTGAATTTCAAGCTTTAAAGATGATGATGATTTATTCATGGCACCAGCAAGATTTTTTAATCCGTCCAAAACCAGGGCCAGGTCTCCATTAATCCTGTAGGACGAGTAGGTCTCCTGATCAGTACCATCAACAGATACGATAATTTTCTTTAATCCTGATCTGACAATCTTTTCGGCATATTCCCCGGAAAGAAAATGACCATTTGTCGATACAACAGTGTTTAAATGACGTACCCTCTCAAGAAACGAAAAAAACATGGGATGCATCATCGGTTCACCCTGAAAGTAAAGGGTGAGGTAGAACAGATATGATTCAAGTTCAGTTATTAATTTATCAAACAGGTTCATATCCATAAAACCCCTCTCCCTGGAAAGTAATCCTGTGCCCGAGGGACATTCAGGACACTTCAGATTACAGTAATTTGTTAACTCTGCACTTGCAGAAACAGGCATCCCACTGATATCAGCAATACCCGTAATCATACTTTTTACATATGAAACCCCGCCTTTTAAAGCATTAACAGTTCGAACTCCCATCGCGGATTAAGGTTTGTAGTATTTAAATATTAAGATAAAGAAAATATTTTGTTGTTATATATATAGGGTAAATCATCATCAATCCGGTCTTATAACTGAACAAACATTAAAAAAAGGGATTTAAACTTATTGTATAACTAAATTAAAATGCCATGAAAACACTCAAAAACATCTCTTTTTATGTATTTATTATTCTCCTGGCCCTTTCATTCCAGACATTGTCGGGAGCAGATAAATCAGACAGGAAAAGAGGAGATCAACAGACTTTTCTTACAATCAAGGGTAAAGTAACAGATGCTGAAACAGGCACAGCCTTGATATTTGCATCAGTAGCCGTTTCAGAATCCAATGTTGCAGTTGTGACTAATATTGATGGAGAATTCACTTTAAAAATCGATGAATCTCTATTATCCAAAAACCTTGAGATAACATATCTTGGTTATAAGAACATATCTTTACCGATAAGTTCTATGCGTAATAACGGTTATAAGAACAGAATCGAGATGGAATCTGCGCCTATACCTATCAAGGAGATAGTTGTTAAACCTCTCGATCCGGATGCAATAATCGCAAAAGCAATTTCTAATATTGGCAAGAATTATGAATCGGTTCCCAATCTGATGACTGCATTTTACAGGGAAACTATACGGAAAAACAGAACATATGTTTCTATAGGCGAGGCCGTTGTGGAGATATTTAAAGCACCGTACAATAGTCTTCTCCGCTTTGATGGCACACGTATCTATAAGGGGAGAAAAAACATCGATGTAGAAAAGATCGATACTCTTTTATTCAAACTCCAGGGTGGAACAACGAGCGTACTTCAACTTGATATCGCCAAGAATACCGAAGCAATACTGACACCCGATGCATTGAAGTATTACGATTATTCTCTTTCATCCGTTATTGAGATCGATGGTAAACCTCATTATATTATCGATTTCATTCAGAAACCTGATGTAGAGGAACCACTGTTCATGGGTAAACTGTACATCGAAATGGATTCTTATGCAATCACAGAAGCTGAATTTGGATTTAACCTTTCAGATAAAGAGGCTGCATCTTCAATCTTTATCATGAAAAAGCCCTTCAGTGTAAATGTTACACCGGAAATCGCAACTTACAGAACAAAATATCGTGAACAGGACGGTAAATGGCACTTTGCATATTCAAGAGCTGAAGTTAAGTTTAAGGTTGACTGGAAGAAAAAGCTTTTCCATACATTCTATACAACAATGTCGGAAATTGCAGTTACTGATCGTACTGACCAGGAAGTTATTAAATTTGCAGGTAAGGAAAAGATGAAATATTCTGATATATTTTCAGAAAAAGTCAGTGATTTTGTTGATCCGGAATTCTGGGGTGACTATAATGTGATAGAACCTGACCAGAGCATAGAATCAGCTATCCGCAGGCTTAACAGAAAACTGAAATTCAGCGACAGGGAAGATCTGGCAGAAAGATAAGAATATGCCCGGGGATAATGAAATAGTAAGGAGGATCCGTCAGGGTGATCAAGGACAGTTTGAGTCACTTTTCAGATCCTCCTATGTTTCCCTGGTCAGATATGCAAAAACCCTTGTCAAAGACCACGATACAGCTGAGGAAATTGTCCAGGATCTTTTTTTCAGATTGTGGCAGGACAGGGAAAAAATATTAATTGAAAGTTCTTTGAACGGTTATCTTTTCAGGGCTGTGCACAACCGTTGCATACACTGGATTAATCATGCACGTGTTGTTGAGAAACATGCCAGGGAGATGACACTAAAAGAGGTTGAAAACAGTGATAATCCCTCAGACCTGATACAGTATAATGAATTGCAGTCAAAGATAGCCAGGATCATTGAACGTTTACCGGAAAGATGCGGAAGGATATTTTGTATGAACAGGTTTGACGGATTAAAATATATTGAAATTGCAGAAAAACTTTCAATATCGGTTAAAACAGTTGAAGCTAATATGGGAAGGGCACTTAAAGAATTCAGAAGAGAATTAACAGAGCAATGAAAGAAAAAATGAATATAGAGAAGAAATTTAATGAAAGTGACTGGGAAGAACTTGCCTCAGCGCTTTCAGGAGAAAAAGAGATTGATTCAGAACTGCTTGATCGTTTTATGGCGGAAGGTGGGAATAATCTGACAGAATTATGGCAAAAAATGGGAAAAATGAATGATGACAGGGAAATAAATGTTGATAAAGCATGGGATAATGTACATTCCCGGTTAAATGAGACCGGATATCTGACTGCCACACCTCAGACCAGGATCTTCAGTATGAGAAACAGATTCCTGAGAATAGCAGCAGCAGCCCTGATTCTGCTGAGCCTGGGTACTCTCTCCATTTATCTTGCTAATTCAAACAAACAAATTATTGTTGCCTCAGGGAATGATCAGCAAAACCTCATGGTGAATCTGCCTGATGGCAGTAATATATTCCTGAACAGAAATACTGAACTGAGTTATTATAAGAATTTCGGGAAAAAAGAGAGACATGTTGCCCTGTCAGGTGAAGCATTCTTTGAGATCAGCCCGGATGCATTGAACCCATTCACTGTTGATGCCGGAGGCAGGGCCAGTATTGAAGTAGTGGGAACTTCATTCAATATTATTACTAATAATGCCGATTCTGCAGTTGAGGTTTATGTCGAAACCGGAAAGGTAGTACTATCAGATAATACAGGAACTCAGAAGAATATGGTACTTGATCCGGGTTATGTCGGAACCATGGATACAAGGATTTCCGGGAAAACGCTAAACAATAATCCAAATTACATATCCTGGAAGACAGGTAAGCTGGTTTTTGACCGTCAGCGACTGGAACTGGTATTTAAAGATCTGAAAAAAATCTATGATATGGTTATCATTGCTGATGACCCGGCAATACTCGATGAAACATGGACCTCTTCTATTGATAACCAGTCACAGGATACAATTATTCGATTAATTTGTGCTAGTTTTAACCTGCGTTATACATATGATGGAAATGTTTACCATCTTTTTAAAGAATAACGTAAAAACATAAAATGCTATCATTCAATGGCTTAATATTAAAAAGGATTCTGGCCATTGTATTGTTCGTTCTACTGGCAAGCAGGCAGATGGCAGAGTGCCAGGTAAATATACTTGATTCTCTGTTTTCATTCAGTTCGGGCCAGATAAAAACAATCGATGCTCTTAATATAATTAGCAACAATACTGGCTATTTCTTCACATACGACAGCCGGCTTATTGATACTGAGAAAAAAACTGAACTTAATTTCACCAATGTTAAACTGAAAACCATCCTCGATAATATACTCCGCAATGATTCGCTGGTATTCTCAGTAATTGATAAATATATCATAATTGCAAAAGCTCTGTCCGTTACTGCACCTCATCGCGATACTCTTCAGCCATCCAATATTATATATCTTTCCGGTATTGTAACCGATCACTCATCTGGCGATCCATTACCATTTGCTACAATAGCTCTGAAAAACAGGGGAAGGGGAACGGTTACAAACAATAACGGAGAATTCATAATGAAAATAACTCCTGACTCATTTGATGATACACTCTCCTTTTCATATCTCGGTTTCCTGGGTAAGGAGATCCCTGTAAGTCATATTACCAGTAGTAACTATAAAATAATAATGATCCGCGAGTTTATCCCAATACCGGAAATCATTATCAGGACACAGATGCCACAGGAGATAATCTTTAAATCTATTAGTGCAATTACTGATAATTATGGTTCCTCTCCTGCTATGTTGACAGGTTTTTACAGGGAAGGAGTAATGAAAAAGAATGACTTGCAGATCTATTCTGAAGCTGTATTACATATTTACAAAAGTGCATATTCCGGAACCATTCTCAGTGATCAGATAAAGGTGTTTAAAAGCAGAAAAATTGAAAACATGGGTCTCGACGATACCCTGGCAATACGACTCAAAGCAGGACTAAACACCTGTTTACAGCTTGACATAGTAAAACACTCTTTTAACTTTCTTGAAAAAGCCACAATGCCTGAATATAGTTACAGGATAACTGATATTGTAACGTATGAAGATAAAGCTGCGTGGGTAATAGATTTTGAGCAACGTCAGGATATTGACGAGCCCTTATACAGAGGAAGCATTTATATTAACACTGAGGATTATGCAATTCTTAGTGCCAATTTTGAATTGCATCCCAAATACCTGCAGAAACTGAAAGATTCATTTATCCTAAGCTCAACACGCGGATATACAACATGGCCTGTTTCAGTTAAATACAAAGTCAGCTACCGGAAAATAAATAACAGATATTTCCTTAGCCATGTGAGAGGAGATCTTGTTTTCCTGTCCAAACAGAAGAAGAAACTATTTAATAGCCATTTTAGTGTCTTTTTAGAACTTGCTGTAACAAGTGTGGATACTGAGAATGTAACAAGGTTTGAAAAAGAGGAACGCGCTCCTGTACATTCGGTTTTTTCGAAGACAATAAAAAGTTATGACCAGGATTTCTGGGGAACACTGGATTTTCTCAAACCAGAGGATAACCTGCTGAAAGAACTTGAAAACATGAGTGTCAAATTGCAGGAATTCTCTGAAGAAAAATAATATACAAAATCTTTCAGCGCTTTTTTATTCTTAACCCCTAAATCCCCGGAAGGGGACTTTACCCTTTGTTACAAGCCCCCTAAACTGGAGTCAACCAAAATTTTCTTTTACTAATATTTATTTATCAGTTCATACAGGGGAGTCAGGTCAGGAGTCAGAATAACTTCTGTCCTTCTGTTTTTCTGCCGTGCATCTGCTGTATTTCTTGCATCGACTGGCATATATTCACTCCGTCCTGAGGCTGTTAGCCGTTTCGGGTTGATGCCTGTACCATCAAGAAGAGTCCTCACTACAGTAGTCGCTCGTTTAACACTGAGATCCCAATTGTCCTTAAGCTGTCCGCTGCCGGGGTTATATGGCACATTGTCAGTATGTCCCTCGATTGTGATCTGAATATCAGGATTCCGTGCAAGGACGGCAGCAAGTTTTCTCAGGGCATTCCTGCCATTGGCATCAATCTCCCAACTTGCTGATTTAAAAAGCAATTCTTCATCAAGTGATACATAAACCTTTCCGTTTTTCATGGTGACTGTCAGACCATTATTTTCGAATCCAAGCAGGGCTTCTGAAACCTTGTTCTTAAGATCCTGGACAATCTGTTTCTGGGCATCAAGGATTTTTTCAAGTTCAAGCATCCGGGCATTCCGCTTTTCCAGTTCATAGGTTAGCTCATCAAGTGATGCTTTTTTGGCATCAAGTGTCTCTTCAAGCTGAGTGAGAAGATCCTCCTTTTTCTGCAGTGCTGCCTGTGCTGTCTGAAGTTCGGAAAGAAGTTTTTGTGTCTCCTTTACATTTCCGCGGATCAGATCCTCCTGGGCAGTCTGCATTTCATTGTATCTTGTCGTCATTTTGCTCAAATCCTCCAGGGCTTTATCCTTTTTAGCCGTAAGAGATTCTATCTCCCCCTCAATAGAACTTATCTGTTTTTCATATTGTGAGATCTTTGCTTCAAGCTCCCTGTTCTTCATCTCAAAATTTATATTCTCGGCTTTGAATTCATCCCTCTCATTCATGTAAGCTCTGCTTGTATCCTGTAAAGTTTTAAATTTTTTCCCCGGCACACAGGATACAAGAAGCAAAACTATAGAAACTATAACTGATAGTTGGAATATTGATCTTTTCATGGGTAATAAATAATTTAATGTGTCCAACGTAATTTTATGGTTACAAATTTTACCTGTAAAACAATTTTCCTGATTTAATATTGTTGTGTACAATCAGAAACAGAGCAAAATTAACAAAATCCCGGCTATACTCCGGCAAACACACGGGAATAATAATTGTTATATTTGCGGATAATTTACAGTTGAATGACTGCTGAGGAGGGTTTACTCTATAAAATATCATTGCCGGAGGATCTCAGAAAACTCGAACCTGCTGATCTGGTTAATGTTAGCGCTGAACTTAGACAATTTATAATTGATGCTGTCAGTACTAATCCGGGTCATTTTGGTGCCAGTCTTGGAGTAGTAGAACTGACAGTTGCTCTTCATTATGTTTTTAATACTCCATATGATAAGATAATCTGGGATGTAGGACACCAGGCATACGGACATAAGATTTTAACCGGACGACGCGATAAATTTTCCTCTAACAGGAAGTATAAAGGGATCAGCGGCTTCCCAAAAATGGCTG
The DNA here is from genome assembly GCA_964507015.1 of uncultured Rikenellaceae bacterium. Lineage (GTDB taxonomy): Bacteria > Bacteroidota > Bacteroidia > Bacteroidales > VadinHA17 > LD21. The sequence goes on along the minus strand of CAZDOM010000015.1, from coordinate 4,045 downwards.
AGAGTGAATATGATGCATTTGGTACCGGTCATTCGTCCACATCCATTTCTGCAGCCCTTGGTATTGCAGTTGCTGCAAAAAGGAAGGGAGAGAAAAGACATGTTGTTGCTGTTATCGGAGACGGGGCTATGACGGCAGGAGAAGCCTTTGAAGGCCTCAACAATGCAGGGATTGCCCAGTCTGACCTGCTAGTTATTCTGAATGATAATAACATAGCTATTGATCAGAATGTAGGGGCATTGAAGGAATATCTCCTCGACATCACCACCAGTAAAACTTATAACAGGTTCAAGGATAAAGTATGGAAATTGCTCGGCATATTCGGGGAAAAATTTGGTCCTAAGACCCGTACACTTGCAGCACAGATAGAAGCAGGACTGAAAAGTACAATACTCGACAGAAGTAATCTTTTTGAGGGAATGAATTTCAGGTATTTTGGCCCTATCGATGGAAATGATGTACTACACCTTACAAAAGTCCTTGAAGATCTGAAAAGAATTCCCGGTCCAAAAATTCTTCATTGTGTTACAATTAAAGGAAAAGGTTTTATGTATGCCGAGAAGAACCAGACAGCTTTTCATGCTCCTGGAAAATTCAATAAGGAGACGGGTGAGATAATAGAAAATATTCCATGTGATACATCACTGTCTTATCAGGATGTTTTCGGAAAGACGCTTCTTGAGCTTGCACGCTCCAACGAAAAAATTGTCGGTATAACACCTGCAATGCCGACAGGCTGCTCCTTATGCATAATGATGAAAGAGATGCCTGAAAGAACTTTCGATGTCGGGATAGCCGAACAACATGCTGTGACTTTTTCTGCAGGACTGGCAACACAGGGACTCATCCCTTTTTGTAATATTTATTCATCATTCATGCAAAGGGCATATGATCAGGTTATTCACGATGTTGCCCTCCAGAATTTACATGTGGTATTTTGTCTTGACCGCGGTGGTCTTGTCGGTTCAGATGGTGCGACTCACCATGGATTCTTCGATATTGCCTTCATGCGTGCTATACCCAATATGGTTGTTTGTGCTCCAATGGATGCAGTTGAGCTTAGAAATATAATGTATACGGCACAACTTGAAAAAAACCTTGGTCCAATTTCGATTCGCTACCCCAGGGGCAGAAGCAACAACCCTGACTGGGAAAAGCCCTTTGAAGAGATAGAGATTGGAAAAGCAAGAAAACTGAATGGGGGTAAAGATATTGCTGTTTTAAGTATAGGAAATCCCGGTAATGATGTTGTGAGGGTAGTCAAAAAGCTTGAGAAAGAATCGATTTCAGTAACTCACTGGGATATGAGATTTGCTGCTCCCCTTGATAAAGAGGTACTTCATGATGTATTCAGGAATTTTAAGAAAATAATCACTGTTGAGGATGGCGTTCTTAAGGGAGGTTTCGGAAGTGCAGTAGTCGAATTTATGTGTGATAATACCTATAGTGCTGATGTTAAGCGACTTGGTATACCTGATTATTTTATCGAACAGGGAACACAGGAGGAACTCTATCATGAATGCGGGTTTGATGCAGAGGGAATCGAACAGGCTATAAAGGAAATGTTTAAGAAATGACCCCCCAGCCCCCCTAATGGGGGGTTAATGCATACATACTATGAAAAGAGCCTTTATATTGTTTATAATAAGCCTTATTACCGGTGCATGCACCAACAGTAAAAAGGAGCACTGGATGCCGCTTTTCAATGGGAAGGATCTTTCCGGCTGGGATATCAAGATGACAGGATACCCGTTGAATGAGAATTATAATAATACCTTCAGGGTTGAAGATGGTGTTATGAAGGTAAGCTATGACCAGTATGATAAATTCAATGGTGAGTATGGTCATATTTTTTATAAGGAACCATTCTCTCATTATAAACTGAGGATTGAGTACCGCTTTACTGGCGACCAGGTTCCGGGAGGCGAGTCGTGGGCATTCAGGAACAGCGGCGTAATGCTTCATTCTCAATCGGCAGCTTCAATGCTGACCGATCAGGACTTTCCTGTATCAATAGAAGGCCAGCTCCTTGGAGGTGATGGTGTTTCGGAAAGACCCACCGGGAACGTCTGTACACCGGGAACAAACATTGTTATAAATGGAGAACTAATAACACAGCATTGCACAAACTCCACATCAAAAACATATAATGGTGATGTTTGGGTTTATGCTGAATTTGTTGTTCTGGGCGACAGTATTATTCACCATATCATTGAGGGTGATACGGTTATGACATATACAAAGCCTCAGATCGGAGGGGATCTGCCGGAAGGATTTCCGCTTGCAGAGGGTACTTTACTGAAAAAAGGATATATATGTCTGCAGGCTGAGAGTCATCCTGTTGAGTTTAGAAAAGTGGAGCTACTGAAGTTGGAATACTGAAGATTTTTATAAAGGATTATTTATTTTAAATTTGCCAAGCCATTTTAATAACCAGGATCGCATGATAGCATGATCGCACGATCTATTATGCCCGGATGGCAGGGCCGAGCGTTAATAAATTGCCCTGTGGGCAATTTTAGCGAGGAGCCAGCCTGCAGGGGTGGACAATTCCGCCATCCCTATCAACTGGCAGAGTTCTTTAGAAATGATTGAAATTTACGATATTTACTAAGCTTAATTTTTGCCCGGATGGCGGAATTGGTAGACGCGCTGGTCTCAAACACCAGTAGCAGCAATGCTGTGTGGGTTCAAGTCCCACTCCGGGTACAAATTTCACAGTAAGGTATCTGCCTCATATTTTATATTTATGGCAGTTAGGGTCTCAGAACTGCCTTATATTATTTAATTTCACCAAGGTAAACATCCCAGACTCTTAATTGCTGATTGCCAAAAGGTTTTAGTGACCTGACTAAATAAATATTAATTATATGTGGTCCGGATAAATTTCCTGTTTGCTGCGGATCGGAAAAAGATATCCATTTCCGGTAGAATGAAAGACTCCCTGCATAAGTTGTATCATTTTCCCTGACAAATGGTGTACTAATGATAACCTGTTCCGGACTGGCCCAATAATTCGCGCCTTTGAAATCATTTCTGTCCCAGGCTTCTATTCCGGTCTTTGCGTTGACAAGTAAGTTGCCAGCTACTTTTAAAGCCTGTTGCCTGAAATTAGAATCCAAACTTGTATCTGAGATTATTTTCAAATAATCGGCAAAATCATTTAACTTCTCAGCTGCAGTTATTTCATAAGCCCTTAATAACTGATCAGACAATGAGTCGGACATAAAAACATGTTTAACACTATCTTTCAATTCTGTTATATACTGTTCTTCTCTTTTTGCAGCGGCCTCTTCATTTTCTGTGCAGGTTCTGGCAGAACAAACGAGATAAAATATCATTATAATCCATATATACCTGATCCACTTCATTTTTTATCCTCTTTTATTCTAAAACGCATTATTGTTATCTTCCCGTCAAGATACCGGCAATCCAGTATTTCTATTTGCCGCAGACCAGAAGAAGGCATTGTAATCTTATCGATAAACTCCCACTTATTATAAAGGGCCATCCCATTCCCTGTATTTTTTTCAGGAAACTGGTAAATAATAGCATCTTCGCTGAATATTCTGTCAAGTTGTTCACGCCTTTTCGCCCAGGATTCAACATTTGATTTTGAGAAGTAACCAACCATGAGAGCATAATAATCAGCATGCAGGCTTATCTGTTCTTTATGGTTAAATTTCCGCAGCATCCTTGTTACAGTGTCAGTCAGATAATATTGAGCTTTAACAACCATATTAACCCGGCTTTGATTGGTCCTTACAATTATGCTTCCGTTTTCATCGGACAATATAGAGACCGGAGATTCATTTTCCATTAGTAATTCCGCCCTGAGGTTATTATCAGTAATGGGTTCCCCTGTATCTGCATCAATGAAATGGAAACTATAATTCTGTGTATTAATCAGTTTTATTATGACGAATATTAGAGTCATGACAGAGATAAACACAAGCGGTATTCTTATCAGCCTTATTACAGGTCTCCCTGGCTTCTTTTCCCGGGGCAGGTTAACCATATTCTTATATCTGAAGTCCTGCCAGTT
>CAZDOM010000014.1:0-40656 GCA_964507015.1 uncultured Rikenellaceae bacterium | reverse complement strand
TCAACCAGTTTATAACCATCTTCATAAAAAGGATAGGGACCGAACCAGTATTCAAATGCCTCAAGCATCATCGGAACCTGTTTAAAATGAACCTTTGCCTTTTCCAGGTTTTCTTTCAGTACGTAATAATTACAGTCAAGATCACCTTTCTCTCCTTTGTAGACTTCTGAAAAATGAGCATAGTCGGCTATATTAATATTAACGCCATAATTATTTATCGGATTGGCAACAAACCAGTTATACGTTGTGGTCTTAGCCTTCCTGTTCTTTTTTATGCTTCTCAACCTGCCATTGGAAACATCCATCAGGTTTGAAGGTACTGTTACGCTTATCAGCATGCTGTCGGGTTCATCATACATATGATCCTTACATGGCCACCAAAGGCTTGCACCGTCACCCTGGCATGATGAAGCTATAAACGGCAGACCGTCTTTATCTTTCTTCCAGGTAATACCTCCCTCCCAGGGCGGTCGTGTCGATACATGAGGTTTTCCCCCGTAAGTCAGTAATAACGAATATATTCCCCCGGGTTTCTGGGTCTCCCCCATCTCTATCCAGAAAACATTTCCTTCACGTTTAAAATCGAGTATCTTACCATTTTGTTCTGCCCTGATAAGGTTCATCGGTTCCTGCAGGTCAATCTGCATGATATCCGATGCTTCAATAACCCTGTATGTTACAGAGATGGTTCCTTTTATGGTACTATCGGAAGGGTCCACCTTTATATCAAGATGATAATAGGTCAGATCCCACCATGCTCTCTCAGGAGTTATGGATCCCCGCAGGGTATCCTGATGAGTAAATATTCTTTGTTCCGGAGCCAAATACTGAGCATTAATTATTCCGAAACCAGCGAGAGATGCAATACATAAAAAATATAATCTCATATTGGTAATATTGATAAAAACTTTTTTATAAAATCTATTCGTTATTCTAAATACCTGGTTTATTGAGGAAAAATAAATTCAATAGTTACTGATTTTTCGCTGCTTTTACTGTCGAGTGACAGCATTATATAATTCCCTGATACTCCTTCAATCGTGTCTGTCACCCTGATTCTCATGATACCATCATTATCTCTGGACTCACTAACATCGTACTCATCACTAAAGCAATCACTAATGATGGATTTATAAAAATTATATATCTGATCCGCCTCATCACTGTTCTCTTCATTTGTTAATCTGAATGAGAGTTCATACCTGTCGACCAGATAAGTATTATAGGTCAGGACACCTGAATATCCGCCAGGGAAAATAATTTTAGATTCCCACCTTCTGTTACCAAGAAAATCTTGATTTAACTCTCTTCCCTTTTGTGTGTAAATACCATTTGTGAGAAGAATAAAATCAGATAACTTCTTGACTTTTGCGAGGATCACTTCCCTGCTTCCCGTGGTTAAGAAGGTTGTTTGTTCAGGTAAATATTTTGAGCGAATAATGTTGTGTTCATATTGCATTCCATCGCGATATACAGCAACATTGACCTCAGTACCTTCGATACCTTTTAGCATATTGGTAATAGAATAACTATCCTCAAGGTGTACATTACTCTTATTGTCGATTGCCAGGATGATATCTCCCGGAAGAAAACCTGCCTCATAGGCCGGAGCTCCTTTGCCAACTTCCTGAAACCAAAACCTGTTCTTGTCGTAGTTAAAAGATATTTTTACACCAATTCCTGCACTTTCGTCATCCTTTGGTTCCGGTTTGAAACAGAAAGCCAGCATCATGAGGCCAATCTCATCTTCTACCTTATCATATTGGTCTTCATCGAAGACTAAATAATACTCCATAAGACCACAATCCTCCTTATAATACGACATTATAATAGCGCCGGATTTATCTGTAAAAGAAGGATCTATACCGCTCACTCTTGCCCAGTGCCCGAAAGTACATCTGCTTTTTTCCAATAATTCATCTGAAACCTTATAGATGTCTGTTACCAGATCAGCCAACAGATCTTCAGCCAGGGCATTTACCCTCGCTATTGTAAATGCAAAGCTTCCCGGGGATATATGCAACCATAATTCAAGTGGAAGTGTTTTATGCTCGATAGCCCATTCATAGGCAAATTTATCTGCCCAGGCTGGAGGGGTCTTTACTTCAATATTCCTGTAGTTTTTATACATCTCACCGAAGTAATATGGCCGGACTGTGATTTTTGCCTTTTCAGAACTGGTGCTTATTTCGGGAGTGAATTTTACCTGCCCATGACATAAACCTGTCAGAGCAATTAAAAGGAGGATAGTTCTTAATTTCATAACATATATAATAACTCGAAATAAAAGTAAGCTAAAATGATTATATCACAAAGATTCCGGAACATGATATTCATATTACGAATCAAACAGTCTCTCACTATCGCGACAAGTTGATGCTGACTGCACGAATTAAGAAATTGTGGATGGTTACAAAATAAATTTTCTATTTTTAAGAAAAATAAATGATATGAAAAACCGCAGTAAGCTTTTTTTTACATTATTATTATTAGCCATATATGTCAATTTTTCACAAGCGCAGAATTCTCCCCGGTCACTTGAATCCTTCAATGAAGGTTGGAAATTTATAAGGTATTTCCATGCTTCCCATGAAAATGCTGTTATTGATAAAGAGCCGGAGAATCTTCAGCTGACGAAAGTAAATGATTCTGAATGGCGGACTGTTGATCTTCCACACGACTGGGCAATTGAAGGACCTTTCAGTGATACTCTTGAAAACAATACAGGCCTTCTTCCGTGGAAAGGAATAGGATGGTACAGGAAACACTTCACACTTCATGAAACAGACAAAGGGAAAAGGATTTATATAGATATTGACGGGGCAATGGCAAATGCAAAAGTCTGGCTTAATGGAAGATATGTTGGTGAATGGCCATACGGGTATACATCATTCCGGCTTGATCTTACCCCATATATTTCGTTCGACAATGAAAATGTCGTTGCTATCAGGCTCGATACTAAAAACTGGGATTCAAGATGGTACCCGGGAGCAGGGCTATACAGGAATGTCTGGCTGGTTAAGACTTCTCAGGTGCATATTGCTCAAAACGGTCTGTTCTGTACCACCCCTGAGGTAAACAAAGAAAGAGCAATAATAAGTGTTATGGCAGAAGTAGAAAACCATCTCAGTGATCCTGTTCCTGCCACTGTTAAAGCTGCCGTTTATAAGCTTAACAGCACGGGAGAACAATCTTTGGCTGCATTTGGAGAATCAATAGGGGTAACTGCTTCAATCCCAGGTCATAAGACTCATGATTTCAGGGAAGATATTATTGTCGATCAGCCTACAATCTGGGATATTGATGATCCACAGCTTTACAGGGTGGTGGTCACCGTTACCAAAGGAGATGAGATTACAGATAGTTATGGCGTTAATATAGGATTGAGAACCATTGAATTCACCGCTCGTGACGGGTTTTTCCTAAACGGCAGAAAAGTAGATATTAAGGGAGTTTGTCTTCACCATGATCTTGGGGCACTGGGTTCTGCTTTCAATATCAGGGCTGCGGAAAGACAGCTTGAGATACTCAAAGAGATGGGATGCAATGCTATCAGGACTAGCCACAATCCACCTGCACCGGAACTGCTGGATCTATGCGACAGTATGGGTTTTCTTGTTGAAGATGAGGCATTTGATGCATGGAGGATTGGGAAGAAACCATTAGATTACAACAGACTTTTTAACGCCTGGCATGTTGAAGATCTTAAAATCCTGGTGCGCCGCGACAGAAATCACCCCTCAGTTATAATGTGGAGCACCGGTAACGAGGTCCCTGATCAGGGTAATCCCTGGTTGTCGGAAAGCCTCAGAACAATTGTAAAATCGGAGGATAATACCCGGCCTGTAACTGCAGGATGTGACAGGGATGAATCCGGCACAAACGGATTCCAGAAAACACTTGATGTTTTTGGTATAAATTACAGGCTTTACAGGTATGAAGCTTTTTTCAGTCTTGAAGATAATAAAAACCTCCCCTTTCATTCAAGCGAATCTTCTTCAACAGTCAGCTCAAGAGGTGAATATTTCTTCCCCCTGGTTGAAGAAGATCTTGAAAATAACCTACCCGGTAAGGGGATATTCCAGGTATCATCCTATGATCTGTCTCATACATGGTGGGCTACAACCGCTGATGCCCAATGGGAAATGATTGACAAATATCCGGCGACCTTCGGAGAGTTTGTATGGACCGGCTTTGATTATCTTGGCGAACCAACACCCTACTATGGAGATTTAACAGGTGTCCGACCGGGCACAGGGCAGTATGACAGGATCAAGAAAATGCTTAACGAACAAGGAGTTAAAGAGGTGCCTTCAAGAAGCAGCTACTTCGGGATCCTCGATCTGGCCGGTTTTAAGAAGGACCGTTTCTGGCTCTACCAATCTAAATGGAGATCTGATTTTCCAATGGTACATATCCTTCCCCACTGGAACTGGCCTGAAAGAAAAGGACTTGTAACACCTGTACATGTTTATACCTCCGGCGATGAAGCTGAACTTTTCCTGAATGGCAAATCCTTGGGAAGGAAAAAGAAGGGACAATATGAATACAGGCTGAGATGGGATGATGTAAAATATCAACCAGGGGAACTAAAAGCAGTGGCATACAAGAATGGGGGAAAATGGGCTGAAGAGGTAATGAAGACAACAGAAAAACCATACAAGCTGACAATGTTTGCTGACCGTCCCTCAATAACTGCAGATGGCAAGGATCTTGTTTATATAACCGTCAGGATAGAGGATAAAAATAGCCTCATGGTACCCCGCAGTAAGAATCAGATCAATTTCAGCATTGAAGGACCGGGGAAAATTGTCGCAACAGACAACGGTGATGCAACAAGCCATGAATCATTCCAGTCGCCTTCAAAGAAAGCATTCAACGGAATGTGCCTGGTAATCGTTGCAGCGGATAAAGGTGCTTCCGGTACCATAACTGTTAAAGGTGAATCAAAAGGATTGAAAAGTACTTCTTGTAAGATTGAAATAAAATAATCTCTCACCACGGAGACCACAGATTAACACGGAATTATAAGAATCTAAAATCTGTGTTAATCCGTGTAGTCCGTGGTAAAATTTCTTCCTATGTTAAAAAAAATACCACATACTTATGTAATTGTTTTCAGCATCATTGTGCTTTCGGCAATGCTCACATGGTTCATTCCGGGTGGAGAGTTTGACAGGCATACAGTTAATGTAAACGGCATTGACCGTAATGTGGTTATCCCGGGTTCATTTCACAATGTTGACAATAATCCGCAGACATGGCAGATCTTTTCAGCACTTTTTGATGGTTTTGTTGATAAGGCTGACATCATTGTCTTCATACTTATCATAGGAGGAGCATTCTGGATTATGAACGAAAGTAAGGCTATAGATGTTGCTATAAAATCATTCCTCCGGTTAACCAAACGGATGGAACATAACCGTATCATTTCCCGTATTGGCACCGATAACATGATATTCATATTTATAATGATCATGTTCAGTATTTTCGGTGCTGTATTTGGTATGAGTGAAGAGACAATTGCCTTTGTGATAATCTTTGTGCCTCTGGCAATTATGATGGGATATGATTCAATAACCGGCGTCTCACTTTGTTTTGTGGCCGCAGCCCTGGGATTTGCCGGGGCAATACTGAATCCTTTTACTATCGGTATTGCCCAGGGACTCTCAAATCTTCCTCTGTTCTCAGGCATTGAATACAGGATGTTCTGCTGGGTAGTAATCAACGCTGCCGGTTTCTTTTTCATCCTCAGATATGCACGAAGAATTAAAAAGAATCCATCCCTGTCAAGGGTGGCGACAGATGATAATTACTGGAAAAATCTCAGAGAAAAAGATTCCGGCAGGATAGAATACCACAAACCTGTATCTGCATGGATAATGTATGGTATTCTTCTGGTTACAATGATTGTATTATCCATCTTATACCCTGTTACGAATATTTCAGCAGGAGGTAAAGTAATGCCTTTCCCGGCGATCCCCGTGATAACAATTTTCTTTGGGTTAGCCGGAATCCTGAGCCTGAGAAAATCTGTTCATTTTTTTATCCTCCAGATACTTATTGTAACAATACTATTCCTAATAACGGGAGTAATGGGTTACAGATGGTATATTATGGAGATTGCCACACTATTCTTTGCTATGGGTTTGGTAACGGGTATATCTATGAATTATTCTCCAAATAAAATAACCAGATTATTTCTGGATGGAATAAAGGACATACAGTCAGCGGCTATAATTGTCGGTCTGGCAGGAGGAATAATAATAATACTGAACAATGGAAATATTATCGACACAATGCTTTATAAATTATCAGGTGCAATTTCCGAAACCGGAAAATTTGGGGCTATTAGTATGATGTATGCAGTACAGACCCTTATCAACCTGGTGATGCCTTCAGGATCGGCTAAAGCAGCTTTAACAATGCCTATGATGTCTCAGTTCTCTGACCTGATAGGCATTTCCCGCCAGGCAACCGTTATGGCATTCCAGTTTGGAGATGGTTTTACTAATATGATTACACCAACATCAGGAGTTTTACTTGGAGTATTAAGTGTTGCCAGAATTCCTTATGATAAATGGTTCCGGTGGGTCCTCCCACTAATCATCATTCTTACCCTGATAGGTTTTATTCTTTTATTACCGACAATCTATATGGATCTTAACGGATTTTAACACCATGTTAATTTTCGTTAAAACTGATAATGAGGTAGTTTAGGAGTAAATATTTTTATAATTTCGCACACCGAGGAAAGAAAATTTTCTATGAAAAAGACTATTATCATTACTGGTATTGTTGTTGTTACTACTTTCATTGCACTTTTTATCTTCAATAAGATCTTCGACAGGGGGGATCTGTCCGGTTTGTTGACCGAAGTTTCCCGGGGTAAATTTGAAATAGCTGTTACTGCAACGGGGGAACTGCTCCCAGAAAAATCCGTTGATATCATTGCTCCCGATGTTGGAAGAAGAAGAGGTGTAAGATCAAGGGATATTAAAATACAGGACATGGTTTCTGAAGGCACTGAAGTACAGAAAGGAGACTGGGTTGCAACACTCGACAGGACAGATTATAATAATTCCCTGAAAGATGAGCAGGAGAATGTGGACAAAATAAGATCTGATCTTCAAATGGCCTTACTGGATACTGCATTAAAACTTAGTTCCATAAGGGATCAGATTGAAAATCAGATACATACCGTTAGTGAGGCGGCTATTACCCTGCGAAACTCAAAATATGAACCACCTACTACTATCAGGCAGGCAGAAATAAAAAATGATCAGGCAATAAGAGAACTGGAACAGTTGAGAAGGAGTTACAATCTGGCTGAAGCCCAGACAAAAACAACCATAAAAAATATCAGGACAAGACTTAACAGGTTCGAACGAAGAGTTAAGGATTATGAAGAGGTCCTGGCAAGCTTTGTAATACGAGCACCAACTGATGGTATGATAATATATAAAAGAGACCGCCTGGGAAGAATAAGAAAAGCAGGTAGTTCCATAAATCCTATGGACCGTGTGGTAGCTACCCTTCCTGATCTTTCATCAATGCTTTCAAAAGTATATATAAGTGAAATAGAAATAAGCAAACTTAAGGAAGGGCAGGATGTAATTGTTAAAGTAGATGCTTTTCCCGATAAATCCTATACAGGACAGGTTTTATTTATCGCAAATATCGGGGAGATACTACCTAACTCAGATTCAAAGGTCTTTGAAGTGCAGATTAAGCTTAAAGAAACTGACTTTTCACTCCGTCCGACAATGACAACAAATAACAAGATCATTATTAAAATATTCGACAATGTTACCTATATACCAAACGAATGTATACATACCGGTAACGATTCTATATCAGTTGTATATACAAAAAATGGTATCAGGCAGGTAGTTATTCCCGGGGAATCAAATACTAAGGAAATTATAATTAAAAAAGGGTTGGAAGCAGGGACAGTTATCTATCGTACATTACCTGAAAATCCGGAAAAATTCAAACTTAGAGGAAAAGAACTTCTGGATACTATAAAATCCAGTAGTGCGATGGATGAAAGTTATCCGGAGGAAAATATAAAGGAATTGGGTAAACTGGAGTTTTAATTCATTAAAGGTTAGATCAAAAAAAGGAGGGTGACCTTTTGAGACACCCTCTTTTAATTTTCCTCTGTTCTATTTAATTACTTTTTATCATAAACCATTGTAGTTGTTCTTTCTCCCATAGGAGTAGTCATGGTTGTTTTTATTGACAGAGTATTCTGACTGGTAAGTGTCCACTCTTCATTTGAGTTCATTGTCCTTGATTCACCACCCATATCGAAAGTACGTGAAGTGGTAATTTTTAATGTTTTGCCATCAGCTGACCATGTTGCTGTAGATTTGCTCTCGCCCCTACCTGTTGAATTCACACTCTCTTTACCATCAAGTGTATATTTCGAAGTAGTTGTAACTGACTCCCCACCGGGTCTTGTAATTGTACGTTCCACAGTAAGAAGGTTAGCCTCCTGTTTGGCAGCAAAATCACCGCCGAATCCTCCCATTCTTGCACCCTGGGGTGGTCCTCCCTGCCCGGGCTGTCCCTGAGGTGGTCCGCCAGGACCTCCTGGCCCCCCTCCCATATCACTCTTATCTGCATTCAATGTCCAGTTACCACTGAAATTAGCCTTCCCGGTCTGACCATTAAGAGACAGAGGCATTGCGAGAAAAGCAAGCATTATCATTGCCGATAAAACAAGCTGAAAATACTTAACATCTTTTTTCATTTCAATTGATTTTTTATTAGTTGATTGTAAGTATATAGACAATGCAACACATTAAAATATTCCATCATATGCTATTTATTGCTTCCATCACTCTTTGCTGTGTAAATGGCATTCTGTACAACCGTGCACCGACAGCATCAAAGATTGCGTTACCTACTGCAGCACCCAATGCAATTATTGCAGGTTCGCCTCCACCCTGTGGTGCCTTATCTTTTCTGTCGAGTATCTCGCATTCAATATTAGGAACCCATGAGAAGTGCGGGATCTCATATGAATCGAAATTACGATCAAGGATATTGCCGCCTTCAAATTTTAACTCTTCAGATAAGGTATATCCCAGCGCCATGGTAATACACCCTTCCATTTGTAAAAGTGCTCCCTGCGGATTTACACACAGACCCATATCCTGTACACCTGCAACTCTCTCAACATGTACCCTTCCTGAGTTCTTACTAACCTTAACCTCGGCTATCATTGCTACCCATGTTCCGGCATCTATTCCGCAAGCAATACCAATTCCTCTTCCACTGGGTGTTTTCCCGGGTGAATACCCGAATTTTTCAGCAACTGCTTTCAGGCAGGCGATCATTTTCTCATCCTTAAGATTCTTCAGTCTGAATTCAAGAGGATCCGACCCGGCAGCCGAAGCCATTATGTCGACTTGTGTTTCCCTGGCAAATGTATTTGTGTTGTTGTTTGGAGCACGCCATGCTCCTGTTCCGAAGGGATGTACCGGGGAATTCCTGCTCTCACTGTGACTTGTTATTTTTACATTAGGTATATCATAGATAGCATCACCTCCCCTTGTACCTGAAAGATATATATTATAATCCCATAATTTAATCATCCCTCCTTTATCTATTCCCGATGCCACTTTAATAACACCTGCAGGATGGTAAGTATCATAAAAAAATTCCTCATCACGTGTCCAAACATTCATAACAGGTTTCCCTGTAATCTTTGCAATCCTGACTGCTTCAATACCCTGCTGGGAAGGGGCTTTACCACCGAATCCTCCTCCTACAAAGGGTGTTATAACTCGTACGTTTTCACGTGGGTATCCCAGCTCTCTTGTAATTGAATCCTGAAGACCAAAAGGTGATTGCGTAGAGGCCCAAACGGTTACTTTCTCTTCTTCTATGACTGCCAATGCTGTATGTGTTTCTATTGGTGCATGTGCCAGGTAAGGATCCTGGTATTCATGTTCGAAAATTTTATCACATGCCTTTCGTCCTTCTGCAAGGTCTCCTTCTTTAACTATATCATTGGACCTTGTTTCAGCATTTAACATCCAATCCCTGAGTGTTTTATCATTTACCTGCATCTCATCGAATGAATATTCTGCATTTATCTTTACGATGGCTTCATCAACTTTATCACGGTTTTCGCTTATAACGGCAATGAAATCGCCATCACGAATTACTTTCACTCCATCAATTTTTTCGGCTCCTGATATATCCACAGAAGTCATTGTTGCACCGTGAGAGGATGGCCTCAAGATTCTGGAAAAGACCATCCCCGGCAGCTTAAGGTCACCGGTATACTTTGCCTCTCCGGTAACTTTCAGCCTAGAATCTACTTTCATAAAAGGTTTTCCGATATATGTAAATTTCCTGTAATCTTCAACATCAGGTTTAACATCGAGGTATTTCTCAAGTTTCTTTCCTTTTGCCAGCTGAGCGTAACTCACCTTGTTTTTATTATTCTTAGTATCAATAACTACACCGTCAATTACTTCCAGTTGTGATGCAGGAACACCCATCTGTTGTGATGCAAGATCAAGCAGTACTCCCTTTCCCTCGGCTGCTGCTGTTCTCATAAACGGTCCGAACTGGCGTGTTGTCAGCGATCCCCATGTACCCTGATCATAAGGACACAACTCAGTATCTCCCATCACCATTTTGACTTTTTCATAAGGCACATTAAGTTCATCGGCCATCATCTGTGCAAGCGATGTAATTACACCCTGACCCATTTCTATTTTACCTGTAAAACAGGAGACTGTCCCATCTTCAGCTATCTGAAAAAAAGCATTGTAGTCTTTTGTTAGGGTTCTTGCCTGGTCAGCAGGTAATCCAAGAATATCAAAAGCCTCCCAGGGACGGAAGAAAATAAATATTCCTCCTCCAAGCAGCTTCATAAAACTTCTTCTCTTCAAAGTGAATCCCTCTTTCTCCTGTGGCATGTCACCAATATTTTCTTCTTTTCTTTTCATGGTTACTTCCCTCCTTTCATTTCATTTGCTGCCGATTGAACAGCGTCAATAATACGGTTATGAGCTCCGCAACGGCATAGGTTCTCCTCCATACCCTCTATTATTTCCTGTCGTGTTGGCGATGGATTCTTCATTAACATACCGGCAGCAGTCAATATCATTCCCGGAGTACAATATCCGCACTGCAGTGCTTCATGGTCAATAAATGCTTTCTGCACCGGGTGAAGTTCACCATCAACAGCCAATCCCTCGATGGTAATTACACTCTTACCTCCAACCTCACTTACAGGCAGCATACAAGACCTGACAGGTTCATTATCGATCAGAACAGTACATGCACCGCAGAATCCTATTCCGCAGCCAAACTTTGTTCCGGTCAGGCCGAGCTGGTTACGCAGTACCCAAAGAAGGGTCTGGTTTGGATCTGTAACCAGTTCAGTCTCCTTTCCATTTAATTTGAAACGAATTGTCTCTTCCATCTCTAACTTATTTGTTTTAGTTCATTTAAATAATCTTCGCGTGTATCAATATCTTTAAGAACAGAATCTGTTTTCACCTTAACTTCCAGAATATCATCTGTGAATTTATGTACCAGATTGCGTAGCGTTCCTGTATTATCAAGTCTTTCGACCTCATCCTTGTATTTACAATCAATAATAACCGGATGACCTCTTTTATTATTAAATACCGGCATTACTATCCCTTTTCCTGATTTCCTGTATGCTTCAACCAGGTTATTTATAACATCTGGTTGAATCCCGGGTTGATCGCCAAGGAAAACGAGTGCAGCTGTACATTTCTCATCCAGGTTCCTGAATCCGCATTTTACCGACGAAAGCATACCTGTTTTGTAATCATCATTATAACAACTAGTTACCGACATCCGATCTGTTGCTTTCAGAATGTTATCTTTCCCTGAACCCAGAACCAGGATTATCTTTTTAATTCCGGCTGTAAGGACATTCTCAATTACTTTTTCAATGATAGTTTTTTTCCCGTAAGGCAGAAGCATTTTCGGAACCTTCATTCTTTTTGATTCCCCTGCTGCAAGTATTATGGCATAAATGTCATTCATTGATTCCAGATTCCAGATTCCAGATAGAAGTTTTAAACTTGAGATCTGGAATCTGTAGTTTGAAATTTTGAATTTGCAATTTATATTTTATTGTTTCTGATCATCACCAGCTGTGCTGCAATACTGATCCCGATCTCCTCTACTGTTTTTGATCCTATCTCCAGACCTATGGGTGTAAATATCCTGCTCCACTGGTCTTCTGTTGCCCATTTATTTTTAATAAAATCCTTATGCATTTTAGCCGTTTTTGCCCTGCTACCGATCATACCTATATAAGCTGCACCTGTTCCTATACAAGGTTTCAGAGCTTCAGCATCATTATTATGTCCCCGGGTCACTATCACAATAAAAGTATCGTTGTTCCTTTCTATTTCCTGCATTGCTTTTCCTATATCTTTCACGATTATATTATCGGCATCCGGAAGGTTCTCAAAATTTGCAAATTCGGGTCGGTCATCAATAACTGTAACTTCAAAATCAAGCATCTTACCCAGATGGGACATAACTTTTCCAATATGCCCCGCACCTGCTATAACCAGGTGTTTAAGCGGGAAGACAGGCTCAAGGAAAAATAGTGAGGCGGGATCCTCTCCGGGGATTGAAAGCTCCAGATTTCTGAAATCCAGCTTATCAGGTGTTAAGAGGATATTAAGCACTTCTGGTTCAATCCTTTCCATAAAGGGAGCAGGCAGTTCCGGTTTTTTACTGCCTGTCATCCAATACCTGTTAATAAGAACCTTCGCCTCTCTTAGATTTGTCACCATGGTAATCAAAGCACCAGGAACTCTATCCTTCATTGCCTTTCCTATTTCCTCAAACACTCCCATGTTATTTAAGGGATTAGCGTCAACAAGTACAGATATTTTCCCGCCACAAATTGCTTCATATTTGTTCGAAGTATCACTAGTCAGATTAAAATTCAGCAAGGCAGATTGTTTTGTCAGGCAGCATTTTTTTGCATATTCCTGCACCTTGTTCTCAACCACTCCTCCTCCAACCGTTCCTGAAACCAGTTTATTCCTGTCAAAAAGTGCTGAGCTGCCTGGTTTCTGGGGTGTTGATCCGCTTGTTGCAGTAACAGTGGCAAGTACCAGTGTACCAGCTGTGGATTTCATATTAAGAATATCAAGGTATATATTTTTCATACTCCGGTTAATACCTTTCAGTGAATAACAATGGATTTTGCTCCGGGAGACTCATCTGCCATACTGCCTCTTAACAAATATATTAAAATTGATAATTTAATCATAATTTTACATATATAACGATCTTATCAGATTACAAAAAATCAAGTTATGAAGAGACATTTCATATGTGCGCAGATTATTTCTCTAACTGCGATGATTATTATTTCTTCATGCAAACCTCAGGCAGAAGAGAAAATACCTGCTGCCTGGCTTGAAGAGATGACAATCCGGGAACTTCAGGAGAATTACGGGCAGGGCAAGTACACTGTTAAAGAGGTGGTTACGGCTTATCTTGACCGAATTTCAGCTATTGATAAAAGGGGACCCTGCCTCAATTCACTAATTATTATCAACCCTGATGCACTCGCCATAGCTGAAGAGTTAGACAGGGAGTTGGCGGAAGGTAAATCAAGGGGACCCTTACATGGTGTCCCTATAATCCTGAAAGATAATATCGATACAGATGGTAAAATGCCGACAACAGCCGGATCCAATGCATTGAGAAACTCATTTGCAGATACTGAAAGTTATATTGTAAAGAAATTACGGGAGGCCGGTGCAGTGATTATTGCCAAAGCTAACCTCAGTGAATGGGCAAATTTCCGTGCAATGGTGTCATCAAGCGGATGGAGTGCTGTTGGGGGACAGACTAAAAATCCGTATGTCCTTGACAGAAATCCGTGTGGCTCAAGCTCGGGATCAGGAGTGTCGGTATCAGCTAACCTATGCATGGTAGCTATAGGAACAGAAACAGATGGTTCAATTGTGTGCCCGTCAAATAATAACGGTATAGTTGGGATAAAACCAACAGTTGGTCTGCTAAGCCGGTCGGGTATAATACCCATATCATTTACCCAGGATACTCCGGGACCAATGGCCAGGACAGTTGAGGATGCAGTGATATGTCTGGGTACAATGACAGGTGTGGATACCAATGACGCTAAGACACTTTATTCGGAGGGAAAATATTTTACTGATTATACCAAATTTCTGAAAGTTGACGGACTTAATGGGAAAAGAATAGGAATATTGAAAAATTCGGGAGGTTATTCCGACAGGGTCGATTCCTTATTAATACAGGCAGTCAGACACATGAAAAGAATGGGGGCAATTGTTATAGAAGTTGAAGAGCAACCGCGTAGGGAATATAATGATGCAGAATTCACAGTTCTTCTTTATGAATTCAAAGATGGTTTGAATAAATATCTGGCAAAGCTGGGAGAAGATGCCGAAGTAAGAACTATTAAAGAACTTATTGAATTCAATATACATGACAGTGTAGAATTAAGGTATTTCGATCAGAAGATCCTCATTGAATCTGAGAAGAAGGGTGATCTCACTTCTCAGGAATACCTTGATGCTCTTGAAAAGATGCACAGGGCGACCAGGGATGAAGGCATTGATAAACTTCTGGGATCCAATAACCTGGATGCATTGATTACACCGACAGGATCAGCAGCCTGGAAAACCGATCTTATTCTGGGTGATCATTATGTAGGGGGGAGTTCTTCACTGCCAGCTATAGCCGGATATCCGAATATAACAGTTCCTATGGGATTTGTTGATAATCTGCCTGTTGGTATTTCGTTTTTCGGAACAGCATGGAGCGAACCGGTACTTATTGAAATAGCCTACAGCTATGAGCAGGCAACGAAACACAGGAGAGCACCGGAATATCTTGCAACAGACTGAGCGATATAACAGGCTTCTGATATTATTCGTCTGACTTCTCTTTGTCGTCAGAATCTTTTTTGTCAGCCTTATCTTCTACATTTGAGGCCTTTTTGAATTCTTTTACTCCCTGGCCTATCCCCTTCATTAACTCAGGAATCTTGCGAGCACCGAATAACAACACAACTACAAGAAGTATCAGGATAATCTCTGTGGCTCCAAAATTTCCCATCTTTTCAAAATTTAATAATTTATAAAGTTATACATAGTGTGATATAAATACAAATCCACTTTTTTTCTATATTGTGTTGATTTTAAAAATGACCAATGCATAGATACTTTTTCTTCATTTCAATAATCCTGATTACATCAGGATATACATTGTTAAACGGACAATCAAGAGGTATTAACCGGGATAAATACCGTATCCATATCAAAGAGACTACTGAAAACATTGTTGTAGACGGCATTATGGATGAAGAGGTCTGGAAATCGGCTGAAAAAGCTGATCAGCTCAGAAGAGTATTACCTACTGACACAGGATTTGCCATTGCACAGACAGAGATAAAGCTTACCTACACGCTATCAACTCTTTACCTGGGAATAGTCTGTTTTGATCCGACTCCCGGGAAGCGGCCGGTGGAATCGTTGCGCCGTGATTTCAGCTTTATGAAGAACGATAATTTCATTGTATTTATCGATACATATAATGATCAGACCAATGGTTTTGCTTTTGGCATTTCACCAGCCGGAGCACAATGGGATGGGGTACAGGCTGACGGCGGGACAGTAAACCTGAACTGGGATATCAAATGGAGATCGGCTGTTAAGAGTTATGATGACCGATGGGTAGCTGAATTTGCAATACCATTCCGCAGCATGCGTTATAACGGAGGTGATCCTGAGTGGGGCATTAACTTCAGCAGACAGGATCTGAAGACTAATGAAAAATCCAGCTGGGCTCCTATGCCGAGGCAGTTTGCTACGGCCACACTGGCATATACCGGCTCGCTGGTATGGGATAAACCGCTTCCCTCTTCAGGATTAAGATTTTCGCTTATACCATATGTGTCATTAAAAGCAAGCCAGGATAAAATAAATAACGAGGATATCAGTCTGACACCCGCTGCAGGTATTGATGCGAAGATCATGCTGGCAACCTCCCTGAACCTTGACCTCACCATTAATCCTGATTACTCACAGGTTGAAGTTGACAGACAACAGACCAACCTTGATCGCTATGAGCTTTTTTTTCCTGAAAAAAGACAGTTCTACCTGGAGAACAGCGATCTTTTTGCAAGCCTTGGAAGCACAACAATAAGACCATTCTTTTCCCGAAGAATAGGTCTTGATAATCCTGTAAGAGGAGGAGCACGGCTGAGCGGGAAGATTGGAAATAACTGGAGAATAGGATTAATGGATATACAATCAGGAAAAAAAGACAGTATCAATGCAGCAAATTACCTGGTTGCCACTATACAACGACGTGTATTCGGCAGTTCAAACATATCTGCCTTCGTGGTAAACAAACAGTTGACTGGCATAAAAGATGACACATTGTTTTCCGGTAACAGGTTCAATACGATAGCAGGACTTGAATATAATCTGTATAGTCTTAATAACAGACTCACAGGTAAAGCCTTCTATCATCAGCAGATTCATGAAGGTGCCGGACTTGACGACGCTGTGATGGCTGCCAATCTTAAGTATTCAACACAGTATGTCACCCTTTCCCTGAACCAGGCACTTGTGGGTTCAGGGTATCTTGCTGAAACAGGATATGTAAGAAGGACAGGATATTATGAAATAAACCCCGCATTTCAGTATAAGTTTTACCCTAATTCCAATATAATAGTGAACCATGGACCCGGGTTAAAGATGGATCTCTTCTTTAATCCCTCATCCTCTTTTTCACTTACTGACAGGGAGACACAACTCCTGTATAGCATCGAATGGATGAGCAGGAATACATTATCGGTTGACCTTAAAAATACCTTTGTCAGGCTCAGGGTTCCCTTTGATCCGACAAATACAGGAGGACTTCAGCT
The DNA here is from genome assembly GCA_964507015.1 of uncultured Rikenellaceae bacterium. Classification (GTDB taxonomy): domain Bacteria; phylum Bacteroidota; class Bacteroidia; order Bacteroidales; family VadinHA17; genus LD21. The sequence continues at coordinate 23,702 of CAZDOM010000014.1, read as the reverse complement.
TGCCTTTGATGATAAATTCACCTGGAACGAGGTTGGTGCAACCTTCGCCTCCGATGTGCGCAAGCTGTTCAATGTAACCCTTACAGGCAGATATGGGGGTTATTACAATGGTACAAGGTGGACCCTTGATGGAGAACTCAACTACCGTGTTCAACCCTATGGTAGTCTGGCCATGGTAACAACCTATAATAATATCTCGCTTCCTGAACCATATAACAGCGCAACACTGTTACTCATAGGCCCCAGACTGGATTTTACATTCACCGACAAGCTCTTTTTTACCAGCTTTATACAATATAATAACCAGATCGATAACCTGAATCTTAATCTCAGGTTTCAATGGCGTTTTGCACCTGTATCGGACCTTTTTATAGTATATACCGAAAACTCCTTCCCAGCTGATTACCGCGTAAAGAACCGTGGATTGGTGGTAAAGTTATCCTACTGGTTTAATTAACTTAAAATACAGACATATTATTATGTGAATATCTAAGTGATCTCTGTGTTCCCGAATAGCTATCGGGACCGTGGTTAATTTTTGTTTTTATCATATATTTACCCACACTTGAACCTGATCTTAATATGAAGTCAAACATTACAAACAGCGATATATCCAATACCCGGGAACAATATATGGTCTGGTTTTTTGCAGGAGGTGAAGCCCGTAATGAAAGGTTCAATATTTTTACAGGTTCCTTCATAAGACTGATGAAAGAGATACTGGAAAATGAATTTGATATTATCAGGGATATATATTTTAGCCTTGATATGTTAAATGTAATGTGGACACTTAATAATTGCCAGAGACCTCTTAAAAATCCACAGGATAACAGGATAATAAGGACAGCCGCAATGCAGGTCTTTTCAAAAGGCTATAATCCTGATACACAGATTGTTCTAACAGCCTCAAGCACCGGCAGTATTGTTGCTGCCCAGACAGCATGCTTCCTGGCAGAACAGAACAGGGAGAGACTCCATTTCAAAAAAGCAATACATCTTGGATTGGGTTCCAGTATCATCTCAAAAAATTCAGAGCTATTCAGGAAATTAGTTGAATATCAAAAAGAAGGTATTGTCGGCAAGATAATATTTGACGATCTTCTTGATGCAGATGACAATTCACACGGAACAGGCGGCGCTACACGCCGGGAAGCCTGGTCAAATGCATTTGGACTTATGTTTCCGTTCTTTTCCGGGAAATTCTCAGGCCCCTCTTTCCTGAATACTCATCCCGAGAAGGGACATGTGCACAGGAAGAGATCAAAGACAGTTCAGAAAGCCCTCGATTATATAGATGTCCTGCTTATCAAACATAAGCTGGCAGGTGATAAAAATGCTGAAAGAGCTAAAGAGGTTGTCAGCAAACAATTCGTATAATCATTTTATATTGAAGTCCAGAACGACTTCATTTCCCAGGTAAGCAACAAGGCGGTCGTTTTTCTTCAGTGGACCGACACCAGATGGCGTACCCGTAAAAAGAAGATCACCGGTTTTAAGGGTAAAAAAAGTTGACACATATGCTATTATCTCATTAAAACCAAAGACCATATCTGATGTATTTCCGGTCTGTACAGTCCTGCCATTAATCTCGAGCCTGAATTCAAGATTCTTCAGGTCACCAATCGAAGCAACAGGGACAAATTTACCGAGTGGTGATGCACCGTCAAAGCACTTTGATAACTCCCATGGTAGTCCTGCTGCCGCATTGCGGTTCTGTATATCACGTGCTGTTATATCGATTCCAACTGTCAGTTCATCAAAGTACCTGTGAGCATATTTTGCATCTATACCCTTCCCCAGCTTGCTGATCTTTAACACGATCTCGGCTTCGTATTGTATCATCTTGGAGAATCCCGGCAGGAAGAACGGTTTATTATTTTTAAGGATGGAGGAATCAGGTTTAAGAAAAACCACAGGCTCTTCAGGCAGACTCCTTCCCAGCTCCATAGCATGTTTCCTGTAATTTAATCCTATACAAATTATCTTCATGCTAAATGATGTTTTTGCCGAATGTCCTCAGTTTGATCTCAGTAAGGACTCTTTTTGTATCGAGAGGAAAATCGCCATTCATCATCCATGAATAATAGGAAGGTTCCTCTTCCAGTACCTTTTCCACAGGTTTGCCCTTATGTTTCCCGAAATTAAATATTTCAACACCCTTTTCATTAAGGATAATACGGCCTGCAAAGTCAACATTGTCATTAAATGAGCTGAAACCGGCAAGTTGCTCGATATCATTTTCAAGATCATCATACCTGTCGAGCTGGGCTTTCAGGATTTCATAAGTTGCTGCTGTATCGGCCTTTGAGCTATGTGCATCTTTCAACTCTTTCTTACAATAGAATTGATATGCAGCCGCCAGGGTTCTCTGTTCCTTTTTATGGAATATAACCTGGACATCAATATATTTTCTTCTGCGGAAATCAGAATCAGTATCAGTCCTCAGGAACTCCTCGGCCAGGAGAGGGATATCAAACTTTATTGCATTATAACCTGCCAGATCACATCCTTCAAGGAATTGTGCCAGTTTTTTTGCCATCTCTTTGAATGTGGGTTCATTAGCAATATCCTTATCGCTAATACCATGAATTTCTGTTGCCTTCGGCGGGATAGGCATTTCAGGATTTATCCTCTGGGTAAGCCACTGTTCCTTACCATCAGGGGTGATCTTGAGAAGGGATATTTCCACAATGCGGTCGCCCGAAACACTTATACCGGTTGTTTCGAGATCGAAAAATACAACAGGACGTTTAAGGTTAAGTTCCAATTATCAGGCATTTATCATCATTGGCATCAGAAGCATCAACAGATCTTCTGCTTCATTCTCCGTTTCTGCCGGAAGGAAAAGACCAGCCCGTGTAGGATCGGCAAGCTCAATCATGACATCCTGTGAGGCAATATTTGTAAGTATCTCGAGAAGGAATACCGATTTAAATCCTATTTCGATTTCATCACCCTCATACTGGCATTTGATCCTTTCGTAAGCTGATATTGAGAAATCTATATCCTGGGCAGAGACTGTCACCTGGTTACCCTTAAGCTGCAGCTTTACCAGGTTGCTTGCCTGGTTAGAGAATACTGATACTCGTTTGAGCGTATTATAAAATTCGACCCTGTCAATAGTAATCTTGCGAGGATTATTTTTCGGTATAACAGAATTATAATTCGGGTAATTCCCTTCAACGAGCCTGCAAACCACCTTATAGTCATTCAGGTTGAAGAAAGCATTCTTGTCATCAAATTCCACGGTAAAGGGTCCCTCCTCCCTGGGAAGAATATTCTTCAGCAGAGAAGCAGGTTTTTTGGGAAGGATGAATGATGCATTATCATCAGCATGTGCATCGGTTCGCTGGTAACGAACCAGTTTATGTGCATCCGAAGCAACAAATGTTATCCTGTCGGTAGAGGCTTCGATAAAAATGCCACCCATTACCGGGCGCAGCTCATCGTCAGCCGTGGCAAAAAGGGTTTTGCTGATACCTTCCAGCATAGTTCCGGCATCGATAGTGAAGGTAAACTGCTTGTCCTTTTTAATAGCAGGTAATGCCGGAAAATCGACACCGTTTTGTCCGACAACATTGAATTTACCATTTTCTGAACTTATGACCACAGCAAGAGTGTCAGGATTTATATCAAATGTCAGTGGTTGTGCGGAAAACTCTTTCAACGTGTCGAGTAAAATCCTTGCAGGCAGAGCTATAGTACCGTCACCCTGTGTATTCTCAAGCTTCATCCTGGTTATTAGCGTTGATTCCAGGTCGGAAGCAGTTATCTCTAAATCGTTACCTGCAAGACTGAAAAGGAAATTATCAAGAATAGGAAGTGTATTCTTTGAACTTATTACCCTGCTGATGGCCTGAAGATGACCAAGAAGTTCAGTACTGGACACTACAAATTTCATAATGATACCGGTTTAAATTGACTTATTAGAATTCAAAATTAATTATTTAACTCAAAATGAACGTATTGAAAAGTAAAAACAGCTCAATTCTTATTTATCAATATTACGAAAAAAATATGTTCTCTCAAATAAAAAAAATATGACTATTCCTTACAGAAATAGGATATCTTCTTTAATAACGGATCGATATCAAAATACCTTACTACAAAAAATTCATCCAGGTCATCTGTTTTACCCCAAAGCCTGTCACTGTCTTTTGAGCTGCTATCGGGATCATGTCTTTCCCACAAAGTAAGTATCTTCTCCTCCCCATTTGCTTTATGGACTTTGATTTTGTAAAGAGGGTCATGTTTCAAAATCTCCTCTTTACTTTGAGCAGTAAGATCAGAAGCCCAGCTTTCAAAAGGAACCCATGTAAAATATGAGATATAACGTTTTACTCTTGCCGTATCCCATCCTGATAAACATTGCATTGAATCAGTAAGAGTATAAATCCCATATCTTCCCTTTATAGTGAATGAAGAGAGTGGTTCAGAAAGATTCTCCAGTGTTACAGAAGATATCTCCGATGGCAGCAGATTAAATATATTGAATGGTTGCCAGAAAAGCTCATCTGCTGTGAATTGAGAACCTATATTTCCCTCATAACCCGGAATATAGACAATGAAGGGTTTAGTCCGGGATTTCTTCTTCATAATGTTACCATAAAGATTTGATCCTGTCCTGTAAACGAGGAATGAACTTAATACCCTGTTCCCTTCAAACACTTTTACTTTAACCGGCTGAATTCCGTTATTTATTATTTCATTTTCGAACAGTCCGGGAGAGACAGGAGATTTGATCTCAGTTCCTTTTAATATCCTTAGAAGGAAGAGAACCTCATTTTTTCTTGTTTCTGTTGTTCCGTTTACCTCCCATCCCTCCTTTGTATTTAAAAGAACAAGTTTTTTTTCACCTTCAGTAAGTTCAATTTTTGTTATCTCTTTTTTAGGTACTGCCGCGAAATAACTTTGCCTTTTGCCATAAGGTGATCTGTCGCTCCACAGAAGAACAATTATCAGCAGTATTATTAATACAGCTGATATGATACTATTTCTCAGCACCAGATTACTCATTACTAAGATCGTGCATATTTATATCTCCTGATCATACCGTAAATGAGTCCGGCAAGGATCACAATTAATACAGGACCGCCAATATTTATTATCTGCCATAATGTTTTTTCATTCCTTATCCTTCCCTTATCCAGCAGTCTTAATTTCATTTCACGCGATCGCAATTGCATAAGACTGTTGTCATCAACAAGGTAATTCATACAATTTACAAGAAAATCCCTGTTCCCGTAAATTTCCCCTGTATACTTGTCCTGACCCAGCGGCTTTGGTGTTACAGAAGTACCGATCCTGCTGACATCATTCCTGATAACATCGGCATCTGCAACAACAATCATCTTTGTCTCCACACTTTCTTCCCTTATCCTGAAGTTTTTATCTTTATTAAGGCTGCCTGTCATCCTGTTCCTGAAAGCTGAAGGGAAGATGCCTTCAAGCAAAACAGCAACCGGGAGATTTGATTTACTGAAAACCTTTTCATCAGGTAATTCTTCCGCTTCTTTAAGTCTTATAATGAGCGGCGGTGACAGGGTTCTGGTATATTCCGATGTTGATAGCAGGATTGTTTTGCTGATTGCAGGATCCAGACCTACTGTATCAATTGTATTGACAAATTCTCCCTTCACCCTGTTAAGGTTTCGTGTTATAAGTTGTTCCTGATTTGGATACAATCTCGGGTAATAGACCCATGGTGCCGAAACAATCTGTTTTTGCTCAATTCCTGTCGTCACTGAGAGCCTGATCACTATACAATCCAGATCCTGTATAACTTCGGGATTTATTCTAGCACCATACCTGAATAGCTGGTCTTCAATGTTTAGTGGATTATAAAGACCGACCGTTTCTCCATAAGCGAGTGAATCGGAATTTACAGCAACCTCTTCAAGGAGCCACAGTATCTTTCCTCCATTCATCAAATACTGGTCGAGCACCAGCTTATCAGCTTCATTGAATTCCTTTTCCGGACCGGCAACAATGACAGCAGCATACTGGTCAAGGATTCCAGATTGGCCTCCTACCGAGCCCCTGTCTACCGTAAAAAATTTCGCCAGGTTAATAGTGATATCAGCTACTTCCACTTCCTGCAACTCGCCCTGCCCCTCAAGGAAAGCTATCTTATAAATTGTATCTGAACTTACTGTTGCTATTGTCTGGATCATCTCATATTCAAGTCCTTCCATAGAATGAAGGATATTTTGTTCGTATGATACCGACTGGTTGTTTTTCAGGAAGTTGACCGGTACTTCAATACCCTCATAATTTACAATCATTCCCGGGAAAACCAGTTTCTGTGTCTTGCCTCCCTCTTCATCTCCTGCCTGAATATTGACAGGATTAAGGCCTTTATTAATGAGTGCCATGAACATAGCATCCCTTTGTTCGGCATCTTTTGTTGCAGCAGGATTTATAAAGGTATAGCGAATCTTTCTACGGGATGCAATCCTAAACTCATCAAGCATCTCTTTCACCGATCTTCTGAGTCTTTTAAGCGGTATGGGCATATCACCATCCAGGAAAACCTCTATATAAATATCTTTCTCTATACCATCCAGAATATCTAATGTGGGTTGTGAGAGTGTGTAGCGTTTATCTCCGGTGAGGTCTATACGGACACTTATCAGGGACAAAAACGATGACACCAGTATTATCCCGACAACTGATATTAACAATTGCAGCCAGCTTTTCAGCCTAAGATTCCTGTTATCATTTTTCTCTTCCATTTAACTCTTTTTCTTCCATTTACGTGATAACAGAACCATTCGTGTTGCCTCATTAAGTATAGAAGCAACAGCTATGAAAAAGACAACATCCCTGATATCTATCACACCCCGGCTCATCGATTTATAATGTTCATTAATACCGAGTCCAATGACAAATTCATCTATATGTTTTAGTCCGGGCAGATATGCAAGTGAATCGAATCCTATAAACAAGAAGAAAGATATAAGCACTGCTATTATAAACGCAATCACCTGGTTATCAGTCAATGAAGAAGCAAATATACCGGCTGCAGCATATACGGCAGCGAGGAAGAAAAGTCCTGTAAAGGCACCCCATGTACCTCCTTTATCCAGATTACCAGGTGTCTCTCCAAGAGTATTTACCGAAATATAGAATATCAAACATGGAAGCAGGGCGAGGAGGACAAGAACCACCGATGCAAAGTATTTTCCCCAGACTATTCCCCTTTCGGTAACAGGCTTAATATACAGCAGTTCAATAGTACCGAGACGTTTTTCTTCTGCAATCATCCTCATAGTTACAGCAGGAACAAGGAACAGGAAAACCCATGGAGAAAGTAAAAAGAGGGTATCGAGACCGGCATAGCCACTGTCGAGGATATTCCATTCACCCGGGAATACCCACATAAAAAGTGAATTTACAATAAGAAAGACAATGATAACAATATAGCCTGTGAGGCTGCTGAAAAATCCGCTTATCTCTTTCCTGAAGATTGCAAACATAACAAGGGTTAAATTGGCAAAAATAAGAAAATATATTGGCTTATAGCCCCCCTTCAGGGGGATTGGGGGGTGCATTCCCTATATCAGTAATTATCACACCGGCATAGTAGAAATTAATAATCTGTTTATAATCAAAACCCTTTTCCGCCATGACCATAGCGCCCTCCTGACAGAGACCTACTCCATGGCCATACCCTCTTCCTTTGAAAATAACAGAATCGCCTTCAACCGACAGCGAGAAAAATGTGGATCTCAGATCCATATCGGTCCTTATCTGTTTCAGGGGCAGTGCAAAGCCAGGTGTCCTGTAATCCTTCATCCTGGTTAACTGTGAGAAGTTTAATGATGAGTGGTTATTTTCATCTGCATCATATCCCATTTTCCGGAGATAAGCTATCCACTCATTCAGACTTATACTCTTCTGCCATTTTGCATTGCGGGAAACAGTACAGAAGGGATCCGTGACTTTCTTCAGGTATATCTGTGAGGTCAGCCAGACATCCTCAGCAGGGGCAGTTTCACCTCCGCAGTTGCTGTGAAAAGCTGCAATAATGATGGTGCTGTCGGGACCAAGTATTACCTGATCCCTGGTTTCCATTGCGGCACGGATTATTATAGTATCATCAGAAATCCCTTTATAAACCTGGCAATGAGTATCATCACACAAATTATACCTGTCGAGAATATGCTTGTCAAAATACTTAAATAAATATGTTCTGGCAATCACTGCCTGCGTCTTGAAATACTCAATATGTTTTCCTGTTCCTCCTTCGGCCTGTACTACTCCTGCAATATAAGATTCGATATCGCACACATTTATAAACAGAACTGTTCCCGGATATTTAAAGCAATGCAGGTCCCCGGAGTAATAGCGTTGCGTTCCATCCGACCTCAGGCAAAAAATATCTTTACCTGTTTCCCCCGATATAATAAGTGAATCACAAACAATTGCAGTATTGTTATTGAGTTTAAACACAAGCCGGTCCTTATAAAATGAGATGAAAGCAATGTCCCCTGTTTTTAATTCTTCCGGATCACCGTTAAAATGATCGAGTTCATATTTACCATCTACAACCGAGAACAGAGCATAACCAGAGTTATTACCTCCAAAAAGCCTTATCCTTACATTATCCTGTGCTGATAACTGGATAGATGTAAGAAAGAAAAGGGATATGATCAGGCCTCTGGGCATTATATTATTGTCTTGCGGTCTTGCGGTCTTAATTATTTCCAAACTTACTTCAACTCTTTTTATCCTCCGTAGCTTTAGCGCAGGAGGACTTCAACTCTTTTTATCCTCCGAATCCTTGGCGCAGGAGGACTTCAACTCTTTCACCATATCCTCTGCTACTCTACCTGATGCACCGGCGGGTCCAAGTTTATCTCGTAATTGATTATAATTTTCGAGTATCCGGTCCCTTCCTTCACCTCCTGCAATTATCTTTTTGAATTCTTTAAGTAAATTCCTTTTATTGAGAGAATATCCTAAAAGTTCTTTAATCACTTCTGATTGCATAATAAGGTTAACAAGTGATATGAACTTCACCTTTATTACCATCCAGGCAATCAGCATTGAGAAAAAATCACCCTTATAGCAGACCACCTGGGGAACATTGAAAAGTGCAGCTTCAAGTGTTGCTGTTCCGGATGCCACCAGGGCAGCTTCTGAAAGGTATAGTATTTCGCTTGTTTTATCATTTAGCAGCTTAACCGGTTCTCTTTTGGTAATCTTCAGGTACAGTTCATCAGGCAGATTCTTCACTCCCGCCAGAACAAACTGATAATGTGGAAAATAACGTACTATACTGATCATTTGCGGTAGAATCGATTCCACCTCATGACGCCTGCTGCCTGCCAGCAGTCCTATAACAGGTTTCTCTTCAAGCCCGAGGCTTTTAAGAAGCTCTTCTCTTGATGGCATTGCGGCTATTCTTCTTTCCGTTTCATCAACGAGAGGATTACCCCGGTATTCAACATCTATATCATGTTTCCGGTAAAATTCCACTTCAAAAGGAAAGATGATATACATACGGTCGATATATTTTTTTACTTTTTCGACCCTTTTTTCATTCCATGCCCACAATTTAGGGGAGATATAGTAGAAAACCTTTAATCCTGAAATTTTAGCATATTCTGCTATCCGCAGATTGAATCCCGGATAATCAATAAGAATAACTAAATCGGGACTAAAATCAGCAATATGCTGTTTACAGAGAGAGAGATTGCGGGAAATTGTCCGGAGGTTCCTCAAAACCAAAATAAAACCCATAAAGGCTGTTTTACTATAATGCATCAGGAGTGTTGCTCCGGCTGATTCCATAAGGTCGCCGCCCCAACAAAATATTTCAGCCTCGCTGTCAGTTCTAATTAACTCTTTTACAAGATTTGAACCGTGAAGGTCACCCGATTGTTCCCCGGCAATAATGAAATATCTCATAATAAAATCTTTACTCCGAAAACCAGGACTGCCCAGACAATAGTAATTCCAAGTACTCCGCGTGTAGCCTTAAGCATATCGAAGTAATTGAATAAGAGGAATAAAAGCAGGTTCGGAAAAACACTAAGGGAGATCATATGAGTCACCACATCTGCTGTTACTATCCTTCCCAGCCACTCCTTCAATCCGGGATCTCCTTTCGCAAAAAGGAAGAATATCAGTGCTATTACAAAAGGCAACAGTAAACCAGAAATTATCCCGGTTGACATTTTATCATATTTCTCTGAAAGTGTCATTCTTTTAGTCTATCCTTAAGTTGATCAATATACCAGTGAGCAGTCATATCAACAGTGACAGGCACAACTGAAACATATTTATTTGCCAGAGCCCATTCGTCTGTATCTTCAGCTTCAGGTTCATGATTTTGGAAAATACCTGTAAGCCAGTAATATGTCTTGCCCATAGGATCTTTACGTTTTTCAAATTCCTCCTTCCAGTTACCCTTCGATTGTCTGCATATCATGATACCTTTAATATCTTTCTCTTCAGCAGAAGGTATATTAACGTTAAGGCAAATACCTTTTGGCAGGGGTTCGCCGGAGAGCCTGTCCATAATATAACGGATATATGTTTTGCAGGCACTGAAATCTGCTGTTGGTGAGAAATTATTAAGAGAGAAACCAACCGAGCTGATACCGTAGAGGCAACCTTCGATTGCAGCAGCCATGGTACCCGAATAGAGAACGCTAACAGAAGCATTTGCACCATGGTTAATACCTGCCACCACAAAATCAGGCGTCCGCTCAAGTAACTGGTTTATAGCTAATTTGACGCTATCTGTAGGTGTACCGTTACAGGCATATATCCTGTGTTTTTCATTTTCATCAAGAAGTTTTACCCTGAGAGGTGTTTTTACCGTTAGCGCCTGAGACATTCCCGACTGACTCTCCATGGTAGAGATCATAACCACCTTCCCAAACTCCTCCATTATCTCAAGAAGAGTCCTCAATCCCGCTGCATAAAGGCCGTCATCATTTGTTAAGAGAATAAGCCTGTCGTCTTTATTAATGACCATAAAAAGTTGTTTGATTACAAAGATAGATAAATAGAGCTTCTACAGATGCAGGCTAAAGATTCTTTATTAAGATATTATGAACTGAAAGTATGCCTGCAATGGAATCATTTATTCTTCATTTACCAAAGAAAAAATGGATTTGCACGGAATTAATCCGTAAATATTCATGATCCCGATGACTATCGGGACCGTGGTTAAGAAAAATTATTTATATTTTTACCTTCGGTTAACTGAACAAAAAATGAAAATCTCTTACAACTGGCTGAAGGAGTACCTTGATTTTGATATCGAACCGCGAAAACTGGGAGTAATACTGACCGGTCTTGGTCTTGAAGTTGAGGCAATGGAAGAATGGGAATCTGTAAAAGGAGGATTGAAAGGTGTTGTTATCGGTGAAGTCCTTACCTGCAGGAAACATCCCGATGCCGATAAGCTTACAATAGCTACAGTCGATATCGGAGGTAAAAAACCTTTAAGCATTGTCTGTGGTGCACCCAATGTGGCTCCCGGGCAAAAAGTACCTGTGGCTACACCTGGAACATTTGTATTTAACGGAGAAAAGACCTTTGAAATAAAAACTGCAAAAATCAGGGGAGAGATTTCCGAAGGGATGATATGTGCCGAAGATGAGCTGGGGCTTGGAACTTCACATGAAGGGATTATGGTTCTTGACAAAGATGCTGTCGCGGGAGTACCTGCCTCAGAATACTTCAATATTACCAGTGATTTTGTTTATGAAATAGGACTGACACCCAACAGGATAGATGGCGGATCACATTTTGGTGTCGCAAGGGACCTGGCTGCATATATGAATATTAATGAAGGGAAGAATGTCAGAGCACAGCTTCCCTCTGTTGAGGCATTTAAACCTGATAACAACAATAATCCCTGTGAGATTATAATAGAGAACCAGAAGGATTGTCCACGGTATACGGGAGCTACGATAAGCGGAGTAAAGACAGGTGAATCTCCGGAATGGATGAAGAATAAACTTCGGGCTATTGGACTTAATCCTATAAACAATGTTGTAGACATAACCAATTATGTACAACATGAAATAGGCCAGCCCCTTCATGCTTTCGACGCTGATAAGATCGAAGGTAAAAAAATTATCATCAAGAATCTCCCTGACAAAACACCATTTATAACACTCGACGAACAGGACAGAGATCTATCCTCAAAAGATCTTATGATCTGCAATGCCAGAGAGGGGATGTGTATAGCCGGCGTTTTCGGAGGAATTAAATCAGGAGTTACTGAAACCACAAGAAATATTTTTCTCGAAAGCGCATATTTCAATCCTGTTTCTATTAGGAAGACGGCCAGGAGACATGGACTCAATACTGACGCATCATTCAGGTTTGAAAGAGGGGCCAACCCTGAGATCACTGACTGGGCACTTAAAAGAGCACTTTTACTTATCAGCGAACTTGCCGGAGGAGAAATATCGTCCGAAATTATTGATGTTTATCCTGAGAAAATAGCCAGGAAGAAAATTGATGTGAGTTATAAAAATATCGACAGGTTGATTGGTAAAAGTATTGATCATCAAACAATTAAAGAGATACTGCAGCTTCTTGATATAATTATCCTGAAGGAAGATACAGATAAGATGACTCTTGAAATACCTACATACAGGGTTGACGTTGTATATGAGGCTGATGTTATTGAAGATATACTGAGAATCTTTGGCTACAATAATGTAGAGATAAATGAACATGTCAGTTCGACACTTTCCTATTCTGAAAAGCCTGACAGGGAAAAACTGGTTAATATTATTTCGGATATACTCACTGCCAATGGTTTTTCAGAAATAATGTGCAACTCACTTAATCCTGCCTCCTTTTATGAGACTGCAGATTTCAACAGTGAACAGCTTGTTATGCTGGCAAATCCTCTTAGCTCAGATCTTAATGCTATGAGGCAGTCATTGCTCTATGGAGGTCTGGGATCAATCAGCAGGAATATTAACCGCCAGACCCGGGATCTCAGATTTTATGAGTTCGGATATTGCTACTTTCTCAAAACAGGAAACAAACAATCACCTGAAGTCTCCGATTTTGAAGAAAAGAAATCGCTCGACCTTTTCATCTCCGGAAATACAGGTCCACAGAGATGGAATAACATGCCTGTACCCGTGGATTTTTTTCATATTAAAGCACATATTGAAATGATCCTGTCCCGTCTTGGTATAGATCCCGCAAATCTTTTATCAGGTAAAAGCGAAAAGAGATACTTCTCCAAATCACTTACCTGGTCTTCCAATGGAAAAATGATTGTTGAAGCAGGACCCGTTTCAAAGGAATATCTGTCGAAATTCGATATCGATCAAGATGTATATTATGCTCATATTGAATGGGATCTCGTGATAAATATGATTCTCGACCATAAGGTTTCTTTTACCGGATTACCAAAATATCCATGGGTCAGAAGGGATCTTGCACTCCTGGTTGATAAGGATGTAACCTTTGAAAAGATAAAAAACATAGCCTTCAGAACAGAAAAAAATATTCTCAGGGATGTTGATCTTTTTGATGTTTATGAAAGCGATTCACTGGGAAAGAATAAAAAATCATATGCCGTGAGTTTTATACTTAGAGACGATAATCAGACACTCACTGACAAGAATATTGATAAAATCATGAACAACCTGATCGCAGCTTTTGAAAAGGAAGCAGGTGCAAAAATAAGATGATGAAGAAAAAAAAGGTTGAGCTGATAAAGGGCGACATAACTACTCTTGATGTTGATGCCATTGTAAATGCGGCAAACAATTCCCTGCTCGGTGGCGGAGGTGTTGACGGGGCAATTCATAAAGCTGCAGGTACTGAGCTTTATGATGAATGTAAAACCCTGAAAGGCTGTGTAACAGGAGAGGCAAAGATCACAAAAGGATACAATCTCAGAGCCAGGAATGTGATCCATACTGTCGGTCCTGTCTGGAAAGGAGGATATAATGATGAGCCTGATACTCTGGCATCATGCTATAAATCGAGTCTCGACCTTGCCAAAAAAAATAAAATAAAAACCATAGCCTTCCCGGGTATTTCAACAGGAGTGTATGGATTCCCTAAAGATCTTGCTGCACTGATTGCCGTAAATGAATCTGACAGGTTTCTGAAGAAAAATTCCTATCCCGAAAAAGTGATATTTGTCACGTTTGATGAAGAAAGCTACGAGATATACAGAAAGCTGCTCGAGAAATGAGATCCATCCTGAGATCTGCCAAGAGTTATTTTTCGCTGGTTAAGTTCAGTCACACAGTATTCGCTTTGCCTTTTGGCCTTATCGGCTTTTCGCTTGCAGTTACTTCCGAAGAGTATTCTTTCACATGGCGGCTCCTGCTGCTGATAATACTATGCATGGTCTTTGCCCGTAATGCAGCTATGGGGTTCAACAGGGTGGCGGATAAAAGCTACGATGCACTCAATCCCAGGACAAAAGCCAGGGAAATACCTTCAGGAATTATAAGTGCACGATCTGCAACAATATTTGTAATAATCAATTCACTGCTTTTTATTGCTGCAACTGCCTTTATCAATAGACTAACACTTTTTCTTTCTCCTGTTGCACTTATTATCATTCTCGGGTATAGCCTGACCAAAAGGATAACCTCCCTCTCCCATTTTCTACTTGGACTTGGATTAAGCCTGGCACCTATCGGTGCATATATTTCTGTTACAAATTCATTTGCGGCCATTCCTGTTTTTTATTCTTTTATAGTTATTACCTGGGTTAGCGGATTTGATATAATCTATTCCCTTCAGGATGAAGAATTTGACCGTGATAACCAACTGCGTTCAATTCCCCAGGCAACCGGTAAAAAGAGGGCTTTGATAATCTCTTCCTTAGTACACTTGATTACATTCACCCTTGTTATCATTACAGGTCTTTACGGTAATACAGGCATACTTTACTGGGTGGGGGCTGCTCTCTTTTCAGGACTCCTGTTTTACCAGCATATTATTGTCAAGCCTGGTGATCTAAGCAAAGTAAACCTTGCTTTTGCCACAACAAACGGCATTGCAAGCATCCTATATGCAGCTTTTGTAATTTCTGATCTTTTCGTAATACAAACCTGACTATTAAATTTTCTTGCATCAAATATTTTTTGTCATTAATTTTTTCGTTACTTGTAGGTAGAAAAAATCCTCAAATGGGAAACATAATTGTTAAAAAGGTAGCTGGCAGGAAGGAGCTTCACGAATTCATCTATCTTCCTGAAAAGATACATAAGAATGAGCCGGAGTGGCTGCCTCCAATTTACATGGACGAAAGACTCCTGTTCAACAAGAAAAAGAACAAATCGTACAAGTATGCTGACGCTGTTTTGCTGCTTGCCTGGAAGGAAAATAAACCTATTGGACGTATAATGGGTATTATTAACCGCAGGTATAACACTATTAACAATGAGCAGCATGGCAGATTCTGTTTTATGGACTGTTATAATGACAGGGAGGTATTTCATGCCCTTATCAACTGGGTGGAAAAATGGGCAAAGGAGAATGGAATGAGTATGCTTGTAGGGCCGCTGGGGTTTTCAGATAAGGATCCACAGGGATTCCAGATTGAAGGATTTGAATACCCGCTGTTCATAACCGCTGCAAACAATTCTTCCTATATGCCAGAACTTATTGGAAATGAGGGATATGAAAAGAAGATAGATCTTGTCAATTACCTTGCTGATATGCCTAAAGAGCTGCCTGAAATATATAAAAAGATACTGGAAAGAGTTGAGAATAATAACGGGTTTAATATCGTTGAATTTACATCAAAGAAAGAGCTGAAAGCATATATTTTACCGGTGCTTGAGCTTATGAACGAAACCTTCAATGAGATCTATGGTTTTGTACCGCTGAACGACAAGGAAAAGACAGAGTTCGCAAACAGGTATCTTCCCATCCTCGATCCCAAATTCATTAAGCTTGTTGAAGCAGAGGGTGAACTGGTTGGATTTGCCATTGGTATGCCAGATGTCAGTCCGGGGATAAAAGCATGCAACGGCAGACTTCTTCCTTTCGGGATATTTAAAGTATTGAAAGAATCAAAAAGATCAAAAAAATTGTTAATGATGCTGGGTGGTGTCAAGAAAGCCTACAGAGGCAAGGGTATTGATGTTCTCATGGGAGTCAAGATCCTGCAGTCAGGTATAAAACATAAAATGGAGGTAATAGACAGCCATCTCGTACTTGAAGATAACACAAGGATGAGAGCTGAATACGAGAGAGTCAACGGGAAAGTGGTAAAGAAATTCAGAATTTATCAGAAGGCATTATAGCCCCCAACCCGCTAAAGGGGTAAAGCCCCCAACCCCCTAAAGGGGGCTTTTGTGTTGTAATTACTAACAAGTTCCCTTCAGGGGATTTAGGGGCTTAAAATCTAAATACAAAGGAGAATCCGAGCAGTTCCCTGAACTGTGCTCTGGCTGTTGTTTTTTGTTTTCCATCGGAACCGAGGACAGGTTGTTTCTCTTTATCAAATACCGCAGTTTTTGCATCATCATCATATATCAGATGCGTATTCAGCCTTACATCAGTAAACCAGTTCAGGCTAGCAGTTAAAATCATCTCCCAGTCGATATCGATATTCTGAGGATTATTGATATAATTTGTAAAAAGCTGAAGTCTGTTTATTATTGTTATGCTTTTTACCGGACTATATTTATTTGAAATCATGAAACTCATACCTGGTTCATTCTTTGATCGTTTATCTGCTGCCACACCATATTTGGTCTGATCAATAGCTGCAGTATCAGTTACAAAGGTACCCTTGTAAGAAAAAGGAGAGAAGTTAATAGAAGTGTTTATATTTGGTTTGTAATCAAGTCCGAAACCTGCAGTAATAATTGCAGGATTAAAGAATTTCGATACCAATATAGCGGTATCTCTTCCATTGACCTCAGTATAATTTTTACCGTTGGCTATCTGTGTCTTAAATAGCAGGATGCCGCTGAAATCAAACTTACCAAAGGCTTTGTGATTAATTTTTGAATTTGTTTCAAGCAGGTCAATATTCTTTCTTACTCCATCTCCCTCGGTTGAAACAAGTCCGAACTTAAGTCTTGCAAAATTTGCAGAGATCATCTTGATTTCTTTATTTTCATAATCGGCATAACCTGTAATATCGAGAGCTGTCGAAATACTGCTTTCTCCTCCTTTCACCCAGTTTGTAAGTGAGGTCTGGTTAAGTGCAAAAGATGCTTCATTACGATATTTCCAGAAATTCTGTTTTACAACAATGTGGGTAGCTTCCTGAAGTGTTTTTTTGTCAATCTCCCTGACTTCAATACGGGCATCAGAGTAGTTCTGTTGTCTTGGGGGTCTTCTGAAGTCCACACCCTGTTCAAGGTATAATCCTATGGTGTTCCTTGTAGGGGATCCGATCCATACTGTTATTGAATCGTTCATCTCATTCTTTAACCAGTAGCGACGCATCATGTTTGCCCTGGAGTTTAGCCATATATTAGTTACAGAACCACCTGAACCCGTGATATTAATAATACTTGAATCACGCTCCTGAAGATACTCTGTCAAAGATTCAACAGCCACTCTGAGAGAATCACCCTGGTATGGATTATTATAATAGGTAAACGGTAATTCTGCATTCTTCGACCCGACAATATTCAATGTATCTTTAATATAATATATAATTGTATCTCTCTGACCGGATTCATTTTTTAGCCTTACTTCAATAGCTGAAGAATCAGCAATTATATCCGAAAATATTGTGTCAGGAAGTTTAAGCTCAAGCTCAATTGAATCGCTATTAACATGCAATGTATCTCTATTGATATGAACTGAGTCAGAGGGAATCTCATCAGAGATCTCCGGTAATTTAATGGTAAATGATTCCCATGTATAGAATCTGTCCCATGAAATATTTATTGAATCAAAAGGATATTCCTTTAGAAAATATTCAGTTGAATCATATGGCTGGTTTGTAACTTCAAATATCAGGCGCTCAATCGCCATCCGTAAAGGATCATTGCTGTTTTTCCAGTACTGTGACTGATACTTCTGCCGAAGGAACTTAAGAGCTTCATCATGTGAAAGGATTATCTCCGGTTTTTGTTGTGGTTCTCTCAGGATCATTCCACTCTGTCGAAGAGAATCAATAATGGTATCTATTTTGTACAGAGATGAATCCTGTGAAAAAACTGGTATACACAAATCTACAAAAATAAATATCAATAGGATCCTTAGTATTTTCATCTTCATGATTCGGTATTTTTCATGTTAACTCCAGGTTGAATTTATCATAAAATACTATTATTTTTACATATCGCAAGAAACAGACTATGTCACAGGCAATACTAACGGTAAAATATTCTGTTGATATATACAAAAATATCAAAAACAGGGATTCTTTTGTATTCTGAAAATACATTTCCAATTTATTAAATACATATACAATATGTTGTTGTAGAAACGAAGCATGTTTCGTTTTTACAACAACATAATTTAAATTTTCATTATTATGCAACTACCAATATTTGAACCTTTTAAGATAAAAATGGTTGAGCCGGTTTTTAAAAGCTCGAGGGAAGAAAGGGAGAAGTGGATTAAAGAAGCTTCATTCAATCTTTTCAATCTTAAATCAGAACGGGTCACTATTGATCTCCTTACTGATTCAGGTACAGGAGCAATGAGTGACAGGCAATGGGCTGCGATGATGAGTGGAGATGAAAGCTATGCCGGGGCTTCATCATTTTACAACCTCAAGAAAGCTGTCAATGAAATAACAGGCTTTGAGAATGTCCTTCCGGCTCACCAGGGAAGAGCTGCCGAAAATGTACTTTTTTCAGCATTGGTAAAGGAGGGAGATATTGTCCCGGGGAATGCACATTTCGATACAACAAAAGGTCATATAGAATTCCGTAAGGCAAAAGCTGTGGATTGCACGGTTGATATAGCCAAAGACCTGACCTCATGGCATCCATTCAAAGGGAATGTTGACACAGTAAAACTGGAGGAGGTGCTGAAAAACAATCCGCGCGAAAAAATCCCGTGTATTGTTGTCACCATTACAAACAACACTGCTGGTGGACAGCCTGTAAGCATGGAAAACCTCAGGGAGACTGGCAGTCTTGCACATAAGTATGGAGTGAAATTGTTTTTTGATTCGGCCAGGTTTGCAGAAAACGCATGGTTCATAAAAACAAGAGAAGAGGGATATGCTGATAAAAGTATCCGGGAAATTGCCACGGAGATGTTTTCCTATGCCGACGGTATGACAATGAGCTCAAAGAAAGATGCCATTGTCAATATGGGTGGTTTTACGGCATACAGGGATGAAGAGTTATTTAAAAAGGCATGTGCTTTCAATATCATTTATGAAGGATTTATCACCTACGGAGGTATGTCTGGCCGCGATATGAATGCCCTTGCCCAGGGTCTTTATGAAGGTACTGAAGAGGAGTATCTAAGCTCAAGGATCGGCCAGATAGAATACCTGGGAACAAAGATGAAAAAATATGGCATTCCTCTCCTTGAACCATTTGGAGGTCATGCAATATTCATTGATGCAAAGCGCTTCCTGCCCCAGATCCCTGATGAGGAATTCCCCGGCCAGGTTCTGGCAATAGAGTTATATATCGAAGGAGGTATACGGGGTTCTGAAATAGGAGCTCTTATGGCTGACAGGGATCCGGTAACAGGTAAAAACAGGCATAGCGGTGTTGAGCTTGTCAGGCTGGCTGTCCCCCGCCGGGTTTATACCAACATGCACATGGATTATGTTGCAGCCGTAGCGAGAAATGTATTTGATAGGAGAGAATCTATAACTAGAGGAGTACGTATCAGCAAAGAGGCTCCATTTCTAAGACATTTCTCGATAGAGCTGGAAAGGTTGTAGCAACAGATTTTGATAGTCTCACATAATTCCCTTTCTTTGCACCGCTAAAAAATAATAATGCAGGATCTAACAACAGGGAAGGAAGGGAGGCTTATTTTTCAGTTTGCAGCTCCGATGCTTATCGGAAATGTGTTTCAGCAGCTTTTCAGTATAATCGACACAATAATTGTAGGAAATTTTGTTGGTAAAGAGGCACTTGCAGCAGTTGGGGCCTCTTTCCCGGTAATATTCATGATGGTTTCCCTGATCATCGGCCTTGTAATGGGAACCACAGTGGTAATCTCTCAGTATTTCGGGGCTAAAGACTATACAAAGGTTAAAAGGGCTATCGATACAATGTATGTATACAGTGCAGGTGCCGGTATTATTGTTACTATTGCAGGACTAGTTTTTGCCGGGCCTTTGCTCCGGCTCCTGGGACTTCCTGAAGAGATAATGCCCCAGGCAACACAGTACCTTCGTATTTTCTTTGCAGGAATCGTAATATTCTTCGGTTTTAACGGGACAAGTGCTGCGCTAAGAGGTTTGGGTGATTCAAAAACTCCGCTCTATTTCCTGATCATTGCAACCGTAGTCAATATAATCCTTGACCTGCTGTTTGTTGCTGTTTTCAAATGGGGAATAGCCGGTGCTGCCTACGCAACGATCATAGCAAATGGTATAGCATTCGGACTGGCCATCTATTGGCTTAATAAAACGCATAAACTGATTCGCATTGCAATTAAAGGATTACATTTCGACAGGGAGATCTTCAGACAAAGTATCCGTATCGGGTTGCCTACAGGTATCCAGCATACACTCGTTGCCCTTGGAAACCTGGCCCTGCTGGGTATTGTCAATACATTCGGAACCAATGTAATAGCTGGATTCTCAGTAGCAATACGTATCGATAACCTGGCTACAATTCCGGCAATAACTTTTTCACAGGCTCTTTCGACATTTGTGGGTCAGAATATTGGTGCCGGAAAAACCGGACGTATCAGAAGCGGATTAATATCTACATTAAAGATGGCCGGAGGAGTGACTTTAGGTACAACAGTTCTGATAGTACTCTTCGGGAAACTCCTTGTAAGTCTATTTACAAATGATGCCCAGGTAATATTCACAGGTAACCAGTACCTTACAATCGTCAGTATCTTTTATATAACCCTTACTCTCATGTTCATGTATAATGGCATAATGAGGGGGGCAGGAGATACTTTCTGGCCAATGATCTTTTCACTAATATCACTATGGATAATCAGGATTCCCTTTGCCTGGTTCTTTTCAGGTAGAATAGGTTCCAAAGGCATTTGGTGGTCAATACCGGCAGGCTGGGTAATAGGTCTTGCACTCTCTTACTTCTATTATAAGATGGGTCGCTGGAAAACCAAGACTGTTGTTAATGTTAACGGGAATTTGTAACTTTCAGTTCTATTCTCAATAAAAGTGAAGATGATAAAATCAATGACCGGCTTCGGAAAAAACTCTGCGGAAATCTCAGGCAGGAAGATCACAATGGAAATAAGATCTCTTAATTCAAAATCATTTGATCTGAATACAAGACTTCCATGGCTCTACAAGGAAAAGGAATCCGAGATAAGAAATATATTAAGCCAGAAACTTCAAAGGGGAAAAATAGACCTTGTAATAAGTTTTGATATTGTTGATTATGACGATATTCCTTTAATCAACAAAGTCGTGGTTAAGAAGTATTATGAGCAGATGAAGGAGATCGGCGATGAGTTAAATATTAAAACAGATGAACAGATCCTGGCAGCAATTATGAGGTTTCCGGATGCCTTCAAAACAGAAAAACAGGAACTCAACGATGAAGAATGGAAATTGATCAAGTCAAAAATAGAGGAATCTGCAGAACAGCTCGATAATTTCAGGATAGAAGAGGGAAGCTCATTAGAGGCCGACATGAAGAGTTGCATAAACAGAATACTGAATTTACTTTCTGAAGTCGAGGGTTTCGAAGAGGAACGTATAACAAGGTTCAGGGAAAAACTCAACAATTCACTTGCTGAAAATATAGGTACAGAAAACATCGACAAGAACAGATTTGAACAGGAGATCATATTCTACCTTGAAAAAATGGATATTAACGAGGAGAAGGTCAGGTTGAAAAAGCATTGCGAGTATTTTCTTGAAAAGACCGCTTCGGATTCCCCTAATGGCAAGATCCTTGGCTTTATTACTCAGGAAATCGGACGTGAAATAAACACTATCGGTTCAAAAGCCAACGATGCATCAATACAGAAGCTTGTCGTTATGATGAAGGATGAACTTGAAAAGATTAAGGAACAGACTCTGAATGTTTTATAGGAATAATTATAAATCCATGTTAAAGGTGCTCGAAAATCAATTATTTGCCCCTACCCTAAAGGGAGTAATTGATTTTCTTCGCACCCTTTAGGGACGGGGCAAACGAAGAAAATCAATGAATGGTAAACTGGTTATAATTTCCGCACCTTCAGGTGCCGGAAAATCAACAATAGTTAAGCATCTGCTTGAAAAGGGACTTAATCTTGAGTTTTCTATTTCAGCCACAACACGTGTACCGAGGGGAAAAGAAAAGAATGGCAAAGAATATTATTTCATGTCTGTTTATGAGTTCAGAAGCAGAATAGCACAGGAAGATTTTATTGAATGGGAAGAGGTATATCATAACCAGCTTTACGGGACCTTGAAAAATGAGCTGGAAAGGATCTGGGCAAACGGAAATAATGTTTTATTTGATGTGGATGTCAAGGGAGGAATTCACCTGAAGGATATTTTCAAAACTCATGCTATCTCCATTTTTATAATGCCACCTTCAAAAAAGGAGCTTGAAAGAAGACTAAGACATCGCGGAACAGATAATCCTGAAGAGATAATAATGAGGATAGATAAAGCTACGGAAGAACTTAAACTGGCTAACCAGTTTGATAATATAGTCACAAACAACAACCTGGAAAAGGCTGTTAATGAAGTATATAAGCTGGTGAATAATTTTTTAAACCGCTAAGGACTCAAAGTACTACACAAAGTAACACAAATTAACACAAAGGAGAAAAACTAGCTGGGATCCTATTATGTTAAAGGTTGGATTATATTTCGGATCATTCAATCCTGTTCATATAGGGCATATAGCAATTGCCGGTTATATGCTTGAATTTACAAACCTGAACGAGATATGGTTTGTCGTTAGCCCGCATAATCCCCTTAAGAAGAAAGAGACATTACTCGACAACTACCAGCGTTTACATATGACAAACCTGGCAATTGGTAACAGTGATAAACTGAAAGCCTCAGATATTGAATTCAGGTTGCCTGTACCCTCCTACACCATCGATACACTGACTTACCTGGAGGAGAAAAATCCAAATCATCAGTTTTCCCTGATCATGGGTGAAGATAACCTTTATACATTACACAAGTGGAAAAATGCCATTGAACTGATAAAAAAATGCCGGATAATTGTGTATCCCAGGAATGAAGTTGTCAAACCATCACTGCCACAACTTGATGAACTGCTTTCCGGAGCAAAGGTTACTTTCGTAAAAGCTCCCCTGATGGATATATCAGGAACCTTTATCAGGGATAGTATCAAAAAAGGGAAGGATATGTCTTACTTTCTCCCGGCACCTGTATGGAAGTATATTGAGGAGATGAATTTTTATAAAGACCCCCAGCCACGCTGAAGCGTGGCTCGCCCCCTGAAGGGGGCATGAAACCCAAGTATTTATATATCAGTCTATTACAATAGGTTTATAGCCCCCCTTTAGGGGGGTTGGGGGGTTGGGGGGTTGGGGGGTTGGGGATCATATTTTCTTTATTATCTCCAGTCCCCGTTTTAGAGCCTGCTCATTGGCTGGTATCATGTTATGATAAC
>CAZDOM010000013.1:0-42973 GCA_964507015.1 uncultured Rikenellaceae bacterium | reverse complement strand
CCAGCTGCCTGTTCTCTGCCTTGATTTTCTCTATTATCTTTTTCATTGTATTGGGATTTTTAATAAGGTTGATCGGTAATAATGATAAGTCCTGTTTTTACCACGGATTTCACAGATTATCACTTATTTGTCATCATCCTGAGCCAAGCCGCCGCTGTTCTTCGTCCAGCTATGGCTTGCAAAGCCTGAGCCCTGAGCCCTGCGCCTCTATCACCAGTTCCTCTCCTTAAAATAATTATCAAGTTCCTCTTTTGTCATTGGTAGTTCGCCAGGGTAATTCTGTAGCCAGTTGATAAAATCTTTCCTTATCTCTTCGCTCCACATACTGTCAATCTCTCCCGGTTTATATTTCCCTTCTCGCAGTCGCTGGTGCCCGAACTGGTCCCTCAGGGCAGTTACTTCGGAGGTTATTACCAGCTCTTCAACAAGATGTGCAGGAATAAAGATCACTCCGTACTTTTTGGCCAGGACTACATCTCCCGGAAGGACAATAGCTCTCCCGATACGTATTGGAGCATTTATTGCGGTGAGCGACATCTGCATTATGTATGATGGGTCAGCACCTTTTATCCATCCATTGAAACCTTTAATCTCGTTTAGCCCTTCGAGGTCCCTGACTGATCCGTTAAAAATCACACCCCTTTTTGATTTTGCATAAATCGAATTCCCAAGATTATCGCCAATGAGGGTTCCGTCTATGATCTTCCCGTAACTGTCAGCAACATATATATCACCTTCTTTCAATATGTCTATTGGCCATGAGTTTGTTCCCCCCTGTTGTGCCCGGTTTTCAGCTTTACCTTTTTCCTTTATATATTTTTCAAGATCTGGTCTCATAGGCATATATTGCGCAGTCACAACCCTGCCGGTCATCGCCTCATCAGGATGGATGATCACCCAGTCGTTTTCAAATTGATTAAAATAACCTTTGTTCCTTAGAACACCCCATGCCTCTTCGATAGATATATTCTTTAGTCTTTCAAGCAGTGCATCAGATACTTTAGGTCTTCCATCAGCGAAACGTTCACCTTTCCATTCAGAGGTCAGTGAAATAATATATTCAGTAGAAGAACCAACATTCTGAGCCTTTGAAATAAAAAAGGCCGGCAAAAAAACTAAGGCAACAAGAATCCTTTTATTCATAATTATGATGTTTTAAGTTTAGTCTGTATAATGAATTAACCTTCTATGTTCCGGCATATACAAGTAATGCCAATCCTGCCAGGTATGCCAGGAACATAAATAATATTAGTGAGTTAACCTGTTTAGATGCTCCCCTGAATTCCTTCCAGATAAATACACCCCACAGTGCTGCTATTAAGGTTGCCCCCTGGCCCAGTCCGTATGATATTGCAAAACCGGCCTTGCCCGCTGCCAAAATACTCATTGACATTCCAATGTTCCAGATAATTCCACCCAGGATTCCTGTAAGATGTACAGCAACACTGCCTTTCGCATAGTCCCTGAAGGATACCGGAGCACCCTCAAATGGTTTTTTCATTATTAAATAATTGAACAGGAAATTACTGGCAAGTACTCCTGTCGCAAAGAAGAAAACAGCAGAGTAGGGGGTAAGCTTACCCGGTTCAGGTGAAACAAAATTTCCGGACATGGAACTGGCTACAAAACGGTAGAAAAGAGCCATCAGTATCCCGGCAGATACTGACAGAAGTATACCTTTCTTAGACACCTTCTGCAGCGATGAACTATGTTTTTTATAAGCTACAGCATCAATGATGATAGCTGTAATTATAAGGGCTAAACCTATAAACAGGATAACAGGATTTCCTTTAGGTGTAAAAATATAGTTAATAATAACACCCAGTGCAAGGGCGATTCCCACACCAACAGGAAAGGCAACCGCCATCCCTGCAATAGCCATTGCTGCTACCAGCAGGATATTGGAAGCATTGAATATGATTCCTCCTAAGATAGAATTGAGGATATTTTTACCGTCAGCCTGTGCTATATCTGCTGTAAAACTCCGGCCCTGATCTCCAATACTACCCAATGTAAAACCAAGAATAAGGGAGAAAATAACAATCCCTGTTACATAGTCCCAGTAAAAGAGTTCAAAACGCCAGGATTTTCCGGCAAGCTTCTGCGTGTTACCCCATGAACCCCAGCACAGCATGGTTATGATACAGAGGAAAACAGCCAGCAAATAACTTTGTGGTATGAACATATATAGAAGTAAAAAGATAAAAGTAAAAAGATAAAAGTAGAAAGAATAACATTAATTCCAAAAATCACCACATGGAAGGTAACTACCCTTTATACACATCTTTATATATGCGAGATAATATTTTGACACCTGGGGCGTCCAATTCCAATATCCATGGTTATATCCATGGTAAATGTGGGATTATGGATACAACACCAGAGGTGTTGAAGATTAAAAAATAAGGATAATTTATTCAACCACCTCCCGGGGTTGACCATATTTCCCCTATCCTGCCCCGGATGTAACCGGGGATACTGGGATTTAAAGCCCCGCCTAAGCGGGGCAGGCTCTCCGGCTTTAACAATTAAAAACATCCCATGTCAATATATTATTAATCAACATAATACAGAGATATATATGAAGGGTAGGAATAAAAGGGAAGGGGTATTATTTTTCGAATGAAAATTTCCGGTTATCGCTTTTTTTTGGTTCTGTCCTGAAGATTTTTGCTCCGGTAATATAAACACGTGTACCTTCTGACTCAGGACGTTTTTCTCCTTTTACTACCAGCCTGACTTTATGCTCACCCGGTGCAAGGTTAAGGATATGCCAAATACTTTCCGTATGTTGTTGTCCTGCAAAGTAATAGTAAGTATCGATAGTCCTGTGAAGTGTTCCGTCAACATAAAGATCAGCTTTCCCTCCATCCCTGTACCAGTTTCCTTCAAATGAAATACCTGTCCCTGTAAAGGTAAGTTCAATTTCATCACCGTTGTTTTCTGCATATATCGATTGACGGATTTTGTTATTCTGCCTTGAAACCTCATAAGGCTTCCAGTTGCCTTTGAATGACCACTCCTTTTCATTAAATACCGACAAATTCCTGTCAAAAACAAGATCGGGAAATGAGACCTCGAGCTCTGGTGGAGCAGGGGTCTGCTTTTTTATACTTATCTTTTTACTACTTACTTTACCACCATTGTCAGTTATAAAGTCAAGAGCATAATTATATGTGCTTTCTACTGCACTGTTAAAAGAATATGTGGTATGTATAAAAGTTGAATCACCGATTGCTTTGACTCCCTCCTGCATGTACAAAGGCAATCCGGAAAACCCTTTTATTACACCGATAACAGCAAGAGCATTTGATGGATTACAATCTGAATCCTGGCCGCAACGTGTTGATATTTCAAGTGTTTTTACAGGATCTCCTTCACCATAAAGTAATCCCATTACTATATACGCACCGTTGAGTTTTGCATCAATATTAAAAGGAGAACCGGCACCACAGATATCAACATCACCCCATTTGTCCTCAAGTTCCTTCCAGGCAGCTCTCCAGTCATCAGGATAGTGCTGATGTAATTTGATAACATCTTTAATTATTTTGTGATAATCACTTTCATCCGGGATTGACATTAAAGCCTTTTCGATAATTAGATCAATATCAGTCTCAAAATATGCTTCCGCATAAAGGGCAGCGACAAATACACCTCCATATACTCCATCACCGTAATTCATTATATGCCCGATCTTTTCGGCAATATCCACAGCTGTCCAGGGCATCGCGGGGCACATGAAACCAATGTAGTCAGCCTCTATCTGGAAATCAATATCATCTGCATGGATGTTATATTCCGGAGTACCGGAAAAGGGAGCAAAGATGCTGTCGTAATAATTTTTCCTTGCCTGCATGTTTGCATGCCATAGCGGATAACCGGCTTTGGCAAACATCTCCTGGAATAGTTTTGCCGGAGCATCAATGCCGTATTTATCCATTGCCATCAGGAAAGTAAGCTGCACATAGATGTCATCCTGCCAGATACTTCCCTGAATATCAGATGGTTTCCATTTTATGGAATCCTCGTAAGTTCTGCCCAGAGCATGAAATTCAGTTGGGGCACCATATGTGACACCAATCATTTTTCCTGCCCATCCTCCGGCAATCTTGTCTTTAAGAACTTCAGGTTTAATACTCCTGTATTCATTTTGGTCCGTTTGACATGAAGTGAATAACAGGAATAAGGATACAAACATTGAAAGGGATAAACATTTATTCATATGATTATTTTTTTTAGTCCCCTGCCTGCCGGCAGGCAGGCCTTCAGGGGTCCCGATAACTATCGGGATGGGGGTTTTTGTTTATGGGTTTATGGGTCTATGCATCATTCTGTCTTCAATAAATGTTGCCATTTCTGTCACCGGCATTTTCTGGATTACATATTGATGTTTTCCGGCCGTATCATCCTCCCATGAATTGCTTCCGTCAGGGTATACTATGATCCTGCCCCTCTTTGTATCAAAGAAGCCCTGTGTCCCGTAAATACTTATCATGACAGCAGTTTCGTCCCAGCTCATACGCCCGAATTTATCTTCTTCCGAGAGAGGAATACTGATACGGAAAACATCCTTTACCGGACTATCAGTAACAGAAGACTTAATGAGCCTTAATCCTGTTCTTATTTCCCAGCCTATTTCAAATCCCGTGAATATAATTTTCCCTGGCCAGTTCTCGAAAAGATATTTCGATGCAGTTGAGTCCATGAATACATTAAACTCTTTTCCTTCAGGGAAGCTTCCAGCCATCGATATGAGTTTATCAACCTTTTTTTCAATAAGCTCATAGCCAGTAAGCTGGCTAATTTCATCAGGTTGTGACTTGAGCAGATTACACAGATTTGTGATAAACCCAACAGTAACAATTGTTACATTTTTATCGGGCTGGCTACTTAGTATCTTGCGATAGATTTTAACTGCATCCGGAGCTTCAGAAGTGGATCTGATATCATGGGGATACTTAGTAACTATCGAATCTGCCCAGTGCTGGGATGAACCCAGGTTTAAACCTCCACCTTTCGGAGCACCTGTTATCAAATCGGGTCTGTTGAAGTATGTATTAATAACATCGATGGAAGGGACCACCAGTTCATGGGTGTTCGATGAGACTGTTGCCAGTATCTCCACCTTTCCGCTGTCAGCCATTGCATGGAGAAAAGCAAGCGCACCAACATCATCATAATCAGGACCAAGGTCGGTGTCAAAGATTATTTTTAGCGGAGCACCTGTTTCTTCTTTTGACTTGTTGTTACAACCAGTAACAACAATCAGAAGTAATAATAATAATGAACAATGTTTCATAAGATTAAATATATTGTCAGAAAAGGGAAAATAACTATCAGGGCATAATTTCCTCTCTGTATGGTGCAGAAGCCTGAGCTCCCATGCGTGTCACACATATTGATGCAGCTTTATTGGCAAAAATAACAGCCTCTCTTAATCCTTTCCCTTCCGCCGTGGCAACCGACAGTGCACCGTTAAAAACATCTCCTGCCGCTGTTGTATCAACAGCTTTGACCTTAATTCCCGGAAACATTTCAGTAAAATTTTCTGATTTTATATAAGCTCCTTCGGCACCCATTGTAATGATTACATTTTTTACTCCTTTTCGTAAAAGATAAGTTGCAGCAGTATCAGCTGTAGCCTGGTTATGTACTTTAATACCTGTAAGTATTTCAGCCTCAATTTCGTCAGGAGTAATCAGCCAGACATGTCGAAGCAGGTAATCATGTAATTTTTGAGCCGGAGCAGGATTAAGAATAACCTTTATCCCGCTTTCAGCAGCAGTAAGAACTGCGTATTCAACTGTCATCAAAGGTATTTCCAGCTGAATCAACATGACGTTATATTTTTCTCCAGTGAGGATGTCACTGTCAATATCCTCTACAAGCAGATTGTGATTGGATCCTGGTGCAACAACAATACTGTTTTCTCCTTCACTGTCAACTGTTATAAGGGCAATACCTGAAGGTAATTCTGAATCCTTAACAATATAACTGGTGTCAATACCCTCTTTTTTCAGGAATTTTGTTGTCTGGCTCCCAAACAGGTCATCACCTATTTTTGCAACAAAAGTAACCTTCCCGCCAAGCCGTGAAGCAGCAACAGCCTGATTTGCACCTTTGCCTCCGGGATTCATCAGGAAGATTCCCCCAATGACTGTTTCTCCCGGTATGGGGATCTTGTCAGTTTTAATAACCATATCGGTATTAGAACTGCCTATTACAATTATTTTCTTCATAATTAGAATTAGAGGAAAAGAAATTTCTTATTCGATCTAAGATAAGCAAGAATTACATATTTTACCAGAATATTAATCATTTTTAGGCCGGAGCATTGTCTTTAATACCTTATTCTTAACTTTATAATTTATAAAATAAATTTTTTGTCGCTAAATCATGAACAAGAAAATTATAACCTTTGGTGAGATCATGCTTCGTATGGCAACACCTGAACATCAGCGGTTTTCCCAGGCAACCTCGTTTAATGCATCATTTGGTGGCGGTGAGGCCAATGTAGCTGTCTCGCTGGCAAAATTTAACCTGGACACCGAATTCGTAACACGTCTCCCACAGAATGATCTGGGTGATGCGGTTATTATGGAACTTAAAAAACATGGTGTTGGTACAAACCATATTACCAGGGGTGGAGAAAGACTGGGTATATATTTTCTTGAAACAGGCTCGGTAACACGACCCAGCAAAGTGTTATATGACAGGAGTAATTCATCAATAGCAGCTATTGAGGAAGGTATGATAGACTGGGATACCGTTTTCAAAGATGCCTGCTGGTTTCACTGGACAGGTATCACCCCTGCAATTTCAAAAGGCGCTGCCGACGTTTGCCTTGAGGCTGTCAAAGCTGCAAAAAAGAAGGATATGGTAGTTTCATGTGACCTTAACTTCAGGAAGAAACTGTGGAATTGGGGGAAAAGCGCGTCAGAAGTAATACCCGGTCTTGTAAACGGCTGTGACATAATTCTCGGTAATGAAGAGGATGCTGAGAAAGTATTCGGTATAAAACCAGACAACGTGGATGTTTTCCGGGGAGAGATAAAAGGTACCAGTTATGAATCGGTTTGTAAGAAACTCAAAAACAGATTTCCAAATGCCAAGAAAATAGTCATTACACTTCGCGGTTCTCTGAGTGCAGATCATAATACATGGTCGGGAGTACTTTATGACGGGAAAATACTTTATGAGGCACCTGTATACCAGATTACACATATAGTTGACAGGGTGGGGGGAGGCGATTCATTTATGGCCGGCCTGATATACGGTCTTCTTACCTTTCCTCAGGATGATCAGAAAGTACTCAATTTTGCCGCAGCAGCATCATGCCTGAAACATACAATTCATGGTGATTTTAACCTTAGTACTGTTGCTGAAGTTGAACAGCTTTTGAAAGGCGATACCTCGGGAAGGGTAATACGTTAATTAATTATCTTGTAATAAAATATTAATTATGAAGAAGTTATTAATAATACCAGTTTTGCTGATTTCTCTGTTTTCCTTTTCATGCAGAAAAGAAAAACCTATGGCCGGGGTCATTGACAAGTCCCTTTCGTTTTCTGAACAACAGTATAACCTGATGGTTGAGGTGATGAAGGAAAAGGATAATCTGCTTCCAAGGACAACAGATGATTCAGGAAAACTGGTTACTGCAGAATCAGGCTGGTGGACAGCCGGGTTTTTCCCAGGTAGCCTATGGTATCTGTACGAATATTCACAAGATGAGAAGATAAAGGAAGCAGCAGCTCTAATGACATCGAGACTTGAAAAAGAGAAAACTAACACTGGTACTCATGATCTGGGATTCATGCTTTACAATAGTTTTGGTAACGGATTCAGACTTACCGGTGATGAAAGTTATAAAGAGGTTTTGCTGGCAGGTGCGAGGTCATTATCAACGCGTTACCGTCCGGAAGTTGGCTGTATTCAATCGTGGGGAAGCAGCAGCAGATGGCAGTGTCCGGTTATAGTCGATAACATGATGAATCTCGAATATCTTATGTGGGCCTTTAATACGACAGGAGATTCGAGTTATTATAAAATCTGTGTAAATCATTCGGATAAAACGATAACAAATCACTACAGGAGTGACTACAGTTCATATCATGTAGTGTCATATGATACCATTACCGGAGAAGTTGAAAAAAAAGAAACACACCAGGGAGCATCTGATGAATCAGTATGGTCGCGGGGACAGAGCTGGGGTCTATACGGGTTTGTTGTAATGTACCGTGAAACAGGTTTGCAGAGATACCTTGACCAGGCAGTACATATCGCTGATTTCCTTATAAGTCATCCCAATATGCCGGATGATATGATCCCTTACTGGGATTATAATGCACCGGGAATTCCTGAAACATACAGAGATGCTTCAGCCGGTGCTATAATGGCTTCTGCGCTTATTGAACTCAGCAGACTGGCAGAGCCTGCTGTCGGATCAAAATATCTGCAGGTAGCAGAAACACAGCTGAGAAGTCTTGCTTCACCCGGGTACATAGCAAACGTGGGAGAGAATGGAGATTTTATTCTTAAACATAGTGTCGGCTCATTACCGGCAAACAGTGAGGTTGATGTTCCCCTTTCCTATGCTGACTACTATTTTATTGAAGCACTTATGAGGTACAGGGATCTGCTGCACTAAAAGTCGATCATTGCCTTCATAACACCATCCCTGTAACCGGCAACAAGGTCGAATGCCTCTTTGGTTTGCGAAAACGGGAAGCGGTGTGTTACCATATTTTTAATATTGATCTTTTCTTTCTTCATAAGCTGCAGAACAGGATCAACACAGTCTACTTCTCTTCTTACAAAAAATATTGATATCTCTTTTCTTCGGGTATCATCAACTCCCATTGACCATCTGTCAGATTCAGGAATACCAACTACAATAAGCTCTCCACCGGGTTTCAGGAGAGTGATAGCCTGATCCAGTGCTTCCTGCTCACCACAGCATTCGAAAACTGTATCAAGACCCAATGGTTCTTTCTTAAGAATACTTTTAACAATGTCTTCATTGAGCGGATTCCCGGTATATGAGACCTCCTCCTTTCGGGCAATTGCAAGACGCTCATCAATCTTGTCAGTTACATATACGCTTCGGGGATCACAGGTCTTCGCAGCAAGAAGAACACTCATCCCGATAGGCCCAAATCCTAATATTCCTATTTTGGAGTTGCCTGGTTTTCCTGCCTTCTTAAGAGAGTAAAGTCCAATTGAAAGTGGTTCTGAAACAGAACCATGATCTGCAGTAAGCTTCCCGGAAAGAGGAAAACAATTCTCTTCCGGCATGACAATATATTCCGACAAGCATCCCTCTGCCTGTCCCGGACAACCCAGAAACCTTATCTTACGGCAGGTATGTTTTCTCCCGGCAAGACACTGGTCACATTCATTACATGAAAGAGCAGGTTCGATAGCAATGGAATCACCCACCTTCACCCTCGTGACCTCAGGTCCGGTTTCAACTACAATTCCTGCACCCTCATGTCCAACAGTAAATGGATAACTTACTACCTGCGACCCAATTCTTCCCCTGGTATAATAATGAATATCCGATCCGCAAATACCAACAACTGACAATCTGATCTTAACATCACGGGGGTTGCTGACAACAGGGTCGGGAACATCCATCAATTCCATGTTCCGAATTCCGGTGAGCATCATTGCTTTCATAATATCAGATTTTGCCTTGACAAATATAATTAATACATTGAGTATTTATTTTGTAAATTCACATCTGGTTCAGATTAATATTGTCAATATGAGAAAGATATATGCTATTGGCGAGACACTTCTTGATATTATCTTTAAAAACGGACAGCCACAGGCTGCAAAACCAGGGGGAGCTATGCTTAACAGCACTGTATCGCTGGGACGTATTGGGCTGCCTGTTTATCTGGTAAGCGAATATGCAGAGGATGATATTGGAAAACTTATCGATAATTTCCTCCATGAAAACGGAGTAGGTACCGATTTCGTGGACCATTACAGGGAAGGTACTACCGCCCTGGCAATTGCTATGCTGAATGAAAAAAATGATGCAAACTATACTTTCTATAAGAATTATCCTTCGAAAAGACTGGATATGGTATTTCCTCCTGTTTTTAAAGATGATCTCATACTCTGTGGATCAATTTATGCGATAACTTCAGTAATACGGAACAAATTCACCGATTTCATAAAACGATCAGGCGATCAGGGAGCAATTGTAATTTATGATCCCAATTTCAGAAAGGCACATGCATCTGAACTGCCGGAACTTAAACCATTGATTATCGAGAATATGAAGATGGCCCGTATTATAAGAGGATCGGATGAGGATTTTAAAAATATCTTTGATGTAAACACTCCTGATGAAGCCTGGGAGATGACACGGCAATTCTGCAATTGTATGGTATACACTGCCAGTACTGAGGCAGTATTTGTAAGGACAACCTTCTATTCAGGCAAATTTCCTGTAAAGGCTTTAAACCCGGTTAGTACTATCGGAGCAGGAGATAATTTCAATGCAGGTATGATGGCCGCAATCCACAAAAAAGATATATCTGTTGATCAACTTGATAAAATGGGAACGGAGGAGTGGTCAGAAATTATTTCCACTGGTATTGACTTTGCAAGTGATGTGTGTATGAGTTATGAAAACTATATTGATTTTGCGTTTGCCAGCAGGTATTTCTCCGCTTCAACAGACCAGATATAGTCGTTTGCAGTAACAATTTCGTGCAATTCTCCGTAAAATATATTATGGGCTGCTAATTCCTTTAATTTATACAGGGAAACCAGGGGCATTGAAATATTTGTATAGATCAGTTTTTTGCCTCCGGGAATTTCAGGCAGGTTCATTGTTGTATCAACCACTGCATCCAGACCTCCAATATGTGTTATCATCACTGCAGGATTTATTCTTCCCTCAGACATAAGTCTCAGTGCTTCACGCATATCATCGGTATTTCCGCCGGATGTACTTACAATGTGTGTTAAAGCATAGTGTGCATTATAGAAATTAAATTCAGCCCTGAATTTGGGATCTGTAGGTCCGGCAAAGAAATTCAGGCAGCCATCAAAACCTAGTATTGCATCACCCTGTTCCACAACTTGTCTTACAGGTGCAAAAATAAAAACATCATCATAGCCGCTTCCTCCTGTCAGGTCACGAAGGATCTTTACAGGATCAACCTTTTTTGCTGTATTTATAAAGAAGAGTTTTATCCCTTCTTTTTCTGCAGTTTCAGGTTTAAAAAGACAGGCAGCTCTTGAAAGACGGGTTTCATCAATATCGGTTACTGCTATAAGTGAAGGTTTACGGTCCTGGTGCAGGGCATAGTCAATAGCACCCAGTCCCATTGGTCCCGTACCTGCCAGAATAGCCAGTTTACCTCCTTCCCTGATTCCCATTTCATGGTTATAGGTACCTGGCGGGATATGGTAGCTGGCATTAAAGGCTCCTATTATACAAGATATAGGTTCTGCCAGAGATGCCGGGAACCATCCTTCACCCTCGTAGGGGAGAAGACAACCCGCCTCCATAACTATGTCAGGTATAATAATATGAGTTGCGTCACCTCCAATATATTTAAATGAATAGCCCGGCGCATCAAGGGTACCTGTGTGAGCCATGGCAGGCTGAATAGAAAATTTCTGTCCTTCATGGTACATGTGCTGCCATTTGCTTCCCACTTTCAGGATAATACCGGCAAATTCATGACCGATAATTGTAGGGTTTATGGCAATATTATCAGGAATACGCTTATGATCAGCCCCCTGTAATGCTGCTTTATGTGATGACATGCAAATAGAATCGGTAATTACCCGGGCAAGGATTTCATCGTCCTTCATTTCCGGCAGCTCAAACTCCTCAAGCCTGAGGTCCTTTCTCCCGTATATTCTTACTGCTTTAGTTTTCATAATCATCCCAGCATAACTTGTCCTCCGGTTACAGGCAGAGCCTGCCCTGTTTCATATTCCTGATCTATAAGATAACGAAGCGCCTTCATGACATCATCTAGGCGGCAGCCTCTTTTCATAGGTACCTGGTCCTCATAATATTTTCTGACATCTTCTATGGTTTTAGCCCCCGGTACTTTCCCGGTTTTTAAATACTGGATAAACAATCCGTTTTTCGGATCAGACCATAATGGTCCTTCATAGAAGTTACCAGGACATATTGAATTCACCTTGATCCTGAAAGGAGCCAGTTCCATGGCAAATGATTGTGTAAGCCCTATGCCTCCGAATTTGGCTCCTGAATAGGCAAAATTCCGGTTACTGCCCCTGAGCCCGGATTTTGAGTTTATTTGTATTATATCAGTAAGATAATCGGGTTTCTCCATGTTCTGGAGTTTCATAACTTCGGCAGCATATTTTGCACTATAATAGTAGCCATAATAATTAATCTTTGTAACCTTCTCAAATATTTCAGGCTCCATTTCATTAAGACCTCCCGCAAATAAAATACCTGCATTGCTGACCATCAGGTCAAGACCGCCGAATTTGCTCACCGTCGTGGTTAACAGGTTTTTGACAGACCCGGGATCAGAGACGTCGGTTTTAACAAAGACTACTTTGCCATACCCTTTAATTGCGTTAAGTACGGTTGTCTTACTAATACCGGCTTCTTCATTAATATCGGCAATTACTACATTCATCCCAAGCATATATAGTGATTCTGCTATTCCTGCGCCGAATCCCTGGGCACCTCCTGTAACAACAGCAATCTTGTTGATAAGTGTGCCTTTCTCATCATCTGTTCTTGTTATTATTCTCCTGTAACTTTCTGCTTCCCATTTATCAATAAATTCTACCTGTTCAGGTGTAAGGAGTTTAATACCTCCGTTTTGCAGCGCATAATGGCATATCCTTATAAGATCCTCATAGAGGTCGAGAACAATGTCGGCAGAATTACAGGAATCCTCGATGGCAAACAGCCCCATATCCTTTATTACCACCACACGAGGTAAATAGCCATATTCATTTACAAATCGAGGTAGCTGCATTTTGAAAGAATCGATTATCTTCTGTGCTGTTGACGAATGTTCGATATATATAAAGTGTGTTTTACAGTAGACAATTGTATCAGGGATAAGAGGTAATGAAATCTTGTGAAATTCCTGCTGGTTGATATAATACCTGGAAATCAGAGTGTTGTGCCTGTACCTTATTACTTTGACTTTTTCATCAGAAAGAAGCATCCTCATAGCCGGGAGTACTTTATGCATAACAGGATTATATTGAAGCTCCTCTGGTTCCGACAGGAGTTCTACTTGTTTCTCAGCTGTGTTTATAATTTCCTGGTATATTTCCTTTATCTCCGCAGTTGAATCTGCAGCCGCAAAAACACCATGATTTTCAAGAAAGATGATCTTTGGATCACTTTTATTTCTTTCGCGATATATAATTATTTCCTCTTCAACCTTTTTAAAAAGAGTATACCCGGGATCTGTATAGGGGATAAAAAGAGCTCTGTCGCCGAAATTGTTTACTGTAAAACTTTTGGCATTTCGGCTGCAAAGGATCCCGTTGACCAGGGTCGGATGAAGGTGAACAACAATTTGGTATCGTAATAATTCATGCAGCGAGGTCTCAACAGAAGGTCTCCTGTTTTTCGAAGGATCGATGATACTTTTATAGAGATCTTCTTTTACCTGCGATTCCCTTTTTACCGGATCATCCGAATATTGCTTTGAGGAGATTATTTGCAGTTTCTCCCTGCTAAGTGCTACCAGTCCATCTTCCGTAAGATCCGAAAGGTGTTGTCCGCTTGCTTTTATCCAAATTGTCTGATCATCCTTGTAAGATGAATTTCCCCCTCCGGCAATAACAAAACTTTTATCATTGCCATAATACTTTGATATTTCGATGAGATCGTTGATTTCCTGTTTCATCCGGATATTATTTTAATTCATTATCTCTGTTCAAATAGTATTCTATCACTATTTGTCCGAGTTTGAAGAGTTCATTTCTCTGGTCCTTGCTGAGGGTTCCATCAGTAAGAATATACCCTTGTCGTCGCTGAGCCCTGAGGTACTGATGGGCGGCAATCACACAAACACCTTCCCATGCTATTCTTTTAAGGGATTCATCAAGAGGGACAGAATCTCTTGCCGATACAGTCAAAGGCATCATTTCAGGTGTATTGTGCTCTGTTCCGAAAATGATTACAAAGTCTTTTTTGTGGAAAAAATCAACAAAATCCCTAAGTAAGGAAATAGTGTTACGCCCGGGTATCAACTCAATGCAGCCTATTCCAAGAGAGGAGAGGGAGGAGCATAGCTTCTCAGGGTCACTTTCATATTCTGTGATTTTCCCTGAAGCATCATCAAGAAGCACAGGGTAGCATGGGATTCCTCCGGCATTAATAATAAGTTTTAATATTTTTTTCAAGTCAGGAAATGAGTTCTTATTCTCTTCAACATATGCTGCCCCCCCCGCCTTTAAAAGGTTTGATCTTATTTCGTTTTCCAGTGCAGCCGGATTATTTATGTCTGCTTTTATTTCTTTACTCCCATAGAGTGATTCAAGAAATTTTTTCTGATCCTCAATGGAGTTGA
The DNA here is from genome assembly GCA_964507015.1 of uncultured Rikenellaceae bacterium. Lineage (GTDB taxonomy): Bacteria > Bacteroidota > Bacteroidia > Bacteroidales > VadinHA17 > LD21. Next base: position 28,415 of record CAZDOM010000013.1, on the reverse strand, counting down.
AATTATCGGTTACCAGATAGCGTATTGCCTTTGCAAGATGACGCTCCCGTACCATTTCATGCGCGAATCTCTCTTTTATTCCATCATAGCTAAGTGTGTATGATTTATTTAAAGGGACAATTAATTCGTTAAGTTTAGCTATCATTTGCCTCATCTGCCTCTGACTCATCCTCTTCATATTCCAGAGTTGCAACCTGTCAGACCATTTCATTCTGAAAGGATAATCGAGGCCTTTCCCGCTAATATATACTCTTCCCGGATTATTGGGATCATTTATTCTGATACCCTTCTTTTGTTCCTCCTTCAGCAGACAGATGAACTCTATATTGAACAGGGGAAATACCTTATGCCTGATGCATGCCGAATGAAAAGCCTCATAACCGCCGGTTACAAGAAAATCATTAATCCCCAGTACTTCTATTTCTTCTTCATCAGCCATATATAGGGCTGTTTCGAGCTTGTCGAAAGCACTGAAAGAAAAGGGTGTATGAATATGTCCGTTAGCCTCTCTGTATGCAGGCACCCTGATTCCATTCATTACTTTAATTAATTTCGCGTAAGGAGGGAAGCTTGAAAGGTGGTTTTTTATCATAGACTGAGGATTATTTTCCGCCGGAATTTCTGAAATTATCTGTCAGTGTCTGAAGATCCGGTCAATTTCCCGAATCCTTGAAGTGGTAAGCATTCTTTTCTTTCCTTTTATTTCTACTATCAATGTCATTTTTGCTGCGTTTTCAAGTACTTCAAGCTTGTTGAAAGCTTGTAAAATGGTTTCACCTGTAGTAAGGATACCATGGTTTTCAAGAAGCAGGATCTCTGACTCAAGTGAATGTTCAGCAACAATCTCCGCCAACTCTTCTGACCCCATCAAGGCATATGGTACAAACAAGGGCTCACCGCATATTGCTCTGGCTTCGGCAGTTAAACTGATATTTATTGGAAAATTCATCGCTGTGAAGGAGGATGCGAAGACAGGATGAGCATGTACAATTGCATTTACATCTTTTCTCTTTTTATAGATATTAAGATGAAGTAAATATTCAATCGAGGGTTTAAGGTCAGGTGTAAGGTTTTCCCCAAGAATCGACATTAATCCAACCTCTTTCCATTTCATCCGTCCTTTGTCGGTTGCTGAAGGTGTTAACACTATGAGATCATCAGAGATACGGGTACTGATATTTCCCCCCGAGGTTGTTGTAAGTCCGAGGTGGTAAAGCCTCCTCATAAAACGAGCTACCTCTTTCCGCTGCTCTTTATATTTTTGATCTTTATACATTGACTTAATTTATAACTTTACACTTAACCCGGAACGCTGAATCCGGAATCCTAAACAAGATCGACTACACCTCCCAGCACATATTGAGGATGATAAGGAAACTTATCGATATCTTCCCGGCTTGTTATACCACTGAGCACAAGCAGCGTATCAATTTCTGATTCAAGTCCGCACCTTATATCTGTATCCATACGGTCTCCAATTACGATAGCTTTTTCACGCTGAACCTCAATCTTTTTAAGTGCTATACGCATCATCAGCGGATTGGGTTTACCTACAAAGTATGCTTTTTTACCGGTCGCTATTTCAATTGGTGCTATCAGCGCCTTTGTTGACGGTGCAATACCATGTTCGACGGGTCCGGTTATATCAGGATTGGTACCTATCAGTTTTGCACCATTAAGTACCAGGTTTACAGCTTCCTGTATCTTTTCAAAATTGTAACCGTGTGTATCGCCAACAACAACATAATCAGGGTTTACATTATTTATTGAATAACCAACGTTATAGAGTGCATGGATCAGTCCTGCGTCACCAATAATATAGGCGCTCCCTTCCGGTTTCTGACTTGCAAGAAAACCAGCTGTTGCCAGGGCACTTGTATAAAAATGTTCCACACCAACAGTTATTCCAAGTCTTTTAAGTTTTTCATGAAGCTCTTTGGGAGTTCTTTCGCTGGCATTTGTCAGAAAAAGATATTTCTTTCCTGAATTTTCCATCCATGAGAGAAATTCATTAACCCCCGGAAGTAATTTATTTCCGTGATAAATAACACCATCCATATCGATTATGAATCCGCTCTTGTTTTTGATATTTTCGATGATATTTTCCATTTCAAGAATTTATCAGGTTGTAATTAATCGTTCTCAAATGTCGCAAAGATTTGAATAGGTTACAAAGATATTCAGGTTAAATTATTATTTCATTGATAATTATACTCCTTCATTATTAAGACCTATAATCTTTTCATCTGAGAAATCATTTTTTGCAACATGTCCTTTTAAAGGCATGATTTTCTGATGAAAAGCATCAATTATCCAACCGGGTTGAGGGAAGAAGTACTCTTCCATCTCAAATGCCGGGATAATCCAGTTACGTGAGCCTATAACCACAGGAGGAGCATCCAGGTAGTCAAATGCAAGCTCGGTAATTGTTTGTGCCATCTCTTTCAGGAATGATCCGCGTGAGGAGGCGTCACTGGTCAATATTATTCTGCCTGTTTTCTTAACTGATTCAATAACGGTTTTATAGTTAAATGGCACAAGTGTTCTGGCATCTATTATTTCAGCATTTATACCCCAGTTCTGGTTTAAAATGTCTGCTGCCTTTATTGCAGTGTACAGTGTTGCACCTATCGTAAGAATTGTTAAATCACTGCCGGTTCTTTTTATATCAGGTTCACCAAGAGGTATCTCATAATATTCTTCAGGTACACCCGGTTTATGGAACATTTCACCAACATCGTATATTCTCTGGCTCTCAAAGAAAATGACCGGATCCGTACCCTGCAGAGCGCTGTTCATAAGTCCTTTTGCATCAAAGGGGGTTGCCGGAAATACAACTTTTAAACCCGGGATATGAGCAGTAAGGGATGACCAGTCCTGGGAGTGCTGGGCACCATATTTTGATCCTACCGATACCCTTATCACCACTGGCATGCTGATAATATTACCGCTCATTGACTGCCATTTTGGTAGTTGATTAAAAATTTCATCGCCTGATCTTCCCAGGAAGTCGCAATACATAATTTCAGCGATAACCCTTCCTCCGCACATTCCATAACCTATGGCTGTACCAACGATTGCCCCCTCTGAAATGGGTGAGTTAAACAGACGATGATAGGGGAGAGCTTCCGTTAATCCGCGGTAAACTGCAAAAGCTCCGCCCCAGTCCCGGTTCTCTTCTCCCCATGCTGCAAGAGTAGGATCTTTATAGAATCGGTCTATGATGGCTTCAAAGATTCCATCACGAAGCTGATAAAGTCTGGCCTTTGAGACAGGTTTTCCTTCACTGTCGATATGAAATCTCTCCTTGTTCTTTATCGCAATTACCCTTGGATTTTCTTCCATCGGTATCAGCACCTCAGGAATACCCTCTTCCATCCTGTCGGTTTTAAGGTTTGAGAACATCATCCTGCCAATTACATCCGGATCATTTTCCAGATCAAGTCTGGGTGATAATTCATCATTTACTGTCAGATGGAGAATATGTGTTACGAGCCGGGTAGTTACGTTTTGTATCTCATCCAGTATCTCTTTTTTAACAACACCTGCTTTTATGAGAGAATCTCCAAATATAATTATTGAATCCTCTTTTTGCCAGGCCTCTATCTCATCTTTCGACCTGTATGATGATGCATCGGAGGGGGAATGGCCACTGACCCTGTAGGTAAGTGTGTCGAGAAGCACCGGGCCTCTCTTTTCTTCGAGTATATGCTTTTTACGTTTAAATGCATCAATGACAGCCAGGGGATTATATCCGTCAACTCTTTCTGAATGCATCATTTCGGGATTAACACCTGCACCTACCCGTGCAAGGATATCATATCCCATCGTCTCTCCCATAGTCTGACCACCCATGCCATAAAGGTTATTCATAAAATTGAATATAAGAGGGAGTCCACCCTTGTATTCACCTTCCCAGAGTGTTTTATACTGATCCATGGTTGCAAAACAGATTCCCTCCCAGACAGGACCGCAACCCATTGAGGCATCCCCGATATTGCAGACAATTATACCTGGTTTTCTGTTGATCTTCTTATAGAGGGCTGCACCTACTGATATATCTCCGGAACCTCCCACAATGGCATTATTCGGATAAATACCAAATGGAGTAAAGAATGCATGCATTGAGCCTCCCAGTCCTTTGTTGAATCCATTTTCTCTAGCAAAGATCTCAGCGAGAGCTCCATATAATAAAAAGTTGATAGCAAGTTCTTTGGTATTCCCACTGAATCCTTTTTCAACTACCTTAAGTGTTGCACCCTCAAAGTAATTACTCATTATGGAATAGAGATCTTTTTCATCAAGCCTGTATATTGCAGAAAGCCCTTTTGCCAGGATTTCGCCATGACTGCGGTGTGATCCGAAAATGAAATCTTCTACACCAAGATTATATGCCATACCAACAGCAGAAGCCTCCTGTCCGATTGAGAGGTGTGCAGGGCCAGGGTGATTATATGTTATACCATTATACTCATTCCTGGTTTTTATCAGGTTGAGCATGGTCTCAAATTCCCGGATTACCACCATGTCACGGTATATCCTTATGAAATCTTCATTACTGAAGTTTCTTTTTTCGTCGTCAATTGTCTTATTATACTGGTTTACAGGTATTCTGCCGAATTCAATGAATTGTGATCTGCGTACTACCTTCGGATCGATGTTCTGGATTTTTGGCATTTCTTTTAGTTTATCCTGCAATCGTTCAGTCGTTCAGTCATGCAGTCTTATTAGTTGTTTAAATTATTTATCTTTTCAACTCCCTTCAACCTTTTTCCCTCTATCACCCTCTCGCCCTCACACGCCCTCACGCCCTCACGCCCTCACGCCCTCACGCCCTCACTCCCTCACTCCCTCTCAATAATTAAACCTCTCTATCTCCTCCTTTACTTCTCTCAGAAATAATGTTGCCGGCCCACCGTCAACAGCTCTATGATCATATGTTAGTGATAATCCAATATATGGTACAAATCCAAGTGTATTATTTCCGAGATCAACAGGTCTTTTGATAATTGTACAAACACCCAGAATTCCTACCTGGGGCAGGTTGATAACGGGTGTGAACATTTCAACACCATAGTTTCCAAGGTTTGATACCGTGAATGATGCAGCTGTACTTTGTATCAGTTCAGGATCAATGCTTCCCTGGCGGCATGCATCTGCTGCTGATTTCAGTCCTGCAGATAAGTGTACCAGGTCCATTTTATCTGCATTTTTTATTACCGGGACCATAAGTCCTCTCGGAGTATCAACTGCAAAACCAAGATGGACACTGTTAAATATCCTTAGAGTATCATTCCTTAAATGACTGTTCATTTCCGGATATTTACCCAGTGCTCGTATTATGCACCAGCAAATCATATCGTTCAGGGTAATATCCGGTGTTTTTTTGCCGGCATTTATATCTTTCTTAATCTTATGTCTTGCATCCAGAAGAGCTCTGACATCAGCACTCATATGATGAGTCAGTTGCGCCGAATTTTGCAGGGAAGACTGCATTGATCCGGCAATCAGTTTTCGAATATTGCTTAGTGGTTGATCTTTATATTCTGTGTCGTGTATGTCAGATCCTTGAATAATAGAGGCTCCTGCTGTAATAGCACCTTCAATATCGCTTACTACTATTCTGTTTCCCGGTCCTGATCCCCTGAGGCTTTTTAAGTTGATACCCTTCTCTTCAGCAAGCAGTTTCGCCCTTGGTGATATTCTTATTTTTTGATCTGAGGGAGATGCAGTATTAAGGTCTGTTTTATCAGTTTCAGGTGACTGGTCCTGTTCTTTTTCACCTGTCTTTTCTTTATGATCTTGTTTTGTTTCATTTCCCGGATAAAACGATTTTATATCTTCCCCGGGAATTCCAATAACTGCAACATTTACCAGGACAGGCACTTCATCGCCTTCGTCAAAGAAAGTTTCAAGAAGTATCCCATCAGTCGGAGCCTCCATCTCAAATGCAGCTTTATCAGTCTCATATGAAAAGAGAATATCTCTTTCTGAAACCCTGTCTCCAGGAGCTTTGAACCATCGGGTTATTATGCAGGTTTCTACTGACTGCCCCTGCTTTGGCAATATCACAGGTGTTGCCATGTCGGTAAATGATTAGTTGTTATCAACTTGTAATAATAAGTAAGCAGAATATGAATGTATTAATATGTATATTGTTAATAATCAAGGAATACAAAAATAATAAAAATAACTTGTATTTACAAGTAAAATGTAATATATTTACAGAAAATATTTGTTTTATGTCACCTTCGGCAAAAATACCCAGACACAGGAAGCTATATGAATTGCTAAGGAAGCATATAACTGAGGGGATTTACAAAGAGGGGGATCTTCTTCCATCGGAAAATGAATTATGCCAGTTATATGGTATGACAAGACCCACTGTTCGGCAGGCACTTAGTACACTGACCAACGATGGCTATATTACCAGGCACCAGGGAAAAGGTAGTATTGTGCATCAGCTGCCAAGGGAGATAGGTATACTTTCTGTTTCGGGAACCACTTCAGCAGTTGGCGACAGGAACCTGAAAACAAGGATAATAGTCAAGCCGGTTATTATACCCTGGAAAAATGATTTCATGTTTACTCTTTCCGATCTTGAAAGGGAATCAGGTTGTATTTATATGGAAAGGCTTCGCCTGCTTGAGGATGTGCCAATATTCTATGATATAAGTTATATTCCCAATATCAACCTGCCAAGGATTACTTCCCGCCAGTTTGAAAACAGATCTCTTTTCAGGATATTAAGGGAGTATTACCATGTTGAAGTAAAAGGTGGCGAGCAAAGAATTAAAGCAATACCTGCCTCTCCTGAAATAAGTGATTTTCTCCATTTGAAAAGGGGGGCACCCCTTTTGCATCTTGAAAGGAAGATGGTAACAAATGTAAGCGGTTTATTTCTTTATTCTTCTATTTACTGTAATACTGTGAAATATTCAATTTATGGCAGATTCTGAGAAAATCAGCTATAATCTTCAATGAAAGTACTTTTATTTTCGAAAAAAGTTTAATTTTATGCTTCCAGCATTGAGGAAGTATTATCTAATTAACCAAACTATTATTAAATACAACATTATGGAGAAAAAAAGAAAGTTATGGTCCAGACGCCGGTTTCTGACGACTGCGGCAGCAGGAGCAGCCGGTGTGGCAGTTATTCCCCATCTTACCGGATGCAAATCCAAAGTAACGGAAGAGAGTATACGTCTCGGCTTCATTGGCCTGGGACAACAGTCGATGTTCCTTCTGAATGGATTTATGCAGGTTCCGGGAGTCAGGGCAGTTGCAGGATGTGATGTTTATGGAATAAAACGCGAACGCTTTGAAAAGCGGGTTAATGCTTTTCATGAAAAAGCGGGTACCAAAGCGGAGGTTAAGACTTTCGAAAAATTCGAAGATATTTTAGCTCTGGATGATATCGATGCGGTCGTTATTGCAGCTCCTGATCACTGGCATGCCCTAATAGCCATTGCTGCATGCAGGGCAGGTAAAGATGTATATCTCGAAAAACCAATGACATTCACTATTAAGGAGGGACAGGAGTTAAAGAAAGTAGTACGTGAAACAGGAAGGGTTTTCGGTCTTGGAAGCCAGCAGCGCTCAAGCCCGGAATTCCAGCATGCTGTAAAAATGGTACAGGAGGGTAAACTGGGGAAAATATCCATGGTAAATGCCTATGTTGGAGCTCCGCCCATTCCATATAACCTTCCGGAGGAGATGATACCGGCTGACCTTAACTGGGATCTTTGGCTTGGACCATTACCGGGGAATATTCATTACAACCATGAACTTGATCCTCCTATTTCTCTTGATCCTGAGGAAAATGAAAAACTCTGGGGTGCCTGGAGATGGTATAAGGAAATGGGAGGTGGATTTACCACTGACTGGGGTGCTCATATGTTTGATATTGCTCAATGGGGCCTCGGAATGGACAGGAATGGTCCTGTAGAAATATCACCTATTGGTGACGGTACTGAATTCATAATGTGGAAATATGCCAACGGGGTTACAATGACATCAGAGCCATTTGATGAAAAGAAAACCAAGGGTGTTAAATTCATTGGAGAAGATGGCTGGATAGAGGTTGCCCGTGGGTATTTCAATGCTTCCGATCCTTCATTAATGCCACCGGAAACTGAAGAAGTAGAAGGCCCTTATGAGACAAGAATACCTCACCAGGTTAACTTTATAGAAGCAGTACGTTCACGTCAGGATCCCGTCGTTCCTGTCGAGATAGCTCATAGCAGCTGCACTGTTTGTAACCTTGGAAATATTGCCTGTGACCTTATGAGGACTATTAAGTGGGATCCGGCAACAGAGACCTTTGCTGATGATACAGATGGAGAGGCAACAAAGCATATGCTATATGAATACCGTGAACCATGGAAACTGGTTTAACAGGTATCTGAATAAAAAAAGAGGCCGTAATTTTTTACGGCCTCTTTTTATAATACCGGATAAGAAGATTATTCAGCTTTTTTGACTTTTATAGCTACAGGTCCTTTTTCACGCTGTTCAACTTCAAATTCAACAACCTGTCCTGTTTCCAGTTCGGATTGCGACATCTCCAGTCCTGATCTGTGAACAAAGATATCTTTATCATCTTCAGTCTGAAGGAATCCGTAACCCTTTACCCTGTCATACCATTTTACAGTGCCTTTCATAATTGATGATTTTTGTTACTGTTTTATATCCCTTCTCTTTAAGCCTCATCGTCTGTAATTAGAATTGCCGCCTCTGTGATCTCTGTTTCTGGCAGCTCTTTCAATTGACTCGTTTACAATAATCTTTCTTCCCTGTATTTCCGAGCCGTTAAGTTCTTCAATAGCCTTTTTTGCTTCAGGGTCATTTGGCATTTCTACAAAACCAAATCCTTTGCTTTTCCCAGAGTATTTGTCAAAAATTATCTTTGCAGATGCAACTTCGCCATACTCTTCAAATAGTTCTCTTAATTCATCTTCATTCATTTTAAAATGAATGCTTCCAACGTAAATGTTCATGATTAAATTATTAAGTATTATTAAACATCATCAAAGGTCAGGTTTTTTTTTCGAAACAAAAAATATTCAACCATAATATATTGGAATTTAGTTACTTTTTAAAATTAATCCTGTTTCACCCTCGCTGCCTCCTTAGCTTTATTATGAAGTCGATAAAAGCTTTTGCTGGTAATACCAGCAAATGTCATCGGAATAATATTACTACCATCTTCCCTTAATTTCAGCTATTAACCTGTGTTGGGTGTTTTACAAATGAAGAATATTATTAACTTTGCGTGCACCTGAAACAGGCATTATATATAAAAAATAATCTATATGGGAAAAGGTGATAAAAAATCAAGAAGAGGTAAGATAATTATTGGAACGTATGGAGTCAGACGTCGAAGGAAAAAAGCCAATAAGCCTGCTGTTAAACATAATATACCCGCCAAAGAAAAGGACTCCAAAGTAGAAAAGCCTTTAAAGGAGAAAAAACCTGTCAAAGAGGTAGAAGAAGTTGTTGAAGCACCGGTAGCCTCAACTCAGGAGCCGGTTAATAAGGCCGTAGAGATACAGGAAATTAAAGAGGAAGCAAAACCTGCTAAACCTTCAAAAGAGGCTAAGGAACCAAAAGTAGCCAGGGAAGCAAAGAAAGAGAAGACTGAAAAGGACAGCAAAGAAGCTTCAAAGCCTAAAAAGGAGGTTGTAGTAAAAGAAAAAAAGACAAAACCTGTAAAATCAGAGAAAACTGTTAAGGAAGCAGCACCTGAAAAGGAAAAGAAAACTACTGCAGCAAAGAAAACCGCGAAGACATCCAAGACCACGAAGTAATCTCAAACTTCAGTTGGCCCACCTTCGCCCCGAATCCTCGGAGCTATATCGGACAAAGCAGTTAGTAGCTGGTTGAGGTTACAAGGTGATGTTGCCTTAATATAACCTTATTAAAAATTTCCCGGAATTAATTTGAGGGGGATCGTTTTGTTATCATCCACCTGTAATCATCAGGATCTATAACTGTATTGATAATCACCGGTTCCTTCATTGGAAGGGCCTGTTTGACAGCCTTTTGCATCGTTTCATGACTGTCGGCTTTCAGTACTTTAGTGCTGAGAAAAATATCGGAACCAAAAAGATCACCCTGGTATAATGTTGTTCCATATGGTTTTATCTCCTGCCATGTCTGCTTTAATTTTATCAGGTTAAGTTCACCATCAGATAATACGACTACAATTATCGGGAGCTTATTTCTTTGGGCTGTAATCATTTCTCCTGCAGACATAAGGAATCCTCCGTCACCTGTTACAGTTACTACTGTTGCATAAGGTTTAACCAATGATGCAGCAAGAGCAGCCGGTATCCCGAATCCCATCCCTGACCATCCATTTGTAATGATAAAAGTGCCTTTTGTCCCTGTCTTCCAGAACTGACCTGCCAGATGTACATGAGACCCCACATCAGCTGTTAAAATGGAATTGTCTGGCAGCTCTTCATTTAAAATCCTGAGGGCAGCAGCAGGACCAAAATGGTTTGTAAATCCGTCAAATACCGATAACATCTCTTCACGGATACCTCTCACAGTTGCCTGTTCAAATATCAATGATCCGCCTGTCAATCCTCTGGTAAGTACACTGAACCACTCGTCAGGATTACCTGTGTATTGAATTACGTTTTCTCTTTCAGGAAGGTCAGTTTGTATAGTGTTAAAATGAACAAGCGGGATGTCGGGTAACCACGATTCGTAATTATATTCTACAGGATCGTAACCAAGGCCGATGACAAGGTCAGTTTTTTCAAAAAGGTCATCGAGATAATCACTCAACGCATGGAATAAAACACCTGTATAGGATGGATGCTGCTCAGAAATCATACCTTTTGCCATTGGAGTAAGAACAACAGGTATACAGTAAGTATCCAGAAATGAAAGCAGTTCCTTTTGTATTCTGTGACGTGCGGCAGTCAGACCTACTGCCATCACAGGCCTTCTGGAAATACCGAGCAGCGATATGATTTTCTGAACGTCATTATTCTGCTTCAATGAGGTAATATCATATTGAATATCAGGTATATTATCAATTTCCGCTTCTGCGATATCATCCGGAAGACCTATATGAACAGGTCCCGGATATTCTTTCATACTTAACCTGAAGGCTTCGGAAAGGACCTCAGTAACATTACCGGTATTCATTCTGAAAGTAGCCTTGGTGAGAGGCTTGAAGAGAGCCTGGTGATCAATATTCATCTGGGTTGTCCTCTCTTTCATCCTGTCATTAATTTCATTTGTCAATACTATAAGTGGTGACCGGTCGAGCAGGGCACTCCCGACTCCTGTAGCAATATTTGTTGCTCCCGCACCAAATGTAGCATGGCATACACCCGGTATTCCTGTAAGTCTTGCTGATACATCTGCCATTATTCCTGCTGATGATTCATTGGATGTCAGGATGAATTCAATTCCAGCCTCCCTGAAGGCTTTTAAATATGGAATTGAGGGTCCTCCCGGAATACCGTATACATAACGGATACCTGATTTAAATAATTGATCAGCAATGTAATCAGCTATTTTCATTACAAATATTTTCTCCGGCAAATCTATTAAAGATAATATTTAATACTGTATAATCATTTTGTGAGAGTTATGAGGTAAATGATTTTTTTTTGATCTTTGTGGCCAAATTATATTTATTGGAAAAACGTGACAATACAATATTATTGGCTATTGTATCCTGTCTTTTGTGGTCAACTGCATATGCAGCAATAAAGATAGGAATGCAATATGATACCCCACTTCATTTTGCCGGAGTTCGTTTTACAGTGGCTGGTCTTTTTATTCTTCCATTTACAGTCAGACCTGCAACTTTCATCAGAATGGTAAGGCAACACTGGAAGATTGTTATCTGGATTACTCTGTTGCAGACGATTTTTACCTATGTGCTTTTCTATTTGGGAATGGATATTGTCCCCGGTGCCCTTGGCGCAGTTATTGTTGGATCTCAGCCTTTATTTACAGCAGTGGCGGCGGCAATAATGAATAAAGGTGATAAATTGACCAGGCGTAAAGTAATCACCATAATCTTCGGGATCACAGGTGTGATATTGATAAGTGCGGGTCGTCAGGCATTCCGCCTTGGTCATTCTATTGAACTTCTGGGTGTATTTATGATTCTTGGTGCTAATATTGCTACTGCAACAGGTAATGTGATGGTGTCATTAAAGAGTAAAGGTATTAATCCATTTGTACTTAGTTCAACATCTCTTTTTACAGGTGGTTCGATAATCTGGCTTTTGTCTATTCCTCTTGAAGGTGGGCCAAAGAGCAAATTACCTGTTGAATACTGGCTGTCTCTTATATGGTTGAGTCTAATGGCAGCTACTGCTATTTCAATATGGTATAAACTACTTCAGCGGCCTCATGTTAAAGTATCAGAACTGAACCTGTGGAAATTTATAATACCTGTGGTTGGCGCTGTTCTCAGCTGGCTGATTGTCCCGGGTGAAAATCCTGAATGGCTGACCATAACCGGGATAATTATTATTACCTCCTCTTTGATCCTGTTTTACAAAAACGGCAGAAAATATCATTCATACAAATGAAAAAAAGACTAATAACTATTCTGTTTTATTCGCTTTTCTGGCTTGTTTTTTTTGTTATTGCCAGGCTCTTCTTCATTCTTACACATCTCAAAGAAGCTTTCCAGTATAATGCAGGTTCTTTGTTTGCAACTTTCCTGCACGGGATCAAACTCGATATTTCTGCGACCAGCTATATTCTGATCCTGCCAATGCTGCTTATCATTCCCGGGATTTATTTTGCCGGAAACTGGTACAGGCATTGCATGAAATGGTATTCTTATCTGATATTACTTATAGCAACAGTAATAATTGTTTCAGATACATTTTTATACAGATACTGGGGATTCCGAATGGATTACAGTGCTCTTCAGTACCTTAAGACACCCAAAGAGGTTGTGGCATCTGTTACTTCACTTCAGATTACTGTTCTTGTCCTGGCAGTTATTTTGATTACAACAGCTTTCATCATACTGTATAACAGATTTATAGACAGATTATTTAATAACTTTAGCAGGGTAAGATACTGGCCTGTTGTAATGCTCTTTTTTACAATCCTCTTAGGTTCTCTGATAATTCCAATACGTGGTGGATTCGGAATTGCTCCTATTAATGCAGGTTCAGTTTATTTCAGTGATGATATGTTCGTTAATCATACAGCAATTAATGTAACATGGAATGTAGGTAGTTCAGTTGTAAACAAGAAACCTGTAAAAAATCCTTATAATTATGGCGATCCTGATTCAGCGAGAGAATTGGTTGCCTCTCTGGTATCTGATAATGGAGAACCGGTTAAATTATTGAATACTGAAACCCCCAATATTTTACTTTTTGTTTTAGAGAGTTTTGGAAGCAGCCTTATTGGATCACTTGAAGGAGATTCTGTTACAACACCCTGTCTTAACAGGTACAGCAGCGAGGGAATACTCTTTACAAATTTCTATGCTTCAGGAAACCGTACTGATAAAGCAATGCCTGCAATACTGAATGGATATCCGTCCCAACCAGTAGTATCAATAATGAAGGAACCCAAAAAAACACAATCACTGCCAGGGTTGGTGAAAACTTTAAACGGCCAGGGTTATTACAGTTCCTTTTGGTACGGCGGTGAGATTAATTTCGCCAACTTCAACTCATTTGTCATCAATTCCGGATTTGAACAGATAATCACTATGGACAATTTCAGTTCGGAATACTATAACTCGAAGTGGGGAGTTCATGATCATATTCTTCTAAGTACACTTGCAGATTCAATGAAGAATGTCAGGGAACCATTTCTTAAAGTAATTCTGACGCTTTCGAGCCATGAACCGTTTGAGGTTCCAATGGAAACTGTCTTCAAAGGTCATGATGATATAACAAAATTCAGGAATTCAGTATTTTATACCGATAAATCTATCGGTTCATTTCTTGACCAGGCAAAGGGTACTGACTGGTGGGATAATACACTTATTATTCTTGTGGCAGATCACTGCCGCAGAAGCTCACTGGATATCCTTGCATATTCTGATGGAATATTCAGGATTCCTATGCTGTGGCTTGGTGGCGCACTTGCAAAAAATGGAATTAAAATCGATAAATTTGGATCGCAGGTAGATATACCGGTTACAGTGCTGCACCAGCTCAGCCTTGATGGTAATTACCCATTTTCAAAAGACTTGCTGTCTGATGGGTCTAACTCCTTTGCCTTTTACACTTTCAACGAAGGATTTGCATTTATCACTGATACTTCGAAATATATTTATGATCACAAACTTGGAGCTCCTGTGGTTGAAGAGGGTCTGTCATCAGAAACAGCAGGCCGTTACGGTAAAGCATACCTCCAGGTTCTTTATGATGATTTTCTGAGCCGATAAGAGATTTTCGTATCTCCGTTCCGGTAATTTTATGAGTTGCATGTTGATTTTACTTAAATTTGTTACATGCCATCTCCTGATATTAAAATATTTGTAAAAAAGGAAGTGCCTCGTCTCAATTACATTGCCGGTATAATTCTTTGGGATATTCTGGGATTAACGTGGGAAGCGGTTACTGATAAACGAAAATTGGGTAAGCACCCTGTTATTAACTATTCAACAGAAGAAATTCACGGATCTTTCAGAATTGACCCTGATACCATATTATTTGAAAAAGGAGTTCAACAAAAGGAGATTATTACAGGTGAGTGGAACAACCTGCCTGTATTTTTCATGACACCGGATAGTTCTGATCTTCCCTTTGATTTATTTGCAGCCTCATTTTTTTTGGTCAGCCGCTATGAAGAATACCTTGATTTTCAGCCCGATGAGCATGGAAGATTCTTGGCTTCATTATCCACTGCTTATAAAAATGGCTTTAATAACATACCGATAGTAGACCATTGGGCAAAGGTGTTTGCTAAAACTCTGCTGAGGAAATTTCCGGGGCTTACATTCAAACGTAATGAGTATAAAGCTTTGCTGACAGTGGATATCGATGTTCCATTTGCCTATACAGGAAGGAATCTGTTCCGGCAGGCAGGAGGGGTAATGCGTGATATAACTCAGAAAAGGGGAAATATTGCAGAAAGGTACCATCTTATCTCAAATGAAAAAAAAGATCCGTATGAGACTTTCGACTATATAATTGAAAGGGCCGAATCGACACAAACAGAAATTAGATTTTTTATATCAGTGGGGGAACGTTCTAAATTTGATAAGAATCCTTCCTGGAAGAACTCACGGTACAGGAAGCTTATTAATAATATTACGTTTAAATATGATGCTGGTCTGCATCCTTCATATTATGCTGCGGATAAATATTCACTGCTGGAAAAAGAACATATACATTTAGGTAAGATAATTTCAAAAGAGATAACATGCAGCCGGTTCCACTACCTGAGATTATCTTTTCCTGATTCTTACAGAAACCTGCTGAAAGCCGGCATTACTGAAGATTTTTCTATGGGATGGCATGATGAACCTGGTTTCAGGGCGGGAATAGCACGACCCTATTATCATTATGACCTGATTGACGACAGGCAGACAATACTAAAGATTGTACCCTTCCATTTTATGGATGTTACACTCTACCAGTACAGGAACCTTGATCCTGTTGCTGCACACGATGTAATAGTAAAACTGATTGATGAAACAAAAAAAGCAGGAGGACTATTTACCAGTCTCTGGCATAATACCACATTGCTTGAAACGCCTGAATGGCAGGGCTGGCGGGACCTTTTTGAATCAATATTACATTATCAGCAGATATGATCAGGTATCCTGATATTATGTCATCCTGCTGATATACACTTCCCTTCGGCTACAGAGTTTCTAATTCTATCTCCTCATCCTTATCAATCTCGATGAGTTTTTCATTTTCGCACTTAACTGTGCGGGCAGGGAACATTTTAAGAAGAGTATAATTGTGTGTGGCGACCACAACTGCTCTTCCTGTTTTGCTTATTTCTAAAAGTAGCTTTATTATACCGGCTGATGTTTCCGGATCAAGATTACCCGTCGGTTCATCGGCCAGGATTATCTCAGGGTCATTAAGAAGTGCCCGTCCGATAACAACACGCTGCTGCTCGCCTCCTGAGAGCTGATGAGGCATTTTATAACCCTTCAGACCAAGTCCTACTTTTTCGAGTACCTCACCTATCCGGGCGTTAATATCACTTTTGTTTTTCCATCCTGTTGCCTTAAGTACAAACTCCAGGTTTGCGTGTATTGTTCTGTCAGTGAGCAACTGAAAATCCTGGAAAACAATACCGAGTTTCCTTCGAAGCATGGGGATCTCTTTCTTTCTGAGCCTGGAGAGGTTGAATCCTGCTACTATACCTGTACCCTCCTTCAAAGGTATCTGTGCATTTAACGTCTTTATCAGACTTGTTTTTCCACTGCCTACCCTGCCAACAAGATACATGTACTCTCCACTGTTTACCGTTAGATTCACGTTTGAAAGTACCAGATGATCATGCTGCCAGATCAGACAATCCTTAAGCTCAATAATTACATCCAGTGGAAGATTTTCCTGCATTTCCCTCTTTTTTTGATGCAAAATAAGGAAAGAATTGATAACTAACATTTAGATGTTGATAAAATCAATAATAAAGGCCGGCTGACAGCGTTTATTAGTTGTAATTTTATAACTGGTTTTAAAAGATAATTTAAGCTATATGTAGTTAATTATTAGCTTGTTATGGCAAGGTATAAATGACCCGGCAAATGGCGGTGAGGAAGAAGAACAGTCAAAAGGAATATTTTATGAACACAAACAAATATCTTTTTATTCTATTTCTAGTTTTTATTTTTAGCAATCAGTTGTTTTCCCAGGCTTCATTCAGCGGCAGGGAAATGACATCTGATTTTGAAAGGGGATTGGAATTATTCAACAAGGAAAAGTATCCGGCTGCTATCAGGCTTTTTGACTTGTACATTGATAATTCTGATAATGCTGAAGATTTGAATGTGACCGAAGCTGAATTTTACAGGGCCTTAGCAGCAATAAATCTCTTTAATCCGGATGCAGAATACAGAATGGTAACTTTTATAACAGCACATCCTGAAAGTCCGCGTATCAATGAGACCTGGCTGACACTCGGAGATTATTTTTATCAGAATAAGAATTACAGAAAGGCAATTACTTATTATGAAGAGGTTAACCGGCAGGAACTGGAGCCGGAAGAGCTTCCTGAATATTTTTTCAGGTTGGGCTATTCCCATTTTGTGCGGGGCGATAAGTCAAGAGCTTTGATGATGTTCTCTGAGATAAAGGATATAGATACGGAATATACACCACCGGCTCTCTATTATTTTTCTCATATAGTATATGAACAGGAGATGTATCAGACAGCTATGGAAGGATTCCAGAGGTTAAGGGATGATGAGACATTTGGGAGTGTTGTCCCATTTTATATTGTCCAGATTCTCTACCTTGAAAAGGACTATGACCAGATACTGGAGATAGCTCCCGAGCTGATCAACTCCGCAGGCAAAGACAGGGCTGTTGAACTATACCGTTTCATAGGTGATGCCTGGTACAATAAGGGGAATTATAAAGAAGCATTACCCTGGCTTGAGAAATTTTCTACTGGGACAATTATAAGTGGCAGAGAAGATAAATTTCAGCTTGCCTATTGTTATTACAAAACGGGAGAGATAGATAAAGCAATCAAATTGTTCCTTGATATAGGATCCAGAGATGATCGGATAAGTCAGAATATATGGTTCCTGCTAGGTGATTGTTATCTTCAGAAAGGAGATAAAAAACGAGCTCAGTTTGGTTTCTCCGAAGCCTTAAAGCTCGATTTTGATAAAAAGATCCAGGAGGATGCTCTTTTCAATTATGCAAAGATTACATACGAAACCTCCTATTCACCCTTTGGTGAAGCAACAGCCTCGTTCCTGAAATATATTGAGAGTTATCCCGGTTCTGAAAGGATGGAAGAGGCTTACAGCTACCTGATATCCACATATTTGCAGGCAAAAAACTATAAAGCTGCACTGCTATCACTCGACAGACTTAACAGCAAAGATCCCAGACTTGAGGAAGCATACCAGAGGGTGTCTTTCTTCAGGGGACTGGAGCTGTTCAGGGACATGGAGCTTGAGGCTGCAATAGATATGTTTGATAAATCGCTGAAGTATCAGAATTATGACCGGAAGTTAAAAGCCAGGGCAATATATTGGAGAGGTGAAGCAAACTACCGACTCGAAAATTATGAAGATGCTAAAGCAGATTATATTGCATTCATGGCTGTTCCAGGTTCAATGTTAATGAATGAAAAGGGCCTTCTCAGGTATAACCTTGGCTATACATTGTATAATCTGAGGGATTATGAAGGCGCTCTTGTCCACCTGAAAACATTTGAAAATGATGTGGCAATTATCAGACCTGATGTGATGGCGGATACACGAAACAGAATAGGTGATTGCTATTATATAACAACCAAATACCCGGAAGCAATTACTTATTACGATAAGGTTATAAACTATGGTAAAACAGATGCCGATTATGCAATGTTCCAGAAAGGATTTTCATTGGGCCTTATGGGTAATGAAAGAGGCAAAGCAGAGACCCTGACATTACTTATCGAACGATATCCTAATTCTCCTTATGTCCCGAATGCTATATTTGAAAGAGGAAGGGCTTATGTTGTCCTGAATGAATATAACAAGGGAGAAGCCGATTTTAATAAAGTTATTAATTCTTTTAGTTCAACACCATTCGTTCCGAGGGCAATGGTTCAACTCGGGCTTTTATATTATAACCTGGGTGAAAATGAGAAAGCTGTTTCTCAGTATAAAAAAGTAATAGAAAACTATAAATCGACACCCGAATCACGTAATGCACTTACAGGACTAAAGAATGTCTATATTGAACTTAATGATGTTGATGCTTATTTCGCATATATTAAAACACTTCAGGGTTATGGCGATATTAATATGGCTGAAAGGGATTCACTACTCTATGCATCAGGTGAGAATCTCTTTATAACAGGTAATTATCCAAGGGCAACCGAGGTATTCAGGAATTATCTCAGAGAGTTCCAGAAAGGAAGTTTCCTCCTGAACGCTCAATTTTACCTGGCAGAATGCCTGAAATCAACAAATTATTATGATGAAGCTCTTAAGTACTATAAGATTATTGTAGAGTCTCCAAATAATCAGTTTACCGAACAGGCACTCTTATCTGCTGCAGAGATTTGCTATAACAATGAGGATTATTCTTCATCACTAAAATATTATCAGATTCTCGAAAATACTGCAGTCAACAATCAAAACAGAGTTATTTCCCTCAGAGGTGAGCTCAGATCTGCATTTCAGCTTGGTGATGCACAAAAAACGATAGATGCTGCAAATAAAATAAGCAGTTCAGAAAATATTTCTGAAGAACTTCTTCGCGAAGCCATTTTTATGAGGGCAAAGGCAAACTATAGCCTTAATAATTTCAATGAGTCCCTGATCGACTTCAGAAAAACATCTACTGAGGTAGTCAGTGAAGAGGGGGCAGAGTCAAAGTACAGAGTGGCTGACCTTCTTTATCGTCAGGATAAACTAACTGAATCTGAACAGATTATAGCTGAGTTTATTGACCAGAACACACCACATCAATACTGGATGGCTCGTGTCTTCCTTCTTCTCTCAGATATTAGTGTTAAAAAGGGAGATATTCTTCAGGCACGGGGAACACTTATGGGATTAAAAGATTACTATACTATTGATGATGATGGAATACTTGATGAAGTCAGATCACGACTCGATGCAATTGGTCAGAATAAAAATTAATAATATGATGAAGCGAATTTGCCTTCCGTTACTATTTATATTTTTGACTTATAATTTTGTTTCAGCACAGCAGGACAGGCAGGACCAGGGCAGGGAGGTTACACTTTATAATCCTTTTAAACCGATTCTGTCCACGGTGAATAAGAAGAGTTACCTGCCTCCGGTAGATGATACTGCTGAGGTCAGACCTGATTTTACTTATAACATCACAACAAAACCTTTTTTTCCGCAATATACTATCAGTCCAATTAAACCTGCATCGCTGCTTCCCGATCCGTTACCCAGACTATATAAAAGCTGGATTGCAATAGGTTTAGGTAACTACCTTACACCTTTTGGAGAATTGAGCATCACAAATGAACGCTCAAAAAAGGGAGCTATGGGATTTTATGCCAGACACTTCTCAACGAACGGGAAAGTAAAACTGGATAATGATGAAAAAGTATTTGCAGGCTATATGGATAATGATGCCTCCTTGTATGGTAAGAAGTTTTTCAGGCATTCATTGATTGAAGGATCTCTTGATTTCAATCAGAGAACGAGGTATGCATATGGATATGATACTAGTATTGTTGGCTATGAAGCTCAAAAAAAGAATATCAAACTTGGATATAATAACCTTGGTGCAACCATATCATTTGCCTCAATGACACTTGACTCGGCAAAATTCTCATATAATTTTGATGCTGACTATGGATTCTTTTACAGCAGCAGTGATCTTTACCAGCATAATGCAGGAGTTAAAGGCACAATGGCAACTTTATTCAAGGGATTTTATGCCGGTTCAGATATGCAACTCGATTTTTTCATTCCCTCAAAGACTATTTCGGAAAAACTGAAATATATAGTATCGCTAAGCCCCTTCTTAACAAAAAGCACATCACAATGGAATTTCAAGGCTGGCCTCCAGTTACTCCTTGATCAGAATATGAACAGTGAGCCTGATTTTCATATTTACCCGGATGTGAAATTCGGTTTCGGCATTGTCCCTGAGTATATAAGCTTTTTTGCAGGACTTAACGGTAAGCTTGAGGTAAATGAACCAAAAGAGATCATTGATTATAATCCGTTTCTGATAAATGACGGGAGCCTTTTTACTCTTACCAATACTGATAATGCCCTGATTGTTTCGGCCGGCCTCAATGGGAATACAGGGATCGGAGGTAATTATCTTATATCAGCTTCCTATTCAATGATTGATAATATGCTCTTTTTCTCAAATTATATATTCCCTTTAATGTCACAAGCAACTGAAAGAGGGAATCATTTTATTCCTTTATATGATGATGGAGAACTGTTAAACATACATGGCGAGATCAATGGGAAGATCAGTGATAAAGTAACTTATAATGGTATTGCTAATTTCTATAAGTACACTCTGTCAAATTTTGATCATGCCTGGAATATACCGGATTGGGATAGTAAGATAGGATTGAAATATAATCTCAGGGACAAAATAATTACCGGACTTGATATTACTGCTTTTGGTAAACGATACCTGCTTACTACAAGGATTGATCCGCTGTTAAATGCCATATATGGACAATTTACAGAACCTATACATGTGAACTTGAATTTTAGCACAGAATACCGTTATACAAAAATACTCTCCTTCTGGCTTAAACTCAATAATATCTCATTCTATCGTTATTACGAGTGGGCCTATTATCCATCCCAGAGATTTATGGGATTGATCGGATTCACATATAGTCTGTAACCTTTTAAAACACATAGAAGATATTTATGTATATCTGGTTTTACCATTACACCATTATACCATTCTTCCCCTGTTAATTTCTAAACGAAATTGTGCATAATTTTAACAAAATTTAAACATAAAGACAGTTTAAAATCACTATATTTGCAAGGTTAATTAAATTACATGGGATCAGTTATTTACGACACGTGAAGAGAGGTGATTTTTAAGTGCTGGAGTATAATAAAGATATTTCCCTGGAAAGCATTTTTATAATCGGATGATAAAGAGAAAAAATAATTCTCTCCGGGTGTATATGGTGTAACTTAAAACAGGAAATTAAATATGAGTGAAAAAGATAAAAAATTGCGGGAAGGTTACTCCGCAGAGAGTATCCAGGTGCTTGAAGGACTTGAAGCTGTTCGGAAAAGACCTGCAATGTATATTGGGGATATCGGATTAAAAGGCTTGCATCATCTTGTTTATGAGGTAATTGACAACTCAATTGATGAGGCTCTTGCCGGTTACTGCTCAAAAATAGAGGTTGTAATTAATGAGGACGGATCTATTACTGTGACTGATGATGGCCGCGGTATTCCAACCGGAATAATGGAAAAAGAAAAGAAATCAGCGCTTGAAGTTGTAATGACCGTATTACATGCCGGAGGAAAATTTGATAAAGAATCTTATAAAGTTTCGGGTGGGTTACATGGGGTAGGAGTATCATGTGTGAATGCCCTTGCAGCAAATCTCTCTGCTGTTGTGATGCGAAACGGAAAAATCTTCAGGCAGGATTATGAGAAGGGCAGACCGGTTACAGAGGTTAAAGCTGTCGGAGATACTAAGGAATCCGGAACAATAATTACTTTTAAACCTGATAATACAATATTCCAGACTACGGAATTCAATTTCGAGATTTTAGCAACCAGGCTTAGGGAACTGGCCTTTCTAAACAAGGGGATATTATTGACTATCAAAGACATGAGAGAGATGGTCGAAAACGGGAATGGTGGTATACCCCGGTATGAAGAGTTCCGCTCAGAGATGGGTCTTGTGGAATTTATTGATTATCTTGATGCTACCAGAGAAAGAATAATTGAAAAACCTGTTAATATCTCATTTGATAAGACAGATATACCTGTCGAAATAGCCCTTCAGTATAATAATTCATTCTCTGAAAATGTACACTCATATGTTAACAATATAAACACAATTGAGGGAGGTACCCATCTTGCAGGATTCAGACGCGGACTTACGAGAACACTTAAAAAATATGCTGAAGATTCCGGAGCCACAACCAAGCTTAAGTTTGATATTAATGGCGATGATTTCCGGGAAGGACTTACCGCTGTTATCTCAGTTAAGGTTGCTGAACCACAGTTTGAAGGACAGACAAAAACAAAGCTGGGAAACTCGGAAATAATGGGTGCTGTCGATATAGCAGTAAGCACTATGCTTACTAATTATCTTGAAGAGAATCCGAAAGATGCAAAGATTATAGTACAAAAGGTTATTCTGGCTGCCACTGCCCGCCATGCTGCCAGAAAAGCCAGGGAACTGGTCCAGAGGAAAAATGAGTTTTCAGGTTCGGGACTTCCCGGAAAGCTGGCTGACTGTGCCGACAGGGATCCCGCTAATTGCGAGATTTATCTCGTAGAGGGTGACTCTGCCGGAGGAACAGCAAAACAGGGCAGGGACAGACGATTCCAGGCTATATTACCTCTCCGGGGAAAAATATTGAATGTCGAAAAGGCAATGCACCACAAAATATATGAGAGCGAGGAGATCAAAAATATGTTTACGGCACTCGGTGTAGTAATAGGAACCGAAGAAGATAGTAAGGCACTCGATATTTCAGGCTTGAGGTATCATAAAATAATTATTATGACTGATGCCGATGTGGATGGATCACATATTACTACCCTTATTATGACTTTCTTTTTCAGGTATATGCAGGACCTGATACGTCATGGGTATCTTTTTATAGCAACACCACCCCTTTACCTGGTTAAAAAAGGGAAATCAGAACGATATTGCTGGTCGGAAGAGGAAAGAGCAGAGGCAATTAAGGAAATGGGACAGGGTAAAGAATCATCTGTTTCAATTCAGAGATATAAAGGTCTTGGTGAAATGAATGCGACACAGCTTTGGGATACTACCATGAATCCGGAAACCCGCACTCTGAGGCAGGTAACTATAGAAAGTGCTGCTGAGGCTGATCATATCTTTTCAATGCTCATGGGTGACGAAGTACCACCAAGAAGGGAATTTATTGAAACCCATGCCAAGTATGCGAGAATTGATGCTTAAGAATACCTTCTTACAGTAAGAAAATTATCATACACCAAAAAGCTTTCTCTTTATTTTAACCGCATTACTCTGACATACTTCACTGCAGCAAAAACATCTTATACATTTTCTGTCAGTAAGTACAACATGATTAGTCTTAACAGGATGCATTACTAAGGCATTTACAGGGCATATCTTAATACATTCCAGGCATCCCGTGCAGTTTTTGCGTACAAAAACAGGCCTTCTTTCAAGCTTCCTCAGTATTTTTAACCTGTTTGACAGAAATTTATAAGATATATTACCATCACGCATAACAGGAATTCTCCTGAATTCTTTCCTTGTAATTTCGGCTAAAACAGGACCATTATATACAATATCATTAATATTATTCAGCCATAATTGTCTCTCTATTGAAACAGAGGTAGTTGGAATATCCATCGGATCATAGCCGGCTGCACTTGTGGCTATAACATCAAGTGCAACAGGATTCGAAGATCCAATTAGTATTCCCATTTTTACAGGTGTTCCCTGTCCCGGACCGGGACCTTCCATTCCAGTTATGCCATCCATAATGAAAAAATGAGGCATTATGGTCTTATTCAAATCTACTAAAAAACGCGAAAAATTTATTCTGTTCTGATGGAGAGCATGTTGTTTTGCTTTGGTGAAGCCCGGTACAAGACCAAGTGTATTTTTTATAGCTCCCGTAAAATAAACAAGTTCATGATTTTTGAATTTAGGGAGAGAGATGATGAGATCTACCTCATTAGCTATCGATGCGATTTTTATTTTTTCTCCCCCCGGCATTTTTCTTTCAGACGGGTTCCTTGTGAAATCAACCCATGTGGAACCTGTTCTTTCACAAACCTGATATATACCTGATTTTACAGGTTTGAAACCCCTGAAATGAATTGATGGAGAATCTCCTACATATACTTTTGCCCCCTGCGATATAAGAAAAAGAATAACTGCTTCCACAACAACCGGATGTGTACTTACACATTTTTCCGGATCAGTATCTGTAAGTATATTTGGTTTTACCAGAATCCTTTTTCCTGACACATCAGGTCCCTCACAGATCTTATATATTTCTGATATATATTTTATGATCATCTCAATATCATATTCCCTGCATATTCTTACGGCTACTCTATTATTCATATTCTATTTTGTCAATATAACCTCTTTAAGGATTTTCTCTATATGATCAACAATTTTTGATGACGGACCTGTGAAATTATTAACAATAATACAGAAAGCCAGCTCCCTGCCAGATAAGGTTTGAAGGTACCCGGTATAACTTCTTACTCTTGTCATAGAACCACTTTTTGCAATGAGTCTGGTTTCAAAAATGTCATCCTTAAAGTAGTTTTTAAGTGTACCCTCTCCTGGTCCGGGTATTGAATATGTGAAATCATTAAAGTATTTTCCATTTCTCTTCATAAATATCAACAGATCAACCATTCCCGATGCATTGATTGCATTTGATCGGCTTAGCCCGCTACCATCTTCAATGAACATACCCCCATGCATTATCCCGGCACTGTCTAAAAAATCCAGGATAGTAACTTTGCCTGCGGAAGCAGTTCCGCTTTTATAAAAAACCTTCCCCAGCTCTTTCAAGATGTGCTCGGCATAGAGATTCACACTCTCATGATTCAGTACTTCAATAATATCTTTGAGGGGAGGTGAATCAATGAAGGTTATCTGGTGAACAGGTTCATTTACAGAGTTTTCTATTCTGAAGGTTGAAGGATCCTGTTTTATTTTAACACCTGCCTGTCTGAGCTTATTATCAATAATCCTTGCTATCAGCAGGGGAGGATCAGGAATAGATGCTTTAAGAATAAAATCATCATGGTTGGAAGGAATGGAGCCTTCAATCCATCCGCTATTACAGTATGGAGCTGAAAAAACATAACCCTCATCTTCATTACCGTATACAGTTAGCCTGTATTCAAGGTCTGTTCGGCACTCTTCAGGATAAATACCGGTAATTATATAATCTGTACTGTCCTGTGATGTCCTGAAATGGATATCATAGTAATTATCAAAAACAGTTAGCCCATAAACCCCTGCACCATAATAGTTACCAATGTCCTCCCATTGCCATTTAGCAGGTACAGGCTGGTAGTCATAATATGAATCATCCGTTATTATCCTTCCTTCTATCTTCCTGATTCCGGTGTTTTTTATCTCGTTTATCCATTTTTCAGTGAAATAGGCATAGTGTTCTGCAAATTCTTTTGACCCGAGAACAGGATCCCCTCCTCCTTTAATCACAATATCCCCATTAAGACTTCCTGTTCTCTTATTTAATTTACCTGTGTATCCTATTCCTGTTCTGAATTTATGATCCGGTCCCAATAGCTCCAAGGCTGCAGCTGTTGTGACCAGTTTCATTATTGAAGCAGGAGTAAGGCTTTGCCGGGAATTGAATTCATAGATCACTTTGTTACTGTCGGTATCAGAAATATAGAAAGATATAGCAGCATTCTGCATTACTGAATCATTCAGCAGGTCCGAAAATGCTTTTTCCTGGGGATATGCTAACACCGAAATCGATAGGAGCAGCAATACAAGGATCTTCTTCCTCATGATTTCTTCCCTTTGTTTTGTTCCATTGTGGATAACAATCCGCATGCTGCATTAATATCCTCTCCTCTTGATGCTCTGATGGTTGTCAGAATTCCTTTTGCATTTAATGCTTCCCTGAATTCAATAATGTTTTCAAGATCGGGACTATGATATTCTGATCCCGGGATTTTATGAAAACGGATGATATTGATTCTGCATTTAATACCATTCAGTATCCTGGAAAGTTCCTTAATGTGTGCTGTTGTATCGTTCATGCCCTTAAAGAGGATATATTCAAATGAGACCCGTCGCTGGCTGTTGAAATCGAAGTCCCTGATAATATCAAGAACCTCTTTTATGGAATTAGTATGTTGTATCGGCATCAGTTTTCTTCTCTCCTCATCAAAAGGAGAGTGCAGGCTTATAGCGAGGTGGCACCGGCTTTTTTCAAGAAACTCCTTAATTGTCCCCTTTAGTCCCACAGTACTGACTGTAATACGGGTAGGACTCCATCCATAGCCCCATTCACTTGTCATTATTTCAAGGCTTTTAAGGACTTCGGTGATGTTGTCAAGCGGTTCACCCATACCCATATAGACCATATTTGTAATCTTGCTGAATTCAGGCAGACTTCTGAACTGGTTCAATATTTCGTTTGAAGAGAGGTTTCCCTGGAAACCCTGTTTACCTGTCATGCAGAAGAGACAGCCCATTTTGCATCCTGCCTGAGATGAAACACATATGGTTGTCCTCTCTTTGTCAGGGATAATTGCAGTTTCTATATATTTATCATTCAATACATTATAAAGGTATTTCCTGGTGCCATCCCTGCTTTCTGTTGCACTAACCGGGTCAGTCAGACCGATTTCATAATCAACTGAAAGAAGCTCCCTCATCCTCTTCGAAAGATTGGTCATCCCATCAATCGAGGTGATCTCCTTTTTATAGAGCCAGTCGGCGATCTGTTTTGCGGCATAGCCCGGCATCCCGACCCGCCTGGTGACGGCAATCAGCTCATTCAGTGTCTTTCCGTATAGTTTATCCTTTGGCATTTAAATATAACCCACCAGTTTACTTCAAAACAGTATTCTACGGTTTATGTATTTTTACGCCCTAATGCCTTTAATTAAATCCATATCCCGCCTTTTGCAGATCCTTCACTGATTTGAATGGTTTCGGCGGATTCAGGTATTTATTAAGATGATTATAGATCTTCAATCTTATTTCCTTTGCTGCCATATTATCCAGCCTGTCAAATGAATGGCCGCCGGGCATATTTTCAAATATTTCGTATGTAAAACCGCTTTTCCCATCAGCCTTAAGTGATTTTATAAGGTGTTCGACTTCCAGTACATTGACATCTTCATCAATTGTGTTGGTATGTATAAGAAGGGGAGTGTTGCGATATTTTGCTGTCTGCCAGGCAGGGGATCTTTTCCTGTATTCGGCAACATTTTCATCGGCAGGTTTCCCTATGGCTGCCTGTTCTGAATATAGATCGCGGTACTCCTGATCCTTATATCCCATACGTGCTATGAGGTCGCTGACCGGCACACCGGTGAAAGCCACCTTATAGTTTTCCGGGTATTCAAAGATATTGAACAGGGCGATTAATCCACC
Organism: uncultured Rikenellaceae bacterium; assembly: GCA_964507015.1. Taxonomy (GTDB): domain Bacteria; phylum Bacteroidota; class Bacteroidia; order Bacteroidales; family VadinHA17; genus LD21. The sequence continues at coordinate 438 of CAZDOM010000013.1, read as the reverse complement.
ATGACTCCATCCTATTATACCCACCTTTTCTTTATCCACAATTGAATAATTATCAATCATATACTGGCGGCTGGCATCAACATCCTGCACTTCAAGACCTCCATAGTCGATCTTGTAATACATAGATGCTCCATAACCTGTTGACCCCCGGTATTCGGCAGCTACGACAATATAACCCTGTGATACGATCTCCCTTACTATATGGGTATAATAGGTATCAAAGTTTGCATGTACACCGCCATGAGGAAATACCAGAAGCGGGTATTTCTTTGAGAGATCAGCATCTTTCGGAATAAAGATATATGACCAGAGTTTTACAGGATTTCCGGCACCCTGACCTGTAGAATTTTTTTCCACTGCCAGTGGAGGACCGGTCATATAAACCTTGTCTATGTAGGCTATGTCGCCAACCTTGTTATACCACTGAACATCGTCGAT
>CAZDOM010000012.1:6973-43420 GCA_964507015.1 uncultured Rikenellaceae bacterium | reverse complement strand
ATAATCCTTTAGCCATGAACACATCACCTATACCACCATCGTGGAGAAATTTGATTGCTTCCATCACACCCTCTATTGATCGGTTCTGAAATCCTGTCTGAACACGTACATTGTATTTCCTTGAGGCCTCAACCATCTTGCGGCCTTCAAAAACATTGTGACAGCAGGGTTTTTCGATATACACATGTTTCCCTGCCTGACAGGCCCAGATAGTACCTAGTGCATGCCAGTGGTTGGGAGTTGCAAATGATACAGCATCAATATCTTTATCATCAAATATCTTGCGCATATCCCAGTAGGTTGCCGGGGTCTCTCCCGTCCTGTCAGCCACCTCCTTAACACGATCGGCAAAAAACTGTTCATCTGCATCGCAGACAGCTTTGATACTTACATTCCTGCTGTCTTTCAGCCTTGCGAAGTTGCTGAGATGAGTACCCCCCTGTCCGCGAATTCCTATTACAGCTACATTGAGACGGTCATTGGCGCCTTTTATTGACCGGTAGGACCTGGCACTGAATGCCGTTCCACCAATTGCTATTCCTGCAGTTCCCATAACACTTTGTTTAATGAATTCTCTTCGTTTAGTCATTGTATGATAAGTTTAAAATTATAGCCATTTTATGTATTATAAATGTAAATGTTTTTTTATAAATATACATATTATTGATTGGTTTTGAATTTAGAGATCCCTCGCTTCGTTCGGGATGACACTGTCATCTCTCCAATTCCCTGGATTCACCTGTCATTCTGAGCGCCAGCGAAGAATCTTATTCTCTTATACTACAATCCAAAGATTTAAAATAAATATACGATCTATTGTTATTTATATTTATTTCGTATATTTGTAATAAATTCATAATTATTATTCCTTATGGTAAAGACAGGTAAAAAATATTATGATATTATCAAAGCAGCAAAAGATCTGTTCTGGAAACATGGATTAAAACGTGTGACGGTTGAAGAGATCTGTGTTACAGCGAATGTGAGCAAAATGACATTCTACAAATACTTTCCAAACAAAACGGAACTGGCGAAGCAGATTATCAGCAATATTTTTGACGAGGGCATGATCAAGTTCAATGAAATGATGCTTTCAGATATCTCTTTTGCAGAAAAGATGAAACTTCAGGTCAGGATGAAACTTGAAGGAACAAAAGATATCAGCGAGGAATTTGTGAAAGATGTATATGGTGATGCTGATTCGGAAGTACACAAATTCTGGGAAGAAAAAGCTAATGATGCAATCGACAGGGTGATCCGCTATTATAGTGAAGCACAGGCTAAAGGGTGGTTGCGAAAAGATATTAAGATTGACTTCATCTTATACATTATCAATAAGTTCTTCGATTTTGTCAATGATGAGACTCTGATATCAAAATATGATTCGATGCAGGAATTAATAGTGGAAATCAATAAGTTTTTCCTGTATGGTATTTTGCCTTACAAAGATATGCCGGATGAATAACCGAATTTTTATATTGCTGACTTCATTGTGCCTGATTTTCAGTAAGACCAGCAGCCAGGATACTGTTGGACTTGCAAATGATCATATTTCTTTAAAGGGACAATTATCTGCATATATACATTTCAATCCCAAAAACAATCTGCCCTGGTGGAGCGGAGGCCGCTATATCCCACAGGTTAATTATGAGCACAGACTAAGAGACAGGAGGATGATCGATTTAGAAGCATCAGCAAACCTGTATGGTAATATGGGTATACGCCCTTTTGATTCAACCGGTTTTAACGGTGATATAAAACCTTACCGGTTCTGGTTACGTTACTCAGCACCACAATTTGAGCTTCGTGCCGGACTGCAAAAAATCAATTTTGGTTCCGCTTCCATTTTAAGACCTCTTATGTGGTTCGACCGGATAGACCCGCGTGATCCCCTGAAACTGACCGACGGTGTATGGGGTGTGCTTGCCCGGTATTATTTCCTGAATAATGCCAATATATGGCTTTGGGGTCTGTATGGTAATGATAACCTGAAAGGATGGGAATCATTCCATACAGAGAACAAGATCCCGGAATTCGGGGGTCGTTTTCAGGCTCCGCTACCAAAAGGTGAAGCCGGATTCTCTTTTCACCACAGAACTGCTGATTGCAGCAGCCTGTCAGATTCAACTACCCTTATTGGTAAAGTACCTGAAAACCGTTTTGGATTTGACGCCAAGTTTGATGTGGTTGTGGGCTGCTGGGTTGAAGCCTCCTGGTCGAAATACAGTGAGGAGCTGGGAATATTTACAAACCAGGAAATAATAAACCTGGGTATTGACTATACATTCGGGATCGGAAATGGACTGACAATTGCTTACGAGCAACTTCTGGCATCTTTCGATGAAAATCCGTTTGAGTTTAAGAATTCAGTTAATTTTTCGTTACTTAACATGTCCTATCCTATTGGCATGTTTGATAATTTAAGTGCAATAATATACTACGACTGGACCAATAAAAGAATGTATAATTTCATGAACTGGCAGAGACAATTCAATAAATTCACTATTTATGTAATGGGATATATCAACCCGAAAGAATATAACATACCTACACAGCGTCCTGATGAGATCTTATATGCAGGAAGTGGAATACAATTAATGTTTGTTTTTAACCATTAAAAATATAAATACAAGATATTATGAATCACACGATAAAAATCAAGAAATGATGGAAGACAATTTGATTATCAAAACGCACAATCTCACAAAACGGTTCCCCATGGGCAAGAGTGAGTTTACTGCCCTGAAAGGTATAGATATTAGTCTGGGCAAAGGTGAATTTGCCGGACTGATAGGGCCGAGCGGATCAGGGAAAACGACACTGTTGAATATAGTAGGGTCACTTGATACGCCAACCGAGGGGGAAGTAATTGTACTTGACCAGTCCATTGGTACCTTAACCGCAAAAGGGGCAGCTAAACTCCGTAAAGAGAAGATCGGATTTATTTTCCAGAGCTACAACCTGCTGGCTGTTCACACTGTTTATGAAAATGTGGAGTTCCCGCTGTTACTGCTCAAAATACCAACAAATGACCGAAAAAAGATGGTAATGGATGCCCTGGAGTGGGTAGGACTTCTCGATAAGGTAAAGCAAAAGCCGCCTCAGCTCTCGGGTGGAGAATGTCAGAGAGTTGCCATTGCACGTGCCATGGTAAAAACCCCGGCACTTGTAGTGGCTGATGAACCTACTGCAAACCTTGATGCTGCAAATTCTCATAACATTTTGCAAACAATGGCAAAACTAAACGAGGAACTGAAAACAACATTTCTTTTTGCCACACACGATGAGAAGGTTATCGGGTATCTGAAAAGAAAGATATTCCTGAAAGACGGGAAAGTGGATAATGATGTAACACTTTAAAGCGTAATATCATGAAACTAGCGATAAAACTGGCATTTAAGAATCTCATTGGTGCAGGTTTACGTACCTGGCTCAATGTGATTGTATTGTCATTCTCCTTCGTTATAATCATTGCTGCCAGGGGGATCCTTGTAGGATGGGACCGCCAGGCAAAAAATGATATGACCGATTGGGAGATTGGAAGAGGACAGTACTGGAACGTAGACTATGATCCTTATGATGCATTTACCCTGACTGATGCACATGGAACCATACCTGCTGAATTTCAGACCGAAATTAATGCCGGTAACATGGTACCTGTACTGATAACCCAGGGAACCCTCTTTAATGAAGGGCGGATGCAATCGATCCTGATCAAAGGAATAAATCCCGACCAAACCCTGTTGGAGATACCTGCACACAAGCTGGATACACTGGTTGAAGCAGTTCCTGCAATTATCGGTTCAAATATGGCGAGAACGAATAAATTGGGACTGGGCGACTATGTTACTATCAGATGGCGTGATAAAAATGGTACTTTTGATGCTACAGATATATATATAACCGATATTTTTACCACCAATGTCCCAACTGTTGATGTGGCCCAGGTATGGATTCCTCTTGAACAGCTTCAATCAATGTTACTTATGCCAGATGAAGCAACTATTCTGACATTCGGCGATAAGGATGAAGAGAGAAAAGATGTTGAAAACTGGAAGCTGATGACATTTAAGTCGCTAGTCAGTGATATGGAGGAGATGATCAAAACCAAGTCGGTCGGACAGTCTATATTCTATGGCATTCTGCTTATACTTGCGCTTCTTGCCATTTTCGACACACAGGTACTATCTATTTTCCGCAGGCAGAAGGAAATCGGAACCTATGTCGCCCTCGGATATACGCAGCGTGAGGTTGTTGGACTTTTCACCGTTGAGGGTGCAATGCATGCAATACTTGCTGCCATTGTAGGTGCTATATACGGTATTCCTATCCTTATATGGTTTGCTAATAAGGGAATTACATTGGGTGTGTCATCATCAGATTATGGTTTTGCCATCGCTGATACTATGTACCCTGTTTACAGCGGAGCATTGGTTATCGGAACCACACTGCTGGTTTTACTGGCCACAACTATAGTCAGTTACTGGCCATCAAGGAAAATTGCAAAAATGAATCCAACAGAAGCTTTAAGGGGGAAATTACAATGATAAAATTTTTAATAAAAGGACTTTTACGGGATAAAAGCAGAAGCCTTATTCCAATAATTGTTGTAACAATAGGTGTTATGCTTGCTGTTTTTGGACATGGGTATATAAACGGACTCATGGTTGATATGATCGAAAAAACAGCAAAATTAACAACTGGTCATGTTAAAGTGATGACTAAGGCTTATGCAGATAATATAGATCAGGTACCCAACGACCTGGCTATGATGAATGTAAGTACTTTTAAGAAGGACCTCGAGGCAACCTTTCCTGACGTGAAATGGGTTGCCCGCATAAAATTCGGTGGTTTAATAGATGTTCCGGATGAAAATGGTGAAACAAGAAGCCAGGGACCCGGTATGGGTATTGGTCTCGACCTACTTTCACCTGGTTCAGATGAGGTAGAACGTCTGAATCTTGAAAAATCGCTGGTAAGAGGTATTGTTCCGTCAGCACCCGGAGAGATTATGCTTAGTGAGGACTTCTCTCAAAAACTAAAGGTAAATCCGGGGGAGGAAGTAACATTTATAGGCTCCACAATGAATGGAGGTATGGCAATACACAATTTCCGGCTTACAGGAACCCTGCGATTTGGAAACTCAGGTCTGGACAGGGGAACAATAATTGCTGATATTAAAGATGTACAGCTTGCCCTTGACATGAATGATGCTGCCGGGGAGATCCTTGGATTCTTTAAAAACAATTATTATGATGATGAGACAGCAGCTCCCGTGCTGGCAAAGTTCAATGAAATGTATGCCGGGGATGAAGGTGAATATGATCCTGTTATGTTACGTCTGAGAGACCAGCAGGGAATGAGCCTGTTTGTAGACCTCACAGACAGTATGGGTAGTATTATAATAATAGTATTTATGATAGCAATGTCACTGGTGCTCTGGAATGCCGGTCTGCTTGGTGGCTTAAGACGCTATGGAGAAATTGGAATAAGACTGGCCATTGGTGAGGAAAAAGGCCATATATACCGTACAATGATAAGTGAATCCATATTGATCGGTGTGGCCGGCACGATTCTTGGAACTGCAATAGGACTGGGATTATCGTGGCTTATGCAAACCTATGGTCTCGATATAAGTGAGTTTACAAAAAATGCCACGGCTGCTGTCATGATGCCCGATGTAATAAAATCAAGGATCACTCCTGCCGACTTTTACATAGGTTTTATTCCGGGGGTACTCTCTACATTAGCCGGTACTATGTTGTCGGGAGTGGGAATTTATAAAAGAGAAACAGCACAGCTCTTTAAAGAGCTGGAAGCTTAATTTTTAAAATAATTATAATGAAGAAAATACTTTTAATACCAATAATACTTCTATCAATTAGTGTTTCAGCACAGACGGCCGAGGAAATAATTGATAAAGTGGATCGCAATATGTCGTCGGAAAACAGGATATTCGAATCATCCATGACGATTCATGGCCAACGAACCAGAAGGACTATAACATCACGGTCATATTCGGTGGGAGATACAAAATCATTTACTGAATACCTCTCCCCTGCACGTGAACAGGGAACGAAAATGTTAAAACTTGAAGATCAGCTCTGGATCTATTCTCCTTCAACTGACAGGACCATACAAATTTCCGGTCATATGCTCCGCCAATCGGTTATGGGCTCCGACTTATCATATGAAGATATGATGGAAGACAGGAAACTGACCGATGTTTATGATGCAGAGGTAGCCGGCAGCGAAGAGCTTGACGGAAGACCTGTGTGGGTACTTGAACTGACAGCAAAAGTGGAAGATGTGGCTTATGCGAGACGAAAACAGTGGATCGATAAAGACAGGTACATACCCCTTAAAGAAGAACTGTATGCAAAAAGCGGCCAACTGCTTAAACGGTCAACCCTCAGCGATGTGACAAGAGTAGAAGGAAGGTGGTTCCCGAAAACAATCGTCTATAAAGATATGTTAAAGCAGGGCGACGGTACGGAGTTTAAAATAACAAGTATAAAGTTCGATCAGGATATACCTGAGTATATATTCACTAAGGCAGCGTTGAAACAATAAAATATCTAATCAGTAAAGTATTTTCACCAGGTATTTAAATACTCCTCATGATAAGATGGCAGGGGGGATTTAAAATTGGAGATGTTATTATTACTGTCCCACAACCGACAGCCAGGCTTCAGCCATAAGCTGTGCTCCGGCTAATGAAGGATGGACTCCATCAAAGGTCCAGTATGAGCCGGGAGCATGTTTCTGTGCCTCATCATATATACTTTGATATGGAATGAAAATAGCATCAAACTGTGATGCAATTTCCCTGGCTGCACTCTGGTAATCGTAAAATTCCGGGTACCACCTGTCATCAACTGCTCTTACTCCTTTTACCGCGAAGGGTTCACATATTATCAGTTTTACATCAGGGAGAGCCTTTTTTGTCCTTTCAAGAAGTGCAACAAAATCTTTTTTATATACATCCACCGTGCCGTCATAATTTCCATCCAGCTTATGCCATATATCGTTGACACCGATAAGTATGCTTAATATATCAGGTTTGATCTCAAGGCAATCCTTATCCCAACGCTCTGCAAGCTGAAACACTTTGTTACCTGAAATACCTTTGTTATAAATACTCAGGTTCAAACCGGCATAGTCGTGAAGCATTTTTGCTGCAGCAAGGTAGGGATACCCGTTCCCAAGAACCCATGCATTGTTAAAACCATCGATCTCCTTGTTTCTTCCCGAGTCGGTTATGGAATCACCCTGGAAGAGAATTTTAAAATCTGCAAGCATATCAATTTTGGGACCATTAATTTCTGATGCACATGATGATAATATTGATGGAATACTAACAGCTGCCAGGCTTCCGAAGGCAGCCTTTTTAATAAAACTGCGGCGTGAATTTGAATTGCTTTTCATAAAATATTAATTAACTGATTATTAATTATTTAATAATATTATCCAGGTATCAACTAGTTTACAGACAGTTGATACCATTTAACTGCATTTTCATAATAGATCTTATCTATAACATCTTTTGGCAATTTCAATCCTTTGAATTTTTCTTTAAATAAATCAGAAGTCATTTCTTCGTCAGTAACAAAATATTTCCAGTCATCAAGCCATGTTTCATGGATATATCTTCTGCTTGCTTCAGTATCCCTGCTGCCTGAATATCCCAGATCTGTTCCGTACAGGAGCCTGTCCTGGTATTTAATGCAAAAATCACGTACTCTTTCTCTGTTCTCTGATGACTGGTATTGAAGGTGACAGATTCTTGCCGACATATCGACTGCCATGTTGGGATATTTATCAAGTCTGTCAGTCAGGGAATCTACATTCCATTCCAGGCTTCCAAGATGACAACCTATAAAGGTCAGGCCGGGATTTGCCTCCAGCATATTGTCACGTGCCCTTATCTGGTCTTCATAAGAAGGATATTCCGGATGCAGGAACATATGATACTGAGGATGTTCAGCAAAATAGCTGCTGTCGCTGCTGACAGTCATCTCATTAAGTGGCAGCCAGCAGTTTTTTGGCTCTCCAAGGTGCCCTGTAATTGGAAGTCCTTTACCCTTGATAAATTCGATTACCGGTTTAATGCCCTGATCATCGACCATAATAAAATTCCCTTCCCTGTCGCGGAGAGTCATACCGATATTCTTCCATATTTTCACAGTAATTACGCCAGGTGTTGAGATATCCTTATCAAGTTGAGATATGACCTTTTTACTCCATTCATCCTTTCCCCACCCTGTTGTATCAAAAAGAAATGCGGGGCCAAAGAAAACCCTGCCGGGATACTTTTGAGCCGAAAGAGAAGCCAGACTAAACTGCCTCCGGAGATTTGCCGAATCACCATGGTCGACATTCAGAGTGACAAGCAGGAAATTATCATCAGCTGCCTGTTCTTCAAATACTCCGTCATCAGCACCGATATGCACATGTGAGTCAATCTTAGTTACCGACTGAAAGTCATCCATTGCATAGTAATTGCTGCTACATCCATGCAGCAAAAAAGTACAACAAAAAAGTATCAGGCTTATATATTTCATTACATTTGATTTCATTGTAAAGAACAGGGAAGATCATTTGATTATGTAATCTTCCCTGTATATTTCATTTTCTGGTTTTATAGTAAGAAATTACTTAGGCATCACCACATATTTAGCCTCGTTCAGGAAATCATAGCTCATTTTACAGCTTGTAAATTCGTCATAGTTATATTCTTCAACCTCCACTACACCATACTTCATTCCTGAGACCTCAGCAGCAGCCCATATCTTCTCGAAATCTATCATGCCACTGGCTCCAACCTCTTCCTTGTCCTTTATGTGCCACGATTCGAATCTCCCAGGGTAAGCATTGAAATATTCTACAGGGCTTCCACCACCTTCCACACACCAATAAATGTCGAGTTGGAACATTACCTTCCTGGGGTCGGTGTTTTTCATCATAAAGTCATATATTATCTGCCCGTCAAGTTCTGTTGAAAACTCCGCATCGTGGTTATGATATCCAAAGCGAATCCCTTTGGCATTACACTTTTCGCCAACAGTATTGAAATAATCGCAATAGAGTTTTAACGTATCAAGAGTGCGGTAAGCCTCATCGCCCATGAAAGGCTGGACGATGTATTTTACACCAGCAGCCGCATGGGCATCAATACATGCATCCCACCATTCCATAGCCTTATCCCGGTTAGCTGAATCAGGAAGAGGCATTCCCGTATGTGAACTCAGAAAACCGAGTCCGTTCTCTTCGCATAGTGCCTTAAAATCAGCCGGTTCCATATTATAGAACTTGCCATTGCCATACCCGGCAGCTTCTACAAATGTGTATCCCATCTTTCCTACCTTTTCAATTGAACCGGGAACATCGCTGGATATTGAATCACGTATCGAATATAACTGCAAACCAATATTCTTATTGGTCTTGCAGGAATTCAGTGAGGTCATCAGCAGACCTGAAAAAAACAATAAAATAACAACAGTAAATAGATTTCTTTTTTTCATAGTTGATCAGGATTAAATATTAATATATTCAACAAATTTATAAAAAGTTAAGCTGTAATCAAATTACAGTGCATTTATATTTGAATTGACAACCATCAGGACCATACGGTCCTATTGAATTTTCCGGGACTGCAAGCTTCTTTCGAAATATTAATCATTTTCATATGAAATACATTTGACTTTTATATGAATATTTACCATCTTTGCATTATGATATTCAACATCCAGCGATTTACGATACATGATGGTGAAGGGATCAGGACCATGATATTTTACAAGGGATGTCCCCTCCGGTGCGCATGGTGCAGTAATCCTGAAAGCCAATCATTTGAGCCTCAAATAATGTTCGATGACAGGCTATGCAGGAACTTTGGAGATTGCCTTAAAGCAGATCCTGCTGCCATTAAAAAAAGCAGTAACCGTACCATTATAAACCGTTCCCTTATCAGTAATCCTGAAAAGCTGAGGGACATCTGCATCTCAAAAGCCATCACTGTAACAGGTGAGAAAAAGAGCGTTGGGGAACTGCTGGATGAAATAGAAAAGGATGTTCCATTTTACCACAGAAGTGATGGAGGGGTAACACTATCTGGTGGAGAACCTTTATCAGAGGGAGGTGACCTGGATGAACTCCTTCAGCAACTCAAAAAAAGAAACATTGATACGGCGATTGAAACATCCCTGTATATTCCATGGGAAAATGTGGAAAGAACACTGGGATTTGTCTCTACATACCTTGTTGATCTGAAACATACAAACCGTGACCTGTTCCGACAATATACAGGAGGTGATCCGTATGTAGTCTTCAGAAATCTTGACAGGCTCTCATCCAAAGATGAAAATATTATTATCCGAATCCCTGTTATACCAGGGTTTAACCATACAGAAGGCGAAATGAAAGATATTATTGATTATATAACTTCATTGCAAAATATCAGGGAAATACATTTTATACCATATCACACTCTGGGGACTGAAAAATACAGGATGCTTGGAATGGACTATGCTTTTGGTAATTATCCGTCGGTACAATCTGATGAACTGACAGGGTATGTTAAATATGCACATTCGAAAGGATTTGCAACTAGAACAGGAGGTTAATATGTTACAGGCGGAAACAAAAAACGGTATTTCAGAAAGAATAATACACCTCCGTGAAAAGGTTATCGGAACAAAACCTTCTATATGTACTGAAAGGGCAAAATTCTATACTGAAGCATACCGTGAGCATGAGAATGAACCTGTTATTATCAGGCGGGCCTGTGCACTGGAGAAGACCCTGAAAAACATGACACTCTTCATTGAGGATGGAGAGCTCATTGCAGGCAACCAGTCGTCCAGGCTCCGTGCTGCACCCATCTTCCCGGAATATGCTGTAAACTGGCTTCCGGAAGAGATGGATGAGCTGGATAAACGTCCGGGTGACGCATTCTTTATAACAGAACAACACAAGAAGGATCTTGTGGAGATAGCTTCATGGTGGAAAGGTAAGGTGCTTTATAACAGGGGCATAGCCCTTATGACACAGGAGTTGCGTGATCTCCAGGATACAGCTATCATAAAAGCAACAGGTAACCTCACATCGGGAGATGCCCATATAGCAGTTAATTTCTTCAAAATCCTCTCCTCCGGACTGGAAGGTTATCTGCAAGAGATAAAAAGATATCATCGCAAACTGAAAAAAGAGAATCCTGAAACCATACGACAGGATAATTTTTACAGGGCTCTGGTAACAAGTATAAAGGCTTTTCAATTTTTTATCCGACGCTATGCAAACCTTGCCCTTGATATGAGCAGTAATGAGAGGAATCAACAGCGCCTGCATGAACTTGAGGTAATTGGAAATAATTGTGAACATATATCAGGCAGACCCCCTGAAAATTTCTACCAGGCACTACAGCTTGTGTTTTTTGTTCAGATGGTACTGCAGATTGAAAGTAACGGGCATTCTGTTTCCCTCGGCAGGATGGATCAATACCTTTATCCATTTTATAAAAAGGATCTTGAAGCAGGAAGGATTAGCAGGGAGTTTGCATCAGAACTGCTCGAAAATACCTGGATCAAACTACTGTCTATAAACAAGATACGACCATGGTCACATACACGTTTCTCAGCGGGAGGGCCTCTTTACCAGAATGTTACAATAGGCGGCCAGCATCCTGACGGATCAGATGCAGTGAATGAGCTAAGCTTCCTGATACTTGAGTCGGTAGGTAAAATGAGGCTTACTCAGCCCAACCTCTCTGTCAGATTCCATAAGAATATAAGCGACAGTTTTATGATGGATTGTATCAGGGTCATCGGGAATGGGTTCGGAATGCCTGCCTTTAATAATGATGAAATAGTAATTCCCGAACTCATAAAACTGGGGGTGGAAAAAGAGGATGCTTACAATTATTCGGCTATCGGCTGTATTGAAATTGCCGTACCGGGTAAATGGGGATACCGTTGCACCGGAATGAGTTTCCTGAACCTTATGCGTGTATTCCTGGCATCTCTTTATGACGGGCTCGATAAATATTCAGGGAAAACATTCCATAAGGGAACAGGTAACTTCACAGATTTCAAATCATTCGGTGATCTCTTCACGGCATGGCAGGAACAGATAAGATACTATGCTTCAAAAACAGTTGAAGTAGACACCGCTGTTGACACTGCCCTTGAGGAACTGGTACCTGACATACTCTGTTCTGCTTTTGTTGATGACTGTATAGCCCGCGGGAAGACTATAAAAGAGGGTGGTTCAAAATATGACTTCATCTCCGGTCTGCAGGTAGGTATTGCCAACCTGGGAAATTCAATGGCAGCCATCAAAAAGCTTGTCTTCGAAGAAAAGCGAATAACAAAACAGCAGCTCATTGAAGCCATTGAAAATGATTTTGAGGGTGAAGAGGGTGAAAAGATAAGGCAGTTGCTGCTTAACTACGCACCGAAATATGGCAATGATGACGATTATGTTGACCTGCTACTGAAAGATGCATATATGGAATTCATCCGGGAACTGGAGAAATATCATACTACAAGATATAACAGGGGGCCAATTGGGTGCAGGTATTATGCAGGTACATCAAGCATATCGGCAAATGTGCCGAACGGGGCTGTGGTACCTGCAACACCTGATGGAAGAAAGGCATGGGCGCCGGTTGCCGAGGGAAGCTCACCCAGTTCGGGTACAGATATACTTGGTCCTACTGCAGTCTTTAAATCCGTTTCCAAGCTGCCAACGGATAAGATCATGGGAGGTGTTTTGCTAAACCAGAAACTATCTCCGGCAACAATCCGGAATGATTCTGACAAGCTTAAGCTGGTTTCGATACTCAGGACCTTTTTTGCTGACCTTAAGGGCTGGCATGTTCAGTATAATATTGTATCCCGCGAGACTCTTCTGGCTGCAAAAAAAGAACCTGAAAAATACCGTGATCTGATAGTAAGGGTTGCCGGTTACTGCGCCTTTTTTACTACCTTGTCACCTGATACCCAGGATGACATAATAGCACGAACTGAACAATCACTCTAAAAATGACAAATAAAATTCTATGCGGAGTTGATATCGGAGGAACAAAGCTTTCCACCGCACTGTTAAAACATGATGGCTCATTTATTGATAAAATTGTTGACTACGATCATGTAGAAAAGAATGAAGAACAGCTGGTAGAACAGATTGCAGGGAATGTCAACCGGCTTCTTGAAAAAAACAGCTTGAAAGAGAATGATCTTACAGGAATAGGTGTCGGCAGCGCAGGCCATATAAGGTTCCGTGATGGTGTTATCATCACCACCTCTAACCTTAAGGGATTCAAGAATTATCCATTACGAAATGCCGTGCAAACCCATTTTAAAATACCTGTAATTCTCGATAACGATGCAAATGCCCAGGCATACGGAGAATATAAATTTGGAGCAGGCCGGGGTTGTGAAAACATGGTATTCCTAACTATAAGTACGGGAATCGGTGCAGGTATAATCATCGATGGCAAATTATACAGGGGATATACCGGTACAGCCGGAGAGTTCGGCCATACCATCGTTGAACCTTCGAGTGAGCTGGTATGTACCTGTGGCAATCGTGGCTGCCTCATGGCTGTTGCCTGCGGGATGGCCCTGCCCCATATCTTCAGGAAAAAAATTGAAGCAGGTGAAATAACTACTTTAAACCTCCCGGATGAATTTGATTATTCAAAAGTTGACGGGAAATTCCTGAAGGAAGGCTTGAATGTTAATGATCCTTTATCAAAAGCAATAATCCTCGACAGTGCCTATTATGTAGGCCTTGGTATCTATAATATCTTCCAGTCGCTTAACCCTCAGATTATTGTACTTGGAGGCGGTCTCCTCAGCTGGGGTGATATATACATTAATCATATTAAGAAAGTCTTTTATGACCATGCAAAAGACATGTTATATGATCCATTGGAGATAGCAGTTTCTCAAATTGGTGCCGATGTGGGTGTCATTGGTGCCGCTTCATTAACATTGGAATTATGCTGAACAAACGCCAGACACGGATACTTGAATTACTTAGCCGCAACGACGGGATCTCTGTAAACGATCTGGCAAAAAAGCTGAAGGTTTCTTCAGTAACTATAAGACAGGATCTCAATCTCCTTGAAAGCGAAGGCCTGCTGAAAAGGATTCATGGCGGTGCAGTTTTAAAAGATGCAGATAATATTGATAACCGTCTGGGTATCAACTTTGGAAAGAAGCTGAGAATAGCAAAGAAAGTTGCTTCAATGGTAAATGACGGGGAGACAATACTTATCGAATCAGGTTCTACCAATGCTCTGCTGGCAAGAGAACTGATAAATAAAAATGTAACCATTATCACCACTAATATTTATATTGCCAGGCAATTCCGCAAAGAGAAACAGGCAAGTGTTATCATCCTGGGTGGACTATATCAGTATGAAAGTGAGAGCCTTGTAGGCAAGATAACCAGGAATTGCATCGACCAGATCCATTTCGACAGGGCTTTCATTGGTATTGACGGCTATACAGAGGAAACAGGATTTACCCTCCGTGATCTCTTCAGGGCTGAAATATCAGGTTATATTATCAGGAAATCGAAAGAGGTATTCATTATATCTGACTCAAGTAAATTCGGGAAAACAGCCCTTACTAAAATATGCTCAGCATGCGACATACATCATGTTGCCACAGACAATGAGCTTGATAAATCGTATATTAAGGAATTCAAAGATTCCGGGATTGATCTAATTCTGGCATAATGAGAGGATGTAGAAATAGTCTAAAAATAAACCGCGGATCTCTTTCTGCATCTCCTTAATCTGTTATTGTGATATAAATTTTATTAACGGAACAAGTATTGCTTTTCCTTTTTCAGCCCTGTAAATGATTCTCCCATTCTCTTTTACCTGGTGAACATAGGGATTCATTTTGCTGACAAAAGTTAATGCTCTTTCCCTGGCTTCGTTACTATAATTTTCAAATACAGGGTAAACAGCAGCAATGATATCAGGCAGTTCATCTTTGCCGGCTATAACAGTACCTGTCGGCCATTTCGTATCATCTTCCCGGCATACAACCACAGTCCCTCCCGAAGGGATCCAGTTCATCCAGTTCATTTCATCACCCGCATTCTTTTCGGTTCCATGTATTATTATTGCCTCCGAATAGTATTTTTTGAGTTCCACCTTGAAAAGAAGAGGCAGCTTTGTAGCATCAATATAACCCGATATCAGCCGGCAATTATTATAATGACTGACACTGAAATTATAATCTGCAGAAGCCATCTGTCCATTATTGTTTACCATGTAGTTAGCTAACAGGCTTGCCAGTAACCTGAATTCTACTGTTGTTGTATCAACAGAAGGATTAATCTTAAAAATATAATTTTTAATACTGTTCAAATATCCCTTTTTATCTGAAATACCCGTCTTAAAATCGGAGGTTGCCGGTTTAATCTCCTGAGGTATCTCTTCCAGTCTCTCGATAACCAGTATTGCTTTTGGAACCTGTCGTCGGCCCTCTTCATTTAGTATTGGCTCAGAAATGCCGGTATTCTCTTTTTTCACTTCTTCTGCATCAAGTTCAAATGATCCCGAAGCAAGACCACTGGATGATACAGAAACACCTATTTTCCCCTTTTCTCCGGTTGATCGTATTATATTAAATACCGGCATCTCTTTATATTTTGTACTCTTATCGGAACTGTATATACTGTTCTCCGATTCAAACACAACAGGACCTGTAAGAGTTGCCGGACCCGTTACTGCCCACTTTATTGTATTTGTTGCTCCGTCAACATGATTGCCCCGGGAATCAACAACATCGGCGGTTATAATAACAACAGAACTCCGGTCAGCCATAATTTTCTTATGCGATCCTTTAACCACGATCTTTGCCGGTTCACCAGATCCTGTATCCTGATTTAAAACATTATTCTCTGTTAAGGGGTACCTGACAAGATCGCTGAAAGGAACTCCATCATACCTGTGCCTGGCATATGTACCTGCTGATCCGCCGGGTACCTTATATGATGTAAGTATCCTGGTGGAGTCTTCCGAATATGCATATTTTGAATCTGCAGGATGATCAGTCAGACTACCCATACTCCAGAATAAAATGGATGGATGGTTCCTGTCGCGTCGGATCATCTCCTTTGCCTGCTGCTCCTGTAATGATGGAGAGAAAGGTTGATTACCACTGTTGGGTAATTCTTCAATTACAATAAAACCTTGTTTATCAGCAAGATCATAAAAATATTTGTCGCCTGGATGACCATAAGTAAGCAGTATGTTACATAAATTATTGTCAGTATAGTTTTTCAGATCCATATCTTCAATCCATCCTGGCACAGTTTCTCCCAGCCACGGGTATTCCTGTAAATATTTTCCGCCGTCAAGGGGAAGCTGCTTACCGTTAAGATAAAGTGCATTACTGCTATAATCCCACCTGAACCACCTGAATCCAAAAGGACTTATATAGCTGTCCATAATCCTTTCACCATCTGTTACTTCTGAATAAATATTGTACAGGGAGGGATTATCAGGTGACCAAAAATGTGGTTTCTTCACTTTCTTTGAGGTCTGATCAAATTTGTACAATTGTCCGGGATTGATTGCGGCTTTTGATTTAAGCACCTGGACTATCTTTCCTTCTGCATCCAGGATATAAGTATTTAGAAGGCAGTTTTTGGGCTGGTCAAAATCATTTTTAACCCATGTTTGTATCCTTACCAGGGCTTTTTGCGATGTGACCAGCGGAGTTGTTATATATGTCCCTCCCTCATGTGTTGCAGATCCCTGCATAGGTATGTATAGTTTCTCCTTAATCGTGATTTTAACATTCCTGTTAACTCCGCCATATACATCGAAACCTTCCGGATTCATAGGAGGTGTTTTGTACTCATCGTTCTTCCTGTTATTAACCGCAACAGCCAGGATATTCTGTTTTCCCGGTATAATATAATTTGTAATATCAAAATCAAAAGACCCGTACCCGCCTTTATGGTCGCCCAGGTATTTACCATTGAACCATACCTTACAATACTTCTGTACCCCCTCAAATTCGACGAATATCTTCTTGTTTGCATGTTCCTCATCCACAATAAAGCACTTGCGATACCATCCCCATCCCCTCCACCAGTAAGGAGTATCATACTCTGATGTATCCTTTATATATGGATTAATATCACCTGTTGTCTCATAAGTTGACCAGGTATGGGGGATACTTATCAAAGGCCAGTTCAGATCATTATATCCTGCAGCTTCATAACCTCCGTCCGGATTCTCTCCAGGAAAATAATTGAAGGCCCAATTTGAATTTATTGTCGTTTCGATCCTGGGACTCTTAACTAAATCTGTTAGTTTATTCTGTGCAACAACTGAATAAAAAAAGAATACTACCAGGAATAGAGTAATGATATTCTTCATAGCAGCAATATTTCTGACAATAAATTTACTACAAATCTCCCGGAAAAACATAAATGTTAATTTATTTAAACTTTTTAAGCTTTTTCTTTGATTTTTTAAAAATTAGCCTACCTTTGTCGGTCTATTTATAAAAAATAATGCCAAATACTTTAATTCATATTATTACCCTTATACTTATTCTTGTGCCCTGCACATGATCCGGGAATAATATGTAGTAACATAACTGTACAGAAGCTTTCCGGATAAACCGGGAAGCTTTTTTTTATAAAAGGGGGGGTTTAAAAAATATGAAGAACAGCTTAAGAAGCTCGAGGAGCACAACAGGAAGGAAAATGGCAGGAGCCAGGAGTCTCTGGCGTGCCAACGGCATGAAGGAGGAACAATTCGGGAAACCTGTTATTGCAATAGTGAATTCATTTTCACAGTTTGTACCCGGGCATGTACATCTTCATGAAACAGGTCAGCTGGTAAAAAGAGAAATAGAGAAACATGGATTTTTTGCAGCGGAATTCAATACAATAGCTATTGATGACGGAATTGCCATGGGACACCAGGGGATGCTCTACTCGCTTCCCTCCAGGGAGCTGATAGCTGACAGTGTTGAATATGTTTGCAATGCACATTGTGCTGATGCGATGATATGTATCAGTAATTGTGACAAGATAACCCCTGGAATGATGATGGCAGCACTCCGCCTCAATATTCCTGCTGTTTTTGTATCGGGAGGACCCATGGAAGCCGGAGTATTGGGCAACAGGCACATCGACCTGGTGGATGTTATGGTAGAGGCTGTAAATGATAAGGTCAGTGACAAGGAACTTGAGGATATTGAGAAAGCCGCATGTCCCACATGTGGTTCATGCTCCGGAATGTTCACGGCAAACTCGATGAATTGTCTTAATGAATCTTTGGGTCTTGCTCTTCCCGGTAACGGGACAGTGGTAGCAACGCATATCAACAGGGTAAACATGATAAAAAAAGCAGCAAACCTTATCGTTGACATAACCCGCAAATATTATTATGATGGAGATGATAGTATCCTGCCCCGGTCAATAGCAACCAGGGAAGCTTTTCTGAATTCAATGGCACTCGACATAGCCATGGGAGGATCCACCAATACAGTACTCCATCTTCTGGCACTTGCCAATGAAGCAAAAGTAAACTTTACACTAGAGGACGTTGATGAATTGTCTCGCCGTATCCCGAGTCTTTGCAAGGTAGCTCCCAGCTCACAATATCATGTACAGGATGTTAACCGTGCCGGGGGTATTATGGCAATAATGGGAGAACTGGCAAGAGGCAACCTGATTAACACATCAGTAAAAAGGATTGATTATCAATCACTCAGAGAAGCAATAAATGACTGGGATATAATGCAAAGTACTGCAAAACAGGAAGCCAGCTCCCTCTTTAAGAGCGCCCCTTCAATGAAAAGAGGTCTTTCCATGGGATCCCATGGCACGATGTACGATAAAGCTGACACTGACAGGCAAAACGGATGTATAAGAAGTATTGATCATCCATACAGTCATGACGGAGGGCTGGCAGTACTTTTCGGGAATGTTGCAGAAAACGGTTCAATAGTAAAAACTGCAGGTGTTGATGACAAATTGCTGGTCTTCTCAGGCCCTGCCGTGATATTTGAATCACAGGAGGAGGCCTCCGAAGGTATTTTGAAAGGAAAAGTTAAGGAAGGAGATACCGTGGTAATTAGATATGAAGGTCCGAAGGGAGGCCCCGGTATGCAGGAGATGCTCTACCCTACCTCTTATATTAAATCAAGAGGACTGGGCAAA
Source organism: uncultured Rikenellaceae bacterium (assembly GCA_964507015.1). Lineage (GTDB taxonomy): Bacteria > Bacteroidota > Bacteroidia > Bacteroidales > VadinHA17 > LD21. The sequence goes on along the minus strand of CAZDOM010000012.1, from coordinate 24,208 downwards.
AAATGTGCACTTATCACCGACGGAAGGTTTTCAGGAGGCACTTCCGGATTGTCTGTCGGACACATATCTCCTGAAGCAGCAGCAGGTGGCACACTGGCATTATTAAAAGATGGTGATATTATCGATATCAATATTCCTGAACGGTCAATAAATGTCAGGTTAAGTAATAATGAATTAAACAAACGTAGAAAGGAAGAGGAAACAAAAGGTATAGAAGCTTTCAGACCTGACAGCAGAAAACGTGAAATCTCCCCTGCCCTGAAAGCTTATGCAGCATTTGTAAGCTCAGCAGATAAGGGAGCGGTAAGGATAGTTTAAGAAGGTTGAAGTCCTCCGTAGTCCCGAGTACTCGGGACTACGGAGGATAAAAAGGGTTGAAGAGAGTATAATAAAATATAAAATTGAAAGATTCAAGGAACCCCGCTTTGCGGGATAAACTCCGTGACACAGTTCCGCGAAGCGGAAGCACGATAAATAATAAATTATGAAATCTCAGAAGGAAGCAAAACAGGGAAAATTACAGGTAAACGGTAAAGAAGAGATAACAGGTGCCGAGGCATTATTAAGATGCCTGATTGAAGAGGGTGTTGAAACTATTTTCGGCTATCCCGGAGGGGCCATTATGCCTGTCTATGACAAGTTAATGGACTATAATCAAAAACTGAGGCATGTGCTTACCCGTCATGAACAGGGTGCAGCACATGCAGCCCAGGCCTATGCCATGGTAACAGGTAAACCCGGGGTATGCTTTGCCACATCAGGCCCGGGAGCAACCAACCTTATCACAGGTATTGCAAATGCATACCTCGATTCGGTGCCTGTAATATTCATTACCGCACAGGTTGTATCATCACTGATTGGTACTGATGCTTTCCAGGAAACCGATATCCTGGGTGTTTCGATGCCTGTCACAAAATGGAACTGCCAGATAAAAAAATCGGAGGATATACCTTCAATGATTGCTAAAGCATTCTACCTTGCAACAACAGGACGACCAGGTCCGGTACTGATAGATATAACAAAAGATGCACAGCAGGAAAAGCTGTTTTTCAAATATGCAAGATGTAACTATCTGAGAAGCTATAATCCCCATATACCACTGAATAACAAAGCCATAGAGTCAGCAGCAATAATGATAAACCATGCCGAGAAACCACTTATCCTGGCAGGACACGGAATCCTTATTTCCGGAGCAGTTAATGAACTGAGGGAATTTGCTGAAAAGACAGGTATACCTGTTGCGGTTACATTACTGGGTCTTTCTTCATTCCCTTCAGGACACAGATTATATGCAGGATTCCTGGGGATGCATGGTAATTACGGTCCAAACCTGCTTACCAATGAGGCCGACCTGATAATTGCAATAGGGATGCGTTTCGACGACCGTGTTACAGGCAACCTTAAAAAATATGCTACTAATGCAAGAATAATACATATTGAGATCGACGAAGCCGAGATCAACAAAAATGTATTGGTGGATCTTGAAATTCATAATGATGCCAGAGAGGTTCTCAGGAATCTCATCCCGCTGGTAAATGAAAAATCATATGAATCATGGATAAGGGAATTCAGGATCTGTGATAAAACTGAATACGATAATGTCATTAAAGAAGAAACAGCACCTGAATCGGGAGACATAAGAATGGGTGAAGTAGTCAGAAATGTATCTGAACTGACCGGGGGGAAATCGATAATTGTTACTGATGTCGGACAAAATCAGATGTCAGCTGCACGCTATTATAAATTTATGGATTCTTACAGCCTCGTTACTTCAGGAGGTATGGGAACTATGGGATTCGGTTTACCGGCAGCAATGGGGGCAAAAACAGGGAAACCGGAAAAAGAGGTTATCGCATTTATTGGTGACGGAGGATTTCAGATGACTATACAGGAACTCGGGACCATCATGCAATATAATATCCCCGTTAAAATAATTGTATTGAATAACTCTTTTCTGGGGATGGTAAGACAATGGCAGGATATGTTCTTTAAGAAGAGATATGCTTCAACAGAACTGGTTAATCCTGATTTTATAAAAATCGCGGAAGGTTATAGTATACCAGGGAAAAGAGTATTAATAAGAGATGAACTGAGAAGTTCTCTGGAGGAGATGCTTGCTGCAAAGGGTCCATATATTCTTGATATTCACATAGAGAAGGAAGGCAATGTTCTTCCAATGGTAGAACCGGGAGCATCAGTATCAGAGATAACTTTGAATTATAAATCCAACCCCCCTTCTCCCCTAAAGGGGGGTTGAAACCCAAAGCCAGATATTAAAAAGATTGGATTTATAGTCCCGCGTTAGCGGGGGATGGGGGGTCAGAAAACGATAGAGAAAATGAGTAAAAAATAAATAACGATGGAAAAACAGGAATACACAATTTCACTTTTCAGCGAGGATCATATAGGGATCCTGAATCAGATTACAATAATCCTTACAAGGAGACAGATAAATATTGAAAGCATCACAGCTTCAGAATCTGCTGTAAAAGGGGTACAACTCCTTACACTGGTAGTTAAAACAACACCTGATATGATCAGAAAGGTTGCAAAGCAGATGGAGAAACTGGTCGATGTACTGAAGGTCTTTGTTCATACATCCGACCAGATAATTTGTCAGGAGTTAGCATTATTCAAAGTAACGACTAAAGGCCTTATGTCGGGTAATGTTATCGACCATCTGGTTAGATCTTATCATGCAAGGATACTCGAGGTAAAACCTGAATATATAGTGATTGAAAAGACTGGTAACAAAGATGAAATTACTGCATTACTTACCTATCTTGAAAAATTTGGTATACTTCAGTTTGTACGGTCCGGCAGGGTGGCAATAACAAAACAGGTCAGAGAACTCAATTCCTATCTAAAGGAGATGGATGAGGCAAACAGATTTAAAGCTGAAGAAGTGGAATATAATAAGAACTAACCCCCCTACCCCTCTGAAGGGGGGTTAAAACCCATAACCAGATTATAAATGGAATGGGTTAACAGTCCCGCGTTAGCGGGAGGATGGGGGGATTGAATATAAAATAAACTTAAAAACTAAATATCATGGCAAAAATCGATTTTGGCGGCGTAGTAGAAAATATTGTTACAAGGGATGAATTCCCCTTGTCTAAAGCCCGTGAAGTTCTTAAAAATGAAGTTGTTGCCGTCATAGGCTATGGCGTTCAGGGTCCGGCCCAGGCTCTCAACATGAAAGATAACGGAATAAATGTCATCGTGGGACAAAGTCCTGAATTCAAAGCCGACTGGGATAAGGCAGTTAATGATGATTTTGTTCCTGGTGAAACACTTTTCCCGGTCGAAGAGGCTGCATCAAAAGGTACAATAATACAGTATCTTGTTTCTGATGCGGCCCAGCGTATCTTATGGCCTAAAATCAAATCCTGTCTGTCGAGAGGGAATGCCCTTTATTTTTCACATGGTTTTTCAATAACATATAAGGAACAAACCGGTGTTATTCCACCTGATGATATCGATGTAATTCTTTGTGCTCCAAAAGGATCTGGAACAAGTGTCAGGAGAAATTTCCTGGCCGGGGCAGGAATAAATTCAAGTTATTCGGTATTCCAGGATTTCACCGGGAAAGCAGAAGAAAGAACCATTGCACTTGGTATCGCCATTGGCTCAGGTTATCTCTTCCCCACAACCTTTGAAAAAGAGGTTTTCAGCGATCTGACCGGTGAACGGGGTGTTCTTATGGGAGCTCTTGCCGGGATTATGGATGCACAGTACCAGGTGCTAAGAGAAAATGGTCACACTCCCTCCGAAGCCTTCAATGAAACAGTGGAAGAGCTTACCCAGAGTCTGATACGGCTGGTTGATGAAAAAGGTATGGACTGGATGTATGCAAACTGCAGTGCAACAGCCCAGCGCGGAGCTCTTGACTGGAGACCAAAATTCAGAGATGCCACACTACCAGTATTCTACGAACTCTATAAAAGAGTAAAGTCGGGAGCAGAGTGTAAGAGAGTACTTGAAGCAACAGGTTCTTTAAATTATAAGGAACTGCTGGATGCTGAACTGAATGAACTCGGTAATTCCGAATTATGGAGAGCCGGTGCAGCTGTAAGGAAACTAAGACCAGTAAAAGAATAACCCTGAAATATAAAATACTATGAGCGAGAAAGTTATAATTTTCGACACAACACTCAGAGACGGTGAACAGGTGCCGGGATGTCAACTGAATACTATTGAAAAGATACAGGTTGCCCAGTCTCTTGAAGCCCTCGGAGTTGATGTGATTGAAGCCGGATTTCCGGTATCAAGTCCTGGTGATTTCAATTCGGTAGTGGAGATATCCAGAGCAATAAACAATCCGGTGATCTGTGCTCTTACAAGGGCTGTTAAAAAAGATATTGAGGTTGCAGCCGAAGCTCTCCAGGATGCTAAAAGAAAAAGGATACATACCGGTATAGGTACATCTCCTTATCATATTAAATACAAAATAAGAACAACGCCCGAGGAGATAATAAAAAGGGCAGCAGATGCTGTAAAATATGCGAAGAAATTTGTAGAGGATGTTGAGTTCTATGCAGAAGATGCAGGCCGCAGCGATAACCAGTACCTGGCTACGGTCATTGAGGCTGTGATAAAAGCTGGTGCCACTGTGGTAAATATTCCGGATACAACAGGTTATTGCCTGCCCGAGGAATATGGTGCAAAAATAAAATACCTGGTGGAAAATGTACCGAATATTCATAAAGCAGTAATATCGACTCACTGTCATAACGACCTGGGTATGGCTACAGCAAATACAATCATGGGAATTATCAACGGAGCAAGACAGGTAGAGGTAACAATAAACGGTATTGGTGAAAGAGCCGGTAATACTTCACTTGAGGAGGTTGCAATGATTCTTAAGAGTCATCATGATCTCGACCTCACCACCGATATAAATACAAAGCTCATTTACAGCACCAGTCGACTGGTCTCAACACTTATGAGCATGCCGGTGCAGCCAAACAAAGCCATTGTAGGTCGTAATGCATTTGCACACTCGTCAGGAATACACCAGGATGGAGTACTCAAAAAGCGGGAAAACTACGAAATCATTGATCCGTCGGAAGTGGGAATACGGGAATCATCTATCATTCTTACAGCACGCAGTGGAAGAGCGGCACTGAATCACCGCCTTGAAATGCTGGGCTTTAAATTTGGCAAGGAAGAGCTTGATGAACTGTACCATCGTTTTCTCCTGCTTGCTGATAAGAAAAAAGAGGTAAATGATGAAGATATAAGGATACTTACAGGTGAGGTATTCCAGGGTGAGAAATCGCTCAAGCTTGAACTTCTTCAGGTTACCTGCGGAAAATCTGCTATTCCGGTAGCTACTGTCGGATTAAAAATCGACGGGGAGGTTCACACCTCAACAGCATCAGGAAACGGTCCTGTTGATGCAGCATTTACAGCCGTTAAACATATGATCAGCAAGACTATAAACCTCGAGGAATTCCTTATACAGGCAATTACAAGGGGAAGTGATGATCTGGGGAAAGTACATGTGCAGTTAGAACACCAGGAAAAGATATATTACGGATTTGGAGCAAGTACTGATATAATAACAGCCTCAGTAGAGGCATTTATCGATGCAATATCAAAAATAAAATGACACCAAAAACACTTTTTGATAAGATATGGGACAGTCACGTTGTCCGCTCCATACAGGACGGGCCAGATGTCCTTTATATCGACAGACACTATATCCATGAGGTAACCAGTCCGCAGGCATTTGAAGGATTAAGGCAGAGGGGAATCTCTGTATTCCGACCACGAAAGACTATTGCCACAGCCGATCATAATATTCCGACTAAAAACCAGGATCTGCCAATAAAAGATGAGCTTTCACGTCGGCAGGTTCAAAAGCTCGAGGGAAACTGCCATGAAGCCGGGATTGAATACTTTGGTCTCAACGATCCAAAAAACGGAATTGTCCATGTCATTGGTCCTGAATTGGGTTACACTCTGCCCGGAATGACCATAGTATGCGGCGACAGCCATACCTCAACACACGGGGCTTTCGGCACAATTGCCTTTGGTATAGGAACAAGCGAGGTGGAAATGGTACTTGCATCGCAGTGTTTACTGCAGACAAAACCAAAAAGGATGAGAATCTCTATCAACGGTACACTTCAAAAAGGTGTGTCATCAAAAGATGTGATCCTCTATATAATATCACAATTGTCATCCGGCGGTGCTACAGGTTATTTTGTGGAATATGCCGGTCCGGTAATTGAATCACTGAGTATGGAGAGCAGGATGACCATCTGTAACATGAGTATCGAGATGGGTGCAAGAGGAGGTTTGATAGCTACCGATCTCACTACATATCAATATCTTAACAGGATCCCTGCCGTTGCCAACCGGCATGATTTCAAATCACTGCTCCTCAAATGGAGATCACTGAAAAGTGATGAGGGAGCAGTTTTTGACAGTGAGATGGTTTTTGATGCAGGTAGTATAAAACCGATGATCACCTATGGAACAAATCCGGGTATGGGTATCGCAGTGGATGAAACTATACCTCATTCAGATTCAGAGTCATTTATGAAATCACTAAGCTATATGGGATTCAGTCCGGGTATGACCCTTATAGGTCATCCAATTGACTATGTATTCCTGGGCAGCTGTACCAACGGAAGAATTGAGGATCTGAGGGAATTTGCCGCTCTTGTTAAAGGCAGGCATAAAGCCCCTGGTATTACAGCCCTTATTGTTCCGGGATCTAAAAAGGTTGAACAACAGGCAATTGACGAAGGAATAGATAAGATCCTTGAAGAAGCAGGATTTGAATTCAGACAACCCGGATGTTCATCATGCCTGGCTATGAATGAAGATAAAATTCCTGCAGGTAAATATGCTGTTTCAACTTCGAACAGGAATTTTGAAGGCAGACAGGGACCCGGATCAAGGACACTCCTGGCAAGTCCGCTCACAGCTGCAGCAGCTGCTGTGACGGGAGTAATAACAGATCCAAGGAACCTGATGAATGAATACTAATAAATTTTTACAAAATGCCTAAACAGAGATTTGATATACTCGAAACAACATGTGTTCCTCTACCCCTGGAAAATATCGACACAGACCAGATAATCCCGGCCAGGTTCCTTAGTGCTACTTCGCGCGAAGGTTTCGGGGACAATCTTTTCCGCGACTGGAGATACAAAGATTCAGGATCGGCAAAGGAAGAATTTGTACTGAATAATCCCAGGTATAAAGGTGAAGTACTTGTAACTGGCAGGAACTTTGGCTGTGGTTCAAGTCGTGAACACGCAGTATGGGCAGTATCAGGCTATGGATTCAGGGCTGTTGTATCAAGCTTCTTTGCAGATATCTTTCGTAATAACGCATTGAATAACGGCCTGTTACCGGTAGTCGTCACTGAAGATTACCTGAATAACCTCCTGAAAACTATAACAGATTATCCTGACACTAAAATCAGGATAGATCTTGATAAACAGCTTTTCTCCTTACTACCGGATGGTGAAGCGGTAAAGTTTGACATTGATACCTACAGGAAAGAGTGTCTTTTAAAAGGACTTGATGATGTAGATTATCTTCTGGGCATGAGGGATTTAATAAAAGCCTTTGAACTTAGAAATGTATTAAAATATGAGAATAGAGATAATGGACACCACCCTGAGGGATGGTGAGCAGACGCAGGGTGTATCCTATACACCACTTGAAAAACTCCATATTGCAAGGCTACTCCTGGCCGATCTTAAGGTCGACCGCATTGAGGTAGCTTCGGCAAGAGTCTCATCCGGAGAATTTGAAGCCCTGAAACAGATAACAGGATGGGCCAGGGAAAACAATCTCCATGACAGGGTCGAAGTTCTCGGATTTGTCGACAGGGATCTCTCCCTGAACTGGATAAAAGATGCAGGTGGTAAAGTCATAAACATGCTTTGCAAGGGTTCACTCAGACATCTCGAGAAACAGCTGAGAAAGACCCCCGAACAACATGTAAATGATATAAAAGAGATAATCAGCAAAACAGGATCATCTGATATGCAGGTGAATATCTATCTCGAAGACTGGTCAAACGGGATGATAAGCTCTGAGGATTATGTTTTATACATGGTCGATTCGCTTAAGAATGAGAATATAAAAAGATTCATGCTGCCCGATACCCTTGGTATTTTGAATCCTGACCAGACATACCAATTTTGTAAAAAGATGACCGAAAGGTATCCTGAACTTCATTTTGATTTTCATCCGCATAATGACTATGATCTTGCCGTTGCTAATATCATATCTGCAGTAAACGCTGGTATTAAAGGAGTTCATACAACCATAAACGGCATGGGGGAACGTGCAGGTAATGCTCCGCTATCAAGCGTTATTGGAGTTTTACATGATCATCTGAATGCCGAAACAGGGATAAATGAATTTGAGATTACCAAGGCCAGCCGTCTTGTAGAAACATTTAGTGGAATTCGAATTCCGGTTAATAAACCTGTTATCGGAGAGAATGTCTTTACACAAACATCCGGTGTACATGCCGACGGTGACTGTAAGGACAACCTGTATTTTAATAACCTCCTTCCGGAAAGATTCGGACGTAAGAGAACATACGCACTGGGAAAACAGTCGGGGAAAGCAACAATAAGAAAAAACCTTGAAGAATATGGTCTCTCCTTGAGTCCGGAATCGATAGAAAAGATAACCCGCCGTGTTATTGAGCTTGGTGATAAAAAAGAAAATGTCACCAATGCCGATCTCCCGTTCATTATCGCTGATGTACTTGGTTCAAACACATCCGATTACAGGATCTTTATTAAAAATTACTCGCTCTCACTCTCATATGGACTAAAACCATCTGCCAATGTCCAGATAGAGATCGACAGCAATCTGTACCAGGAAACATCGTCAGGTGACGGACAATATGATGCCTTTATGAAGGCAATCAGGATCATTTATGACAGGCTCGGAAAGGTACTTCCGCTATTGATCGATTACCAGGTTTCAATTCCTCCGGGAGGAAAGACGGATGCCCTGGTTGAAACTGTGATAACATGGATTTATAACGACAAGGAATTCAGAACAAGGGGTCTTGATGCCGACCAAACGGAATCGGCAATAAAGGCCACAGAAAAAATGCTGAATATTGTCGAAAACAACGAATTTAATATTGCTGAAAAGCTAATGATCAACAACATACATTAATCAGAAATATATGAGCAAATCTTATAATATTGCAGTTATCCCCGGTGACGGAACAGGACCCGAAGTTGTATGGGAAGGTAAAAAAGTACTCGATGCCGCCGGCAGAAAATTCGGGTTTGAAGTTAATTATGAAGAGTATGACTTTGGAGGAGACCGTTATCTGAAAACAGGTGAAATACTCCCTGATTCTGCTGTTGAGGAACTGAAGCGATTTGATTCAATATTCCTGGGAGCTATCGGTCACCCTGATGTTAAACCCGGTATACTGGAGAAGGGTATCCTTCTTAAACTCCGTTTTGAACTGGATCAGTATATTAACCTGCGTCCGGTAAAACTCTACCCGGGAGTTTCAACCCCGCTTAAGGATAAAGGTCCGGAACATATTGATTATGTTGTTGTAAGGGAAAATTCCGGGGATGTATATACCGGTGTCGGAGGTGTTACACAGAAGGGGACACCCCATGAGGTGGCCGTGCAGAATATGATTTACAACCGCATGCAGGTGGAAAGATGCCTACGGTATGCCTTTGATTATACCAGGAAAAGAAATAAGAAAAACACCCTGGCCCTGTGTGGCAAGACCAATGTGCTTACATATGTATTTGATTTATGGGAAAGAGCTTTCCATGAAATAGGCAATGCTGACTATCCCGACATTAAAAGGGAATACTACCATGTGGATGCAACAGTAATGTGGATGGTAAAAAATCCCGAATGGTTCGATGTAATAGTTACTACGAACATGTTCGGTGATATTATAACTGACCTGGGTGCAATTACACAGGGTGGAATGGGTATTGCTGCCGGAGGTAACATTAATCCTGATGGTGTGTCTATGTTCGAACCTATCGGCGGTTCTGCCCCAAAATATACCGGGAAAAATATTATCAATCCCCTGGCTTCAATATCATGTGGATCTATGATGCTGGATCACCTGGGCGAAGAGAAAGCTGCGCTGGCGATTGAAAATGCTATAATGGATGTCACTGCCAATAAGCTGAAAGACCTGGGTGCCGGGAAAATGGGATTTTCAACATCTGAAGTCGGTGATCTTGTGGCAGAGAGAGTTTGACCTGTTTTTTTCTTTTATTTATTAATTTTATATATCTTTGCGCTTACATTTTTACGGAATGAGTTTAAAAAAAGTACATTATTATCACTTTCATACTTGCTCTCAGGCGAGATAAAAGTGATATGTATTAACTTTACATAATATCAAAAATCCGTCTGAGCATATCAGACGGATTTTTTGATTCTGTCAGGTTTGCTCAGGCACAAAATAAAAAGGATGAGCAGACTCAAAATAGCAATACAGAAAAGCGGCAGACTGAACGAACAGTCACGAAGGCTCCTGGAAGAGTGTGGGATAAAATTCCAGAATGGAACAGGCGTCCTGAAAACAACAGCAAGAAATTTTCCGGTGGAGATACTTTTCCTCAGGGATGATGATATTCCACAGTATGTTGAACAACAGGTAGCAGATATCGGTATCCTCGGTAAAGATATGGTATATGAAAAAGACAAGGAGGTTATAATCCTTGAACAGCTTGGTTTTGCAAATTGCCGGCTCAGCCTGGCTATACCTAAAGAGGAAAATTATACAGGGACTGAATACTTTAACAACAAAAAGGTGGCAACAAGTTATCCCGGACTTCTCAATAATTATTTCACAAAGAACAATATATCTGCTGAAATTGAGGAGATCAGCGGCAGTGTGGAAATTGCACCTGGAATAGGTCTTGCCAATGCAGTTTGTGACATTGTAAGTTCAGGCAGTACATTATTAACAAATGGTTTACGTGAAGTTGAGACTATACTTGAAAGTCAGGCCATAATAATTGGAAATAAGAATCTTTCTGATAATAAAAAGGAGATTCTCGATAAGCTTCTGTTCAGGATCAGGGCTGTCAGAAATGCAAGAGAAAATAAATATATCCTCCTCAATTCACGTGAAGAGTCAATACCGGAAATCTGTAAAATATTACCAGGGATGAAGAGTCCGACAGTACTCCCTCTCGCAGAAAAGGGATGGTGCAGCCTTCACTCTGTTGTCAAGGAGGATGAATTCTGGGAAAGGATCGACCAACTTAAGCAGGCAGGAGCCGAAGGAATACTTGTTATACCAATTGAAAAGATGATAAGGTAATGAAAACTATACTTTACCCGGGTCGTAAAGAGTGGGAAAAACTCTGTAAACGTCCGGCAGCTGATGACCCGGAAATTGATACAACTGTAAGGAGTATCCTGGGAAAAGTGAGGTTACAGGGTGATAACGCCCTTCACGATTTATCATTAGAATTTGACAGTGTCAGCCCCGAAAACATGAAGGTATTGCAAAGTGAAATTGAAGATTCACAGAACTTTGTATCAATAGAGTTGAAAAAAGCGATCTCCACAGCAAAAGATAATATCTGGAATTTTCATAAATCCCAGCTGGCAACAGAAAAAGAGATTGAAACGATGCCAGGTGTGAAATGCAGGAGGAAAAATGTACCGATTGAAAAGGTAGGCCTTTATATTCCGGGAGGAAGTGCTCCCCTCTTTTCAACAGTGTTGATGCTGGCTATACCGGCAAAAATTGCCGGATGCAGGAAGATAATCATGTGTACACCCCCGGATAAGCAGGGGAAAATAGATCCACTTATATTATATACAGCACTGGAAACGAGTGTAACTGACATTTACAAAGTCGGTGGTGCCCAGGCCGTTGCAGCAATGGCTTATGGAACAGAATCAATACCCCGTGTAGATAAGATCTTCGGTCCGGGTAACCGGTATGTAACCCGGGCAAAGGAGATGGTCCAGGCTGAAGGAATATCCATTGATATGCCTGCAGGACCAAGTGAAGTGCTTGTTGTTGCTGATAAATATGCTGATCCTGAATTTGTTGCAGCTGATCTTCTGGCCCAGGCAGAACACGGACCTGATAGTCAGGTATTGATGTTGACAGATAACAGGACTTTGCTCAGGAGTGTCTCAGAAGAGATAAAGAAACAGGTAATGGATCTTCCAAGAAAAGAGACTGCCCTGAAAGCCATGGAAAATTGTCTTTTGATCGTGATGAATAACCTGGATGAATGTATTGACCTAAGCAATCTGTATGCTCCTGAACATCTGATAATTAACACAAAAAAGCCGGATATCCTTGCTGAAAAGGTTATAAATGCAGGCTCTGTATTTATAGGAAAGTATAGTTGCGAAAGTGCAGGTGATTATGCTTCAGGGACCAATCATACTCTCCCGACAAATGGTTTTGCCAGGAGTTACAGCGGAGTATCCGCGGAAAGCTATGTAAAAAAGATAACCTTCCAGGAATTAACGAGTACCGGGATAGAAAATATAGGTAAGGTGATTGAGCTGATGGCCGAAGCAGAATCGCTTCAGGGTCACAGCAATGCCGTTAAGATAAGATTAAATAAAATAAACAATGTTTGATATAGATAAGCTTGTAAGGAATAATGTAAAGGATCTTATCCCCTATTCATGTGCGAGGGATGAGTTCCGGGGTAATGCTGCCATATTCATGGATGCGAACGAGAACCCCTACGGATCACTCAACAGGTATCCCGATCCATACCAGGAGGAGCTTAAACTGGCAATAAGTGAATTGCGTAATATTACAACTGACAGGATCTTCCTGGGCAACGGAAGTGATGAAATAATTGATCTCTGTATCAGAATATTCTGTAACCCGGGGGTTGATAAAGCACTTATCTTCACTCCTACCTACGGAATGTACCAGGTAGCAGCTGCTGTAAACGATATCAATATAATAAGGATTCCTCTCAACAGTGCCTTCCATATTGATTTTGAAAAAGTATTACACTGGCTCTCTGATAATTCCCTTAAACTAATCATTGTGTGTTCTCCAAACAACCCGACAGGTAACTATATGGACAAAACAACTCTTGAAAGAATAATTATTGAATTTAAGGGAATTGTACTGCTCGATGAAGCATATATTGACTTTGCTGACATGCCCTCCTTCAGGGACCAGACCGGGAAATATCCTAATCTCATCGTAATGCAGACATTCAGTAAAGCATTCGGGCTTGCTTCAGTCAGAGTGGGAATTGCATACACAAATCCGGCAATAGTTAAATATTTCAATAAAATGAAACCTCCTTATAATATCAGTATGATAAACCAGCAGGCAGTGCTGCAGAAACTTCGTAATACAGATGATTTTATGGATGAAGTACGGAAAATCAGGGATGGAAGAATGATGCTTGCAGAAGAGTTGAGTAAATTAACTGTAATTGAGAAGGTGTATCCGTCAGACGCTAATTTTCTTCTGGTGAAAGTAAAGAATTCCGGTTTGCTCTATAATTACCTTGCAGGTTTGGGAATTATAGTACGCGACAGAAATAGTGTTATAGAGAACTGCCTCAGGATCACGGTAGGAAAAGAATCAGAAAATATTGAACTGGTAAAAGCTCTTAAATCTTATCGAACATGAAAAAGGTATTATTTATTGACAGGGATGGAACTATTATAGAAGAACCTGAAAATGAGCAGGTTGATAATTTCGAAAAACTCAGATTTATACCCGGGGCAATAACGGCTCTATCAAATATTGCAAGGGAAACCGACTTTGAATTTGTAATGGTCACTAACCAGGATGGGCTGGGCACAGCATCATTTCCTGAAGAGAATTTCTGGCCGGTTCATAATAAGATGCTCCAGATCCTGGAAGGAGAAGGGATAAAATTCTCCGGGATCTTTATTGACAGAAGCTTCCCGGAGGATAATTCACCCACACGCAAACCTGGTACAGCCATGCTTGTCAAATACCTGGCTCATGGTGTTGATCTTGAAAATTCATTTGTGATAGGTGACAGGGAAACTGATATTCAACTGGCCAAGAATCTTGGTTGTAAGGCTATTTACTTTAATAGAAAAGAATCTGGTGATGCAGCTCTTTCAACTGAATGCTGGAATAAGATATACCAGTTTCTGAAGGCAAGGCCAAGACGTGCAAAAATAATAAGGAAAACAGGTGAAACTGATATAACTGTTGACCTGAATCTGGATGGAACCGGTATTTCAAATATCAGTACAGGAATAGAATTTTTTGATCATATGCTCGACCAGCTGGCACGTCATGGTAATTTTGATATCACCCTGAATGCAAAAGGAGATACAGGTGATGAGGGACACCATCTAATAGAGGATGTAGCAATATGCCTGGGTGAAGCTTTTATGAAATCGGCCGGCAGTAAAAAGGGAATTGAAAGATACAGCTTCATACTTCCTATGGATGACTGCCTGGCACAGGTCGCTGTCGACCTGGGTGGAAGGCCATGGCTTGTCTGGGACGTTGCCTTCAAAGATAAGAGGGTTGGAGGAATCCCGACGGAGATGTTTATGCATTTCTTCAAATCGTTCAGCGATAATGCCAAATGCAACCTCAATATTAAAGCAGAGGGGTCAAATGAACACCACAAGGTTGAAGCTGTTTTCAAGGCTTTTGCCAGGGCTTTGAAAAATGCAGTAAAGAAATCCGGGAACGCTATGCCTTCAACGAAAGGATTATTATGATAGCTGTAATAAAATATAATGCCGGGAATATCCGGTCAGTGATAAATGTATTATCACGACTGGGCCAGAAGTGTATAGTGACTGATAAGAAAGAAGAAATAATTAAAGCTGAAAAGGTTATCTTCCCGGGTGTTGGTGAGGCTGAGTCCGCAATGAGATACCTTAAAGAGAGAGATCTTGACAGGGTGATAATATCTTTAAAACAACCTGTACTTGGAATCTGCCTGGGACTTCAGCTTTTGTGCAGGCACTCGGATGAGGGTGATACAGAATGCCTTAATATTTTTGATGCCGAAGTTCATAAGTTTCCAAAACAGGATAAAGTGCCTCACATGGGATGGAATAATTTCGTTTCACTTAAAGGAGAACTGTTTAAGGGTATCTCAAAAGATGAGGATCTATACTATGTCCATAGTTATTATGCAACTGTATCATCATGTACTACAGCTGTTTGTAATTACATAGTTCCCTTCAGTGCCGCCATGCAGAAGGATAATTACTATGCAACACAGTTTCATCCCGAGAAATCAGCTTCAACAGGTGAGCAAATTCTGAAAAACTTCCTTGCATTATGAGAATAATAATGGCAATAGATATTATTGATGGTAAGTGCGTAAGGCTTACCCGTGGAGACTACAATCGCATGAAAGTATATAAGGGCAATCCGTTTGAAATCGCCAAGGAGTTCGAAGATAATGGAGTCAGGTATCTACACCTGGTAGATCTTGATGGTGCAAAAAACAAGAGAATTATCAATTACAGGATATTGGAAAAAATAGCATCTGTTACAAATCTCATTATTGACTTCGCGGGAGGATTAAGAACGGATGAAGATCTGAGAGTAGCCTTCAGTTCAGGAGCCGGACAGGTTACTATTGGTAGTGTAGCCGTAAACCAACCTTCACTCTTCCTCGATTGGGTTAAAAGTTATGGGAGCGATAAAATTATCCTTGGGGCCGATTTTCTGAACAGAAAAATTGTAACCGGAGCATGGGCAGAAACATCAGAAAAGGATATTGTATCTTTTATTTCAGAATATTCATCTGCCGGTCTCAGGTATACAATCTGTACTGATGTGGATAAGGATGGGATGCTGGAGGGTCCCTCTGTAAAAATATACAGAGAAATCCTTGATTCAGTTGATATTAATCTTATTGCCAGCGGGGGAGTATCATCAATAAAAGATATTGAGGAACTAAATAATGCCGGCTGTGAAGGAGTTATAATAGGCAAAGCTGTTTATGAAGGTAAAATTAAACTTAAAGAACTTGCTCCATTATGTTGAAGAAAAGAATTATACCATGTCTCGATATCAGGGATGGCAGAACAGTGAAGGGCATCAATTTTATAAATATTCGTGATGCAGGAGATCCGGTCGAACTGGGTAAAATTTATGCTGGAAGAGGGGCTGATGAACTGGTTTTTCTCGATATTACAGCAACAATTGAAAACAGGCAAACGCTAATAGGACTGGTTGAAAGAATTGCAAAGGAAATTAACATCCCTTTCACTGTCGGAGGAGGTATCAACAGTACCGAAGATGTCGGTCTGCTATTAAAAGCCGGTGCTGATAAAATAACTGTAAATTCTGCAGCGGTAAGAAGACCTGATCTTATTACTGAACTTGCGAAAGAATTCGGAAGTCAATGTATAGTGGTCGCCATCGACACAAATATTGTTGATAACGAATGGATTGTATTTGTGGATGGAGGGCGCAAACCATTTCCGTTAAAAACACTTGAATGGGTAAAAAAAGTTGAAAATCTCGGAGCAGGTGAAATATTACTGACATCCATGAGAAATGATGGTACAAAAATGGGATTTTCAACAGAAATTACTGAACTTGTATGCAGCAGTGTTTCTATTCCGGTAATTGCGTCAGGTGGTGCAGGGGAAAAAGAACATTTCAGGGATATTTTTACAAAGACAGGATGCAGCGCAGCCCTGGCAGCAAGTATATTTCATTATGGAGAAATTGATATAAGGGAACTTAAGGAATATCTTAAAAATGAAGGAATTGGAGTAAGAAAATAGTACCTCACCCCAAACCCCTCTCCCGGGGGGAGAGGGGCTTAAAAAGAAGAAAAATGGTTTATCTTGGAAAAAGTAGAATAAAAGATATGTTTGTTGGTGCTAAACCAGATCTTTTTATTTATGCCAGGGAGATGAGGAAAAATCCAACCGAAGCTGAAAAGAAATTATGGGAATACCTGAGACAATTACGTTCAGATGGTATTATTTTCAGAAGACAGCACCCTATTGATATTTTTATTGTTGATTTTTATTGTCATGATTTAAAATTAGTTATTGAGGTTGATGGTGAAATACATGATATAAATGAGCATAAAATTTATGATGAGGGCAGATCAGGTGAACTGGAAAGATATGGTATAACAATAATTCGTTTTAAGAACCATGAAATATTAAATGATATCCCTATGGTCATGAATAAAATAAATTATACAATAAAACAACTAACCTCCCCCTCTCTCCCCGGGAGAGGGGGATCGAGGGGGTGAGGTA
>CAZDOM010000012.1:0-6873 GCA_964507015.1 uncultured Rikenellaceae bacterium | reverse complement strand
CGGGAGAGGGGGATCGAGGGGGTGAGGTATTAAAAATTGAGTAAAATACACATTATGAATAAAATCAATTTTCAAAAAGGGAACGGCCTGGTACCGGTTGTAATACAGGATAATACAACATTACAGGTACTGATGGTCGGATTTATGAATGAAGAGGCATACCAGAAAACGGTGATGGAGAAGAGAGTGACCTTTTTCAGCAGGAGTAAATTCCGCCTGTGGACAAAAGGAGAAACTTCAGGTAATTTTCTTAATGTCAGAAAAATAGAGATTGATTGTGATAATGATTCTATCCTGATATTTGTTGACCCTGAAGGACCTGTTTGTCATACCGGAAACACATCATGCTTTGATAATGAATCAGTCAGCGGATTTATCTATAAGCTTGAACAAATCATTAAAGAAAGGATAGTAAATAATGTTAAAGACTCCTATACCAATACAATATTCAAAGAAGGGATAAACAAAGCAGCACAGAAGGTTGGAGAAGAAGCAGTGGAGCTTATTATCGAAGCGAAGGGGAATAATACTGACCTCTTCAAAAACGAAGCGGCAGATTTACTTTATCATTTATTAATCCTGCTTAATATTAAAGGAGTTACATTTTCAGATGTCGAAGAGGTACTTTTAAAAAGACATCATAAGTAAATTTCCATTCTGTTTTTTATTTCTGAAAATGCTCCTTTGTGCTACTTTTTGCTATACTTCGTGTCCTTCGTGGTAAAAGTTTTTTGTCATTTATATTGTTATTATGAAAAATAAACTACTTTTGTAAGCCAATATTTCGATCTGATGAATATTGTATACAGATATGCCGCTTATTCTTTTTATTTCTTTTTTTATTATAAAAAAAGATAGGGGGATTTTTGTATACAGACAATGAATTAATATGATACAAGGTCCCCTGATAAGGGGATTTTGTTTTTAAGGAGATTAATAATGAAAATAGCGATCCAGGGAGAGAAGGGAAGTTTTCATGAAGTTGCAGCAAGGTTGTACTTCAGTAATGAACCTTTTGAAATAGTACCCTGCACAACCTTTGATATGACCCTTCTGGCTGTTAATGACCAAAAGGCTGATTTTGCAGTAATGGCAATAGAAAATGCACGATCAGGAAGTATACTCTATAACTATAACCTGGTCAGGGAGTCGGGAATGAAAATTCTTGGTGAGATAAACCTCAGGATAGTACAAAATCTGATGGCCCTGCCAGATCAGTCGATAGTTTCAATAAGGGAAATCAGGTCCCACCCCATCGCCCTGTCACAATGTATGGCTTATCTGAATCGCCTGCGGGGTGTAATCCTCATAGAGAGTGATGATACGGCAGGCAGTGCACGGTATATTAGTGATAATAAACTTAAAGGTGTGGCAACAATTGCAGCATCAGCTGCAGCAGAGATATATGGACTGGAAATAATTGCCCCTGGTATCGAAACATACAAAAAGAATTACACTCGTTTTTTGATAATGGGTAAAAAGGAGAATGAAAACAAGGATGGCAATAAGGTATCCATCTGCTTTTCAACAGGACATAAACCCGGATCCCTTGCAGCTGTACTTGTAAGACTTGCAGAGCTTGATATTAATTTATCAAAAATACAATCGGTACCACGCCTCAACGGGGAATGGGAATATATGTTTTATCTCGACCTGGAACTAAACCCTGATCATGATATTGCACTAATCGAGAATGTGCTTGAGAACTATACTACTAACCTCGAGATACTGGGTATTTATAATAAAGGAGAAAAATTGTATGAAAGTTAAACCTGCCATACGGACTGAAAGTGTGAGCGAGTATTACTTCTCGCAGAAACTCCGGCAAATCGACCTGATGCGCAGTGAAGGGGCAGATATTATTAACCTTGGTATAGGCAGCCCTGACCAGCCTCCATCTGAAAACACAATATCAGCACTCTGTGATGAGGCTTCAAAACCAACATCTCATGGATACCAGAATTATAAAGGTATTCCGGAATTACGTAAAGCATTTGCAGAATGGTACAGTAGATATTTTAATGTTGTCGTTGATCCGGAAAATGAGATCCTCCCTCTAATTGGAAGCAAGGAGGGAATAATGCATATCAGCATGGCATTTTTAAATCCTGGCGAAAATGTACTGGTACCCGATCCGGGCTATCCTACATATTCATCAGTAACAAAACTTGTCGGTGGTAATGTAGTAAATTATAACCTTGAAGAGAAAAATGGATGGATGCCTGACATTAAGAAACTTGAAGATTTCGACTTAAGCAAAGTGAAAATAATGTGGATCAATTATCCGCATATGCCCACAGGTGCAGGAGGGTCAAAAAAGGTTTTCGAAGAGCTTGTAACATTTGCCAGTAATAATGAAATACTGTTATGTAATGATAATCCCTACAGTTTCATTCTGAACACTGATTACCTCAGTCTCCTTTCAGTGGATGGTGCAAGAGAGGTTGCCCTCGAGCTGAATTCATTAAGTAAATCACATAATATGGCCGGCTGGAGGATCGGTATGGTTGCAGGTCATTCTGAATATATCAATACTATTCTGAAAGTCAAAAGTAATATGGATTCGGGAATGTTCAGAGCTTTACAGAGTGCTGCGGCTGAGGCACTTTCAAACCCTCCTTCATGGTATGAAAATGTAAATGAAGTATACAGAACCCGCAGGAAAATTGTGGAAGAGATAATGGAAAGCCTGAATTGCAGATTCGACAGCTCACAATCCGGATTATTTGTCTGGGGAAGGATCCCTGAGGAAATAACTGATTGCGAATCATTTGTGGATGATATTCTTCATGAAACAAAAATCTTTATTACCCCGGGATTTATTTTCGGTAACCAGGGAAAACGTTACATACGCATCTCACTGTGTGCAGAAGAGAAAATCCTTGGAAAAGCAAAGGATAGGATCAAAGAATATATGGCTGCTAATTCTATTGCATACCCCCCAACCCCTCCCGCTGCGCGGGACAAGCTCTAAAGGGGGGCTTTTAGCCAACAAATATTTAAAAAGAAATGAGATGATAATTACAATTGTAGGAATCGGACTTATAGGAGGTTCATTGGCACTTGATCTCAGAAAAAGAAATTTTTCCGACAGGATCATAGGTGTTGATTCAAATCTTCAACATAGAAATATAGCTTCATTAGGAGGTATTGTTGATGAAACAGATTCTCTTGAAAAAGCTGTTGATAAAAGTGACCTTATTCTTCTCTGCACACCTGTAAGCTCCAATAGTGAAATGTTGCCAGGCATTCTTGACCGGATTGCAGGAACAAAAAAAGTGGTAGCAGACATGGGCTCAACGAAAGCCTCCATGGCAAATGTATCAAAGGACCATATTGCGCGCGGAAGATATGTTGCCGTTCATCCCATGGCAGGTACAGAATATTCAGGACCTCTTGCTGCCATCGGCCGGCTTTTTGATTATAAACATGCCATAATCTGTGATCCTGAACTCAGCAGCTATGATGCACTTGAACTTGTTAAAAGCATGCTTAAAACACTGAATATGAATATTGTGTATATGAATTCACACGTCCATGATATTCATGTGGCATATGTTTCGCATATTTCGCATATAACATCATTCTCTCTTGCATTATGCGTTCTTGATAAAGAAAAGGAGGAAGAAAATATCCTTACACTTGCAGGAGGTGGATTTGAAAGTACAGTCCGGCTTGCCAAAAGTAATGCAGAGACCTGGGCTCCTATTTTTTTTGAAAATGCAAAATATATTGTTGAAGTAATTGATACTTATATAGAAAAAATGAACCTCTTTAAAAAAATGATTACTTCAAAGGATATGGATGGAATGAAATCATTGATGGAAGAGGCAAATAAAATTCAGAAGATATTAAATTAATTTACTGTCAGGATGGTCGTAAATCTTAACACAACACAGATACAGGATTGGCGGGGTTTTAACGGAAGACCCTTTCTTATTGCCGGTCCATGCAGTGCCGAAACTGAAGAACAGGTGATGGAAACAGCAAAGCAAATTGCAAAAATCAATAAAGTAACTGTGTTCCGTTCAGGCATCTGGAAACCCCGTACACGTCCCAGCTCTTTTGAGGGCATCGGGCTGGAAGGTTTGAAATGGCTTAAACAGGTTAAGGAAGAAACCGGATTGCTGGTTGGCACCGAAGTGGCCAACGAACGTCATGTATATGAGGCACTTAAATACGGTATTGATATGCTCTGGATTGGCGCCCGTACATCTGTAAATCCTTTTACGGTACAGGAAATATCAAATGCATTGAACGGAGTTGATGTGATGGTACTTGTAAAAAATCCTGTGAATCCTGACCTTGAATTATGGATTGGAGCAATAGAGCGTATTGCAAAAGCCGGTATTAAACGACTCGGTGCGATACATCGTGGATTCTCAGCTTTCGAAAAAACAACCTACAGGAATCAACCAAACTGGCAGCTCCCGATAGAACTAAGACGAAGATTACCATATATTCCGCTGATATGCGATCCCAGCCATATAGCAGGAAGCAGGGAATATATTCATGAGATATCACAAAAAGCACTGGATCTTAATTATGACGGCTTGATGATCGAATCACATATCGATCCCGACAAAGCCCTTAGTGATGCCCGGCAACAGCTGACTCCCAATGACCTGAAAGAGTTGCTGAGCAGGCTAATTCTCCGAAATCCTTCGACAACAGATCCCAGAATCCTTGATGTCCTCGGTGAACTTAGACAGCAGATTGATATTTATGATGACCACCTCATAGACCTGATCGAACAGAGGATGAAGGTTGCTGAAACAATAGGAAAGTATAAAAAAGAAAATAATATTACTATCTTACAAAGTGTTCGCTGGGACGAAATTGTAAAAAGGGTAATGATCCATGGCCAGGCAAAAGGACTAAGTACAGAACTTATTGATATAATTTTTAAGGCTATCCACCAGGAGTCGATCAACCACCAGATGAAGATCATGAATGATGGTGTGATAAGCGAAGAATAAGATTTTAAAAGGGGACAGAAGCTGTGGAAAAGGTAATAGTACCAACAGAGGTCAAAGGAGTAATAAATGCTCCTCCATCAAAAAGCATGACACAGCGAGCCATTGCAGCAGCATTGCTTGCTGATGGTGAGACAACTATCATAAATCCCTCAGGATCTGATGATTCGCTTGATGCTCTGAATATGGCTGCTGTACTTGGAGCAAAAATACGTAGTGATGGTAAAAACCTTAAAATAACAGGCTCAGGAAAACCCAAAGGAACGATACTTAACTGTGGGGAGTCAGGCCTTGCAATACGGATGTTCTCGCCGATTGCAGCACTCTTTGATCAGGAGATCGCGCTTACGGGAAAGGGTTCTTTAGAAAAAAGGCCCATGTCGATGATTGAGGAGGCACTCAGCCAGCTGGGGGTAAAATGCAGCAGCAATAACGGTTATTTACCACTTACAGTAAAAGGACCTATACAGGCAGGAAGATGTGTAATTGACGGATCCGTTAGTTCGCAACTGCTTTCAGGTTTACTGATGGCTTTACCGGTACTGGATAATGAATCAGAGATATTTGTAAAAAACCTTAAGAGTAAGCCTTATATTGATATGACTCTCCAGGTACTCGGTAACTTTGGAATAACTGTTCAGAATAATGACTACAGCCGGTTTGAAATAAAAGGGAATCAGAAATATATACCATCAGAATTCACTGTTGAGGGTGACTGGAGCGGCGGAGCTCTTCTTCTTGCTGCCGGAGCAATAAATGGAGACCTGACTGTTAACGGACTCAGACCTGACAGTAAACAGAGTGATAAAGCTATTCTGACTGTACTGGATGCTGCCGGAGCTAAAATGAGTATTAAAGATGATTCTATCAGAGTCACCAAGGCTGATCTCCGGCCATTTGAGTTTGATGCAACAGAATCTCCCGATCTCTTCCCTCCTCTTGTAGCACTTGCTGCCTACTGCAATGGTACATCTTCAATAAAAGGGATTTCACGACTTGTTCACAAAGAGAGCGACAGGGCAAATGCAATCAAAGAGGAATTCCGAAAAATGAAAATAGAAGTGAAACTTGAAGGAGACAATATGATCATTACGGGCGGAAAGGTCAGCGGTGCAATTGTGGATTCCCATAATGACCATCGTATTGCCATGGCTGCATCTGTTGCTGCCCTGGGGGCCTCAGGAAAGGTGACAATTAAGAATCCACAATGCGTTGCCAAATCATATCCATCATTTTTTGACGATCTTCTTCAAATCGGGACGAAAATATATGAATGATTTAACAATTAACCACACTAGCTAGCGTCCGACTAAATACAACTGATTTTCAGTTGTTTACAAAATAGTTCTTTTATATCTTTGTAATTCTGATTTGTATACAGCTCATTTAGAGGCGTTTTGTTCAAATGAATTATGCTTTAAAATAATAGAAGTTTGCTGGTTTTCTTACTTACCGTTGGCTTCAGCCAACGGATTTGAATACTGCTCAGGTACGGGCTTTAGCCCAAAAATGAAGGACTAAAGTCCTTTAAGATAAGGTTGATATACCGTTGGCTGAAGCCAACGGTAATTGATATAACCTTAAAAAGATAGTGATCTATTATTATTAAATCTTCCTGTCAATTCAAATCGTCACGCGTATAAAAAGCTTTACAAACCAGATATATCAAGGATTCCAAAGAACGCTATATTAAATTATTCGGACACTAGTGAATTAACCACATTGCTAAATATTTTATTTAAAATCAATATAAATATTAAGATTTTTACATTTTTTTGCTTTGAATTAAGATTTTTATTTAGTTTTGCATTCATGAAATTAATGAGGATATATACCTGGTGCTGGTGCAGTTTAACAGATAATGCTGTGAAACAGGCCATGGTATAACCTTTTATAA
>CAZDOM010000011.1:0-45211 GCA_964507015.1 uncultured Rikenellaceae bacterium | reverse complement strand
CCATGGTTCCATCCTTTTATCAGACAGTAGACACGGGAATTATCTCATAAATAAAGCCCGCTCCCTGGTTTTCACAACAGCCCTTTCTCCTCTTATTTTTTATATCCTCAATAACCCACTATCCCATCAGAAACTAAATATTTACATTAAGTAAATAATTGCATTATCTTTATGCCCGGGTAAAAATAAGGGTAATCACTCCTATTCTTTATATCACATGAAGACATTTATAAAAAGAAGGGATCCGAATGATCAGCTTATTGTCCTTTTTGGAGGCTGGGGAACGGATGAGAATGTCTTCACTCCTTTATGCTCTGACGATTTTGATTTCATCTTATTTTATAATTATTCAGCTGATGAAGCCCTGGTATTACCTGAAATGAAGGAATACAGGAAGATCACAATAATAGGGTGGTCACTTGGTGTATGGGCTGCTGAATATCTTTCTGCAAAAACCGGAATTAAACCAACGCTGACCATTGCTGTTAATGGTACTCCTATACCTGCTGATGACCGCTTTGGTATCCCACTGAAAGTATTTCAAGGGACACTGGAAAATATCTCTGAAACCAACATGGAAAAATTCTACTTACGGATGTTCGGAGATAAGAAGACCTATATGAGAAATACTGACCGTATCCCGCACAGGTCAATAAAATCTCTTCACGACGAGCTCAGGTGGCTATATAACAGGATAATGGAACAACCTGAACCCGGATTCAGATGGGATTATGCTGTTAACAGTGAAAATGACCGTGTCTTTCCTTCCGATAATGTTAAGAGTTACTGGAAAAGAGAAGAGTATACAAGACAGATAATTGTGCCAATGCCACACTACCTGTTTTTCAAATGGGAATCCTTTGGTGATTTTGTAGATTTTGTCGAAAAAAGCAGGAAGAAAAGAGCTCCTGAGAAATCTGTTAATCACTAAGATATTAAATGTCTTTAATCAGGATATTAGAATTGGATTTAGCTGCCAGTTTTTCAAATTTTTCAAGCATTGTGATTACCTTGTTATACTCCTTGTTTTTCAAAACTATTTGCTTCCCTATCCCCATTTTATCGAGACGTGTAAGGACATAGTTAACTGTCAGCTTATTAATATCGAGAGCCGGTTGATAGAAACGTTCTTTTTGTTCCTTCTCATGAATTATCGATACAAGCTTTACATTACTAAGATCCTGTAGTATGTCACGGGCCAGCCGTACAGGTATTTGTAGAGCTTTACCTATTTTTTCAGCACTTACAGGCTTTTCTCCAATAGCAAAATTCCTGATTATCATATGCATAATAAGTATCACCAGGGCTCGTTTCTGAAACTGGCTCACATTCAGAGCTTCGGATTCAAATTCATACCTGGAAATATTCTGATTGGCAAAGCAGAGTTCAGCTCCAATCAGAACCAGGGTCCATACTGTCTGAAGAAATATTATAAAAAGAGGAATAGCTGCGAGACCTCCATATATAGCACTTAACTTGGTGATCCCGAATTGAAGGTCAAGATAGAGCCACTGTAAACCTTTCAGCAATAAACCGGTAATTATCGCTGAAATGAGTGCAGGCCAGAATTTTACTTTTGTATTTGGCATTACTATAAAAACGAGAGTAAGAATGAACCAACTAAGAAAGACAGGAGCGAATTTGATAAGAAAACTAATTACTGGTTTGAAAAATGAGAGTATTGGCGCTTTCGACATGTAATCTGTTAACTCAGTGCTAATAAATACTGTGATACTGCTCGAAAGGACCAGTATCACTGGTGCTATTAACATAATTGTAAGGTAATCAGTAAATTTTCTGTACCATATCCTGTCTGAAGAAATTTGCCAGATATGGTTGAAAGCATTTTCGATCTGGTTGAGCAATGATACCACTGACCAGAAGAGAAGAATCATTCCTACTCCTGCTATATAGCCACCTCTTGTCTCCTGGATAGTAAGCCTTGCTCTTGTCAGAAGTGGAGTAAGAATCTCATTGTAGCTCTGAAAGTCTTTTGAATTTGTGATAAGTGATTCAAGGTTTTGATCAAGACTGAATCCTTTTGCAATAGCCAATGCTATAGCAATAACAGGTATAATTGAGAGCAGTGTGTAAAATGTAAGAGCTGATGCCCTCAATTGAACCTTATCTTTTAAAGAACTGCGACCTGCAATATATAAAATGCGCAGTTGCTCGATCAAAAAGGTTTTTCTTTTTGATAATTCAGAAAGTGGGGTATGCCATATTGCATCATTCAGCCTTTTTATCTGGTCAAGCCCCCATGATACAGGATTAGCCATTTTTTATGCGATCTTTTAGAAAGATAATACTCAGTTAGTTCCTGTTTCAAATATACAAAATACAAAGGGTGTATCTTAAAAAATATTATTATTTTCACATGGATTGATCATGAATCATGAAAATAGAAATCCTGGAGTTTATAAGTGGAGCACAAAATGCCAGTGGCGTAACTGTAATAATAGACGTATTCAGGGCATTCTCAGTTGCATGTTACGCTTATGATGCAGGAGCAGTGAGAATTATAACCACAACTGAAGTAGAAAAGGCATTTAAATTACAGAAGGAATATAAGAACTGTATCCTGGCTGGGGAAAGAGATGAAAAAAAGATAGAAGGATTTGATTTTGGGAACAGTCCTACAGAAATTATCAAGGAGAACCTTGAAGGTAAAACAGTAATACAAACAACTACTGCTGGTACAAGTGGATTGGCAAATGCTGTAAATGCCGACATCCTTTTAACTGGCAGTATCGTAAATGCCGGGGCTGTAACCAGGTATATTAAAACCATTAATCCGGAAAGGGTATCACTCGTTGCTATGGGATACAGATTAACAACTACTGCTGAAGAGGATATAATATGTGCAGAGATGATAAAAACGGGACTTGAAGGTAAAACGACAAACTTTGATGAAAGAATAAAAAATCTCAGATATGGTTCAGGCAAAAGATTTTTTGAACCTGAAAATTTAGATTTCTCCCCTCCTACTGATTTTTTCCTGTGTACAATGAAGAACAGGTTTAGTTATATTCTTAAAGGAGAAAGAAGGCCGGATGGGAATGTTGATCTGATGCGAATTAAGCCAGTCTAAAACGCTTATATCCTTATTCGCACATTTACTAGAGATCAATTGATTCAGGAAGGATAACAGGTAAAATTCTTTTTCTACGCCTGTGAATTTCACGATAGGCACAAAAAATGCACACTTTATAAAAATGAAACAGCCACATTGGTGGATTAGCTGAATCGATGCGAATCTCCATTCTTTCCCTGAAACGAACAAGTATGGCGACCAGTATCAACCTGACCCTAATAAGACGTAGCTTATCATAGAGACGCAGCATTCTTACTGAAGAGATAAAGGCTCTTTTATCTGTAACCCTGTCATACAGGCGGCTAAGGTTTTCCAGTCCCTGTTTTGTTTTGTGGAGGAATTCACTGTTTGTTTCCAGTCCCTCGTGAAAAAGCCCATTGTCAATATGAAGAATATTGATTTCTGCTTTTTTAAGCTGGTAACTGAAAAGAGTATCCTCATGTCCATACTGTTTCAATTCTTCATTGAAACGTAAAGTTGAGAAAATAGTCCTGTCGATGATAAAATTGAAAGAAGAGAAACCGGCATGAGGATGTTTATTTCTCAGGGAAGCTTTCCTTTGTTCATAATTAATACCGTATTTCCATCGTAACATTTTGTCAGGATCTTCTATTGGACTTTGGTGATAAAGGATGCCCCCTGATATTACCCTTGCCAGAGGCATTGCCTCAATCCAGTTTTTAAGAAATGCCTCCGCGGTTGAGGGGAACATGGTATCTGCATCAATGAATAACAGAAAATCACCCTTCGCTTCAAGAGCCAGTTTGTTTCTTATCGCAGATCGGCCAATATTCTTTTTTGAACGAATAATCCTTACTCCATTTCCTTCAAGTGATTTATATTTTGAATGATATTCCGTGGATGAACCATCATCACCTATAATTATCTCAAGGAATTCAGGAAATATACCTATGCAGTTCTTCATACCGTGGACCAGGGCCACAATATCATAATTACACACAGGAATAAGTAAGGAGAATGTCATTTGTACCCTGAAAATTAACTATTCAAAAATACAATATATTTCTTTATAATAACAATAATGAGTTTGGCAGAGAAATTGTAATGACTAATTTTGTCATCGTTTTAAGAGCTTTAATTCTTATGAGAAAGAGTATTTTCTTTTTAATCCTGTTCCTACTGCCTGTATCGGTTCTCAGCCAATTAAAAAATAATTACGAAATATCTCTGGCAATATCGGGACTTCCTGATTCTTCGGTTTATCTTGCTTATCACTTTGGTGACAAACAATATTTAACTGACACTGTAAAACTTGACGGAAAAGGACATGGAGTTTTTTCAGGTAAAGAGAATCTGCCCCAGGGGATTTATATGATTGTCCTTCCCGGAAAGAATTACTTTGAATTTCTTGCTTCAGATGACCAGGTATTTTCGATTACCTGTGACTACGATGATTATTTTAACACACTTAAATTCAGCGGTTCTGAAGAAAATTCAGCATTCTTTGAATACCAGAAAAGGTGGTCAGCACTTCAGCGTCAGGCACAGTCAATGTCCCGAAGGATACAAAATAACAGGCAAAATAATGATTCCCTGAAAATACTTACTGACAAACAGAAGAATCAGGAAGAATCTATGAAATTTTATCTAAAGAGTATCGTGGAAAATAACAATGGAAATTTGTTGTCTATACTTGTGAAATCGATGTTGCCAGTAGAAGTCCCCGATTTTAATGTACCGGCAGGAACACATAATCCTGATTCCGTTAAATGGGTTTTGAGATATAACTATAACAAAGATCATTTCTTTGATAACCTTGATCTTACGGATGAAAGACTTCTCAGAACGCCACTGTTATATGCACGACTAGATGCTTTTTTCAGAAATGTTGTTATACAATCACCCGATTCAATTAATAAGGAAATTGATAAAATAATAGCTAAATGCCAGGATAATCACAAAATATTCCAATTTGTTTCTGTATATCTCTTCAATCATTTCAGGGAGAGTGAAATAATGGGACATGATGCTGTTCTTGTAAAGCTGGCTGATGACATTTATCTTTCCGGCAAAGCTGACTGGATTACAAAGGAGTTCAGAGATGATCTCTCCAGACAGGTAGAACTGATAAGAAATAACCTTATTGGTATGAAAGGAAGGAATCTTGTGATGGATTCATATAATGGAACCTTTGTCTCTCTTTATGATATTGAAAAGGATTTTACGATATTATATTTCTGGGAACCAAATTGCGGATTCTGTAAAGAAACAACCCCAAAGCTTATCAAATACTATGAAGAAGCAAAAAATGATGGTATTGAAATATTTGCTGTGTGTACAATAGATGATAAACAGCTCTGGTCAAAATATATTGAAGAAAACGGGTTAAACTGGATCAATGGATGGGATCCTGAGCGGCTTACCCATTTTGACTATTATTATAATGTTCAGTCTACTCCAATGGTTTACATACTTGACAAGGATAAGAAGATTATAGCCAAAAGGATTTCCGTGGATGATATTCCGGATTTTATTGAGAATTACAGGAAGTATAACAGATAATAATCACTGAAGCCGGCGTATCAGATCATAGATTGAGCTAAAATATTCTGCTGATTCTCTGTCATTTAAAATCCATTTCTTTTCTTCCTCATCAGGTACTCTTATATTTAATTCATTGCCTTTCTCAGATATATTAAACCCTGAACGCAATAATGCTCTTTCTGTCCAATTCCGCATTATTCCCTCTCCGGATAAACCTATTTTTCTGTGTGATTTCTTGATGAAAGTAATACTACCATCGCCGGAGTTGAATCCAATGACCGGGGATTTAAAAAGATGATTAAAGGATCCGCTAAGCATCAGATCTTCAGGAGCACCTTCATGCAACCCTGTATCGAGCATCAACCATATTTTATCAGCATGATTTACAGCAACATTAAAATCATGAGTAGAGAAGATAATCGTTTTTCCCTCCCGCGTAAGTTCGTGCATAAGATTTACTATCTCAAACTTACTTGAAATATCAAGAAATGCTGTCGGTTCATCCATTATCATTAGGTCGGTATTCTGGGCCAGCACACGAGCTATCATTGCTTTCTGCCTCTCACCGTCAGATAATTCAGAAATATTTCTCTTGCGAAATGTTGCAAGTCCTGTTTTTTGAAGAGAGCTTTCTATTATCTTTTTACTTTCAGAATCAATTCTGCCAATCCAGTTTGTATGAGGATACCGGCCAAGTGAAACAAGATCAAGTACAGTCATATTACTCGCCCTGATAATCTCAGTTGAAATATACCCGACTTTTCTTGCAAGGTCCATGCGGTTATATTCTGAAATTTCTTTTCCATACAATTCTAAACATCCCCCCAATGCCTCTTGCAGTCCGGCAAGAGTGCGCAGAAGCGTACTTTTACCTATTCCGTTTCTACCAATAACAGCTATAAGTTCTCCACCATCTGAGGATGCGAAAAGAGGAGACGTAAGCTCTTTTTTGAGTTTTCCTGATGTATAACCGATCCTTAAGGTATCGAGGAATATGATTATATGGTTACTCTCACTCATCAGAATATGCCTGTTTCTTTTCTTTTTCGAAGGATTACCCATATTACAACTGGAATTCCGATAAGTGAAGTAACTGAATTTACCGGGAGAATATTTTCGGAACCCGGAAGCTGCGAAATTATATCGCTTATCAGCATTATTATCCCGCCTATAAGAATTGTTCCAGGAACAAGTATCTTATGATCAGAACTCCTGAAGATATTCCTGGAAATATGCGGGACTGCAATTCCTATAAATCCAATCGGACCACAGAATGCTGTAACACTTCCCGCCAGAATACATGTACATGAGAAAACAAGTAATCTTGCCCACCTAATATTTAATCCTATACTACCGGCATATGTTTCTCCAAGTAGTAAGGCATTCAGAATCTTAACAGATAGTAAACTCAAAACCATTCCTGCAGAAACAGTTATTATAAGTACTTTTAATTGCCCTGTTGAAAGATTGCCCAGACTTCCCATAGTCCATATTACATAGGTTTTAAGCATAGATTCGCTGCTGAAATACTGCATGATACTTACAATGGCAGAGATACCGCTTGCCAGCATTATACCAATTACCAGGATAGTCATTATTTCTTTGATGCGAGCCGAAATAAACATTATAAGTATCATTACTAATCCTGCTCCTGCCCATGCTGATAATACAAGTATCCAGTTACCGGTATTATACAGGTTTCCCGGTATAAAACTTGACGAAAAACCCAATATTACAAGGGCAACACCAAGACTTGCACCGGAACTTACTCCCAGCACATAAGGACCTGCCATTGGATTCCTGAAAATAGTCTGCATTTGCAATCCGCTTAACGACAGAGCAACACCAACCACGAATGATGTTATAGCTTTGGGAAGCCTGAAACGAAGGACAATGGTTTCAATATTTGCATCAGCATTACCTGCAAAAACTCTGAATATCTCTGCTGGTTCAATGGTCACCGATCCAAGCAGAATATCAAGAACAAAAGCAACAACCAGGATAATTGCAAGGATAATAAATACAGGGAACAGATTTAATCCCTGTTCTTCTACATTTAAAGTGGCTGATTTATTGTCAGTAGTCACAATAACTATTCTAATTTCTTATAGTAGAATAATTCTCTTTCATAAAATAATTCAGGATGCAATATAGTAGCAATATCTTTAAGAATCAGATTTGGGTAAAGTGCTCCGCTTTCCCAGTAATCATTACCTCCGCCTGAAGAGATTCTTTTATTGTTATTATACAGATTATCATTAATATAACAGGGAAGTATCTCAAGCCGTTTATCAACAGATAAAATCTCTTTTTTAGAAGTTACTGAGCCAATATTAAGCCAGTAATCAGCATCATTTGCACGCATGAAAACATCTTCCAGACCATATGGCATCGAAACAGTTGATTTAGTATCATTCCAAAGATAATCACCCCCGGCATCACTTATGAGTCTGCTTACATAGGAGTTCCCTGGCGAAACATACCATGAGTCCCGGAAGGGAAGCCCAAGCAGTACTTTTGGCTTTTCTCCGGTACTTTTTTTTACAAGTTCTTTTACCTTGTTATATGATTCAACAACAGAATTAAAAATTGAGTCAGCAAGATTTTCTTTACAATAAAGGGCACCGAACAATTTTATCCATTCCGCTTTTCCAAGAGGATTTTCTTCAAGATAATCAGCATTGAACATCGTTTTTATGCCCAACTCATTTATTTTAGCAGTATAACCAACTGACTCACTTCCAATACCATAGAGTATTATAAGTTCAGGAGCTATTCTTATTATCAGTTCATTATTTAATCCTGACTCATATCCGACATTGCTTATTTGTCCCTTTTGTATCAAGGCTGAAATCTTTTCGTCAAATACATAATCTGATCCTGATACTCCCGCAATAGTATGTCGCTCATCGAGAGCTGCTACCATTGCAATATGTGTTGTTGACATGCAGATGATTTTTTGCACAGGGACATAAACTAACTTTGCAGGTTCTATATCTAAAGAATTTGCACTATCTCTGTTAATAAGATAATATACATGTTTGATACCTGAGGCTCCCTGCCATGGATCACTGATTGTCAGTAAAGTACAACTATCTGTTTTAGTGAGGGAAAATTT
This sequence comes from uncultured Rikenellaceae bacterium, assembly GCA_964507015.1. Classification (GTDB taxonomy): domain Bacteria; phylum Bacteroidota; class Bacteroidia; order Bacteroidales; family VadinHA17; genus LD21. The sequence goes on along the minus strand of CAZDOM010000011.1, from coordinate 36,494 downwards.
TTCTGCAATTGTAACTCTTCCCCCATTTATTGTTGTATTACTGTATATGTCATTTGATTTTCTCCCGGAACATGACACAAACAGAACTACAATTATACTATACAATAGCAGATTCAATGGTTGCCTGTGAAAAGGTGTATCCATCATATGGCAGTATCTCATATGAGTTCCTGGATAAATTCAGGTGAATTTATGAATACTTTTTTTATTATAAGGCAACAGGTAAAAAATCGTGTCAATTCTTCAGAGTCCCGCATGAATTTCTGACAATAAGCTCAGGATTTATATTTACCTGTCTTTTAAATCTGCTTTTTCCTGAGTTTTTGACCTCTGACCATATCATATGGGCGACCTTGGCTGCCATTGTCTGGAGTGGCTTCTGTAAGCAGGTTACAGGTGAAAACATGAGGTCAAAACCTTTACCGTCTTCCATAGATATAACTGCAACATCCTGTGGTACTCTTATTTTCCTCTTAATAAAAAAGGACATTAACGGATAAACTAAAGAGGCATGTAGAGTTATGATAGCATCAGCACGCAAAGGAGGCCTGAGCAGTTTTTCCAGATCAGAAAAATTGATAACATCCTGTGTTACCTTCAGATCAATACCCAGTATTACTGACTTATTAATACTCGCTTTCTGCTCAAGCATATTTTCAAGTTCATTCAGAGTATCTTTATCTGCTTTCAACGATTTACGGTCAGATACTATTATAATGTTCTTGTATCCAAGCCTGGCAACATGTTCAGCAACAAGTCCCGAGCCATATAGTAAATCACTACTAACCGTGTTCAATCTCAAAGTCTTAACAGATTTTTCAAGCAGAATAAAAGGATAATCTGAATTCCGCAGTGCCCGAATTGTATATTCGTCAGCAGCATCACCAACAAGTACCAGACCACTGAAAAACTTCCTGAAAGCGCCAGTTAACCTTTCAAATCTCTGATCATTCGGATCTTTAGTAATAATCGAAAATCCAAGTCCTAAGTTTGCAAAAGCTATCTGGAGATATGGCGTTATACCAATAATAAACGGATCATTCATTGACGGGACAATCAAGCCAATAACACCTGGTTTCTCTTCAACAGGCAAGGCAGAATGATTATCATCCTTCGAACTAAAGAATCCCATCTGTTTTGCCATGGTAAGGACTTTTTCCTGCGTGTCCTTTCTGATACCGTGCTGATCGGCTTTATTATTTAGAACAAGAGAAACAAGAGTGCCTGAAACTCCAAGTTTAGCTGCTAAATCTTTGTTTTTGTATTTTTTACCCATTTGACCGATAAATCACCAACTAAAATAAGGCTATTTTCCAAATGAAGTCATGGGTTTTAAAGATTTTTAACGAAAAATAACATAATTACCTTCTTGGAGGAGCAACACCTCTTCTTTTTGCAGCCTCTTCAAGACGCTGCTGCCATTTTGATTTTTTGGTTGGTTTCTTTTTATTTTCCTCAAGGGTCTGAAGTACTTTTTCTGCGTTTATAAAACGTTTTGAAATGATATTCTGAGCATAGGTAAATATATTAGCCAGGAAATAATAGTATGTTAATCCGGCGGGGAATTGATTCAATATAAGCATGAACATTACCGGCATCATGTACATCATCATCTTCATACCCGGCTGATCCTGTCCTGGTGAAGAACTTGTCATCTTCATAGTTAGCACAGATGATGCTGTCATCAAAAGTGTAAAAAGACTCACATGGTCACCATAAATAGGTATGTTGAAGGGAAGATGAAGTATTGAATCATAAGTTGACAGATCCGTTGCCCATAAAAATGATTCCTGCCGCAGTTCAATAGATACCGGGAAGAACCTGAACATAGCAAACAGAATAGGAAACTGCAGTAAAGTTGGTAAGCATCCGCCCATCGGGTTTATCCCTGCCTTTTTGTAGAGATCCATTGTCGCCTGCTGTTTCTTCATAGCATCTTCCTTCTTCGGAAATTTCTTTGCCATCTCATCGACTAATGGTTTCAATACCTGCATTTTTGCCTGCGACTGGAACGACTTGAATGTAAGCGGGAAAAGCGCAATTTTGATTAAAAGAGTCAGGATTAAAATTATAATACCGTAACTTTTTATGTATTTCTCGAGCCAGTTAAAAACAGGTATTATAACAAAGCGGCTGATCCATCCAATTATATTTTTACCCAGGAAGACAAGCTTATCAAGATCCATGCCCTCTTTCCGCAAGGTCGAAATATGATTGGGTCCATAATACATTTTCAATCCAAGTGATGTTTCAGAACCTGGCTCAAAAGGAATACCAACTTCGGCTGTAAAATAACGTATATACTTTTCTGAAGTAAGGGTTTTTGTTGATGTAACAAGGCCATTGAGGAAAAAATCATTTGTGATCAGTACTGACGAGAAGAACTGATCCTGAAAGGCAACCCAGCTAAGTTTTGTTGTTATGTCAACTGTTTCCACCTCTTTACTCTGCCGCAGCCTGATACTGGTTACTTCGTCCTGATAATATTTGTATTTTATTGTTGTGTAGTTCTCCTCATTCTGTCGTCCTTTTTCCTGCTGAGGTATATACATTCTCCAATCGAGGGTTATACTGTTCTGGTTAGCAGGTAAGATCTCATTAAGATTCTTAAATTTTACATTGAAGTCAAGGCTGTATTTCTGAGGAGCAAGGGTATATGTGTATTCAATATACCTGTTATCCCCTGCCTGCAATCTCAAAACAACACTCTGCGGTTGAGATTCGACTATATAATGCTTCTTTTCTCTTTCAGGTGTAAAATAGAGATCATTGGTCGAGATAGCTTTGTTGTCGGCTGTGTAGAAATTAAATCCAAAATTTGTTGAATCACCTGAAAAAAGCACCAGAGGCATTGAATTAAATGTATGATAATCTTTCAGACGGACTGAATATATTCGTCCTCCTTTTGGTGATATTTTCAGTTCAATTATGTCGTTTTCAAGTATTATTAAGTCGTCGCTTCCCTGGGCTGCCCCGGCAAAAACTCCAAATTGACCCGGGTTAACTTCAGCCGGTTTGGGAGCAGGCATAGTTACTTCCGGTTTTTCCTCGCTCTTTGTAGTATCCTTTTCGGCTTCACCAGGGACTATTCCAAGTTTGATATTCAGTTCACTAATTTTTCCAAGAACCTCCGGATTATTTGGTTTATATCTAAGTGCATTTACATATTCTGTTCTTCCCCGCTCAAAGTTACCATTAGCCACTTCTGCTTCAGCCACCTCAATAGCTTTCTCAAAAGCCTTGGTATTCCTACTGTTATTTACAACACTTGTAAAAATGAAAATTGCAATTATCAGGATAATACCTATTATTGTGTTTTTGTCTAGTCCCATTCTATCTTCCTACTATTACTATTAGTACTAAATAACCACAACTTATTATTGTTCCGTCTTTTTTTCTATACAGGCCATTATAAAATGAACAAAAAGGGGATGTGGATTGACAACTGTACTGCTGTATTCAGGATGAAACTGCACTCCTACAAACCATTTATGTGCATCAAGTTCCATTATCTCAACTAATCCTGATTCCGGATTAATCCCCACTGGTATCATACCATTGTTCTTAAATTGATCAAGATATTTATCATTGAATTCATATCTATGACGGTGTCTCTCAATGATTTCGGTTCTGCCATATGCCTCAAATGTCTTAGAGTTCCTGCTAATGACACATTTATAACCGCCCAGTCTCATTGTACCCCCCTTATACAGGATGCTTTTCTGTTCTTCCATAAGGTCTATTACAGGGTATTTCGTTTTTTCATCTATTTCTGTTGAATGTGCTGTTGTCATTTTAAGGACATTCCGGGCAAATTCAATTACAGCACACTGCATTCCAAGACAAATACCCAGGAATGGTATATTGTTTTCCCTTGCATACCTTGCTGCCGATATTTTTCCTTCAATACCTCTCGACCCGAATCCGGGTGCCACAAGAATTCCATTTAAATCTTTAAAATATTTTACAGCATTACTGTCATTAACATCCTCAGATTGAATAAATTCCACATCAATATCACACTCATTTGTAGAACCGCTATGAATCAGTGCTTCAGAAATTGATTTATAGGCATCAGGAAGTTCAACATATTTGCCTACAATACCGATTTTCACATAATGTTTTGGATTATTAAGTCGCTTGAGGAATTGTCTCCATTTTGTAAGGGGAGGTTCTTCCCCAATTGGGAGCCCAAGTTTACGCAGTACTGTCTGATCGAGTTTTTCCTCTAACATCTTCAGTGGCACCTCATAGATTGTTGACACATTTACTGATTCCACAACAGAACTCTCGTCAACGTTACAGAAGAGGGCTACTTTTCTTTTAAGGTCGGTATTAAGATTTATTTCACTTCTAAGGACCAGGATATCAGGCTGAATACCTTCTTCAAGTAACTCTTTAACAGAATGTTGTGTTGGTTTTGTTTTTGATTCTCCTGTAGTTGAGAGATAAGGGACCAGAGTCAGGTGGATAACGATACAATTTTGAGGTCCAAGTTCCCATTTCAGCTGACGAACGGATTCAATGTATGGTAATGACTCAATGTCTCCAACAGTTCCACCAATTTCCGTCAGGACTATCTCATACTTATTCTGGGCATTTACCAGTTGTATACGACGTTTAATTTCGTCTGTTATATGTGGTATAACCTGAACTGTTTTTCCAAGGTAATCACCTCTTCTCTCTTTATCGATAACTGACTGGTAAACCTTACCGGTAGTAACATTATTGGTTTTCCCCGTAGGAACATTCAAAAACCTCTCATAGTGGCCAAGGTCAAGATCTGTTTCTGCTCCATCAAGTGTAACATAACACTCTCCATGTTCATAAGGATTCAGTGTACCAGGGTCAACATTAATATAAGGATCCAGTTTCTGTATCGTTACCGAGTGACCGCGTGCCTGTAACAATAAAGCCAGAGAAGCAGATATTGTGCCTTTTCCCAGTGAAGAGGTAACGCCTCCGGTAATAAATACGTATTTAACCTTTTCCAAAACGGGCGAATTAATTAATGGTCAGCTGAAATAATTATTTTTACTCATCAAGTCCTGACTGGTCAATCATTTTTACTTTTTCCTCCAGTGTCTTTATCATTTTTCTGGCATGCTCAATTTTATCTTCCACCTCATGAATCATGGTATCGGCATTAGGTGATTTAGCAAAGAATCCCATATTATTCTCCCACAGGACAATATCGTTTTCTAGTTGTTTTATCTTTGCGACAAACTTCTCTCTTTCATTGCGTAACTTCCTTGAAGCCTTTGGATTAGATTTAAGGCTATCTAGTTTATTCTTGTATTTAAGTATACTTTTATCTTCGTCTCCTATCTTAAGTCTGTCAAATTCTTTATTCAGAGCATTCCTGTAGCGATTAGTTATTTCGTCCTTTTTGCTGAAAGGTACAAATCCTATCTCTGTCCATTTTTTCTGTATTTCCTTCAGTCGCTCGAATGCTTCCTGTACATCTTTGCCCGGGTCAAACTTTTCAAGTTCTTCTATCAGAGCATTCTTTTCTTTAAGGTTATCTTCATATGAAGTATCCAGTTCTGCAAAGTGTCCAGCTTTTCTGTTGAAGAAATGGTCGCATGCTTTTCTGAACCTCTTCCAGCATTTTTCTGACTGTTTACGAGGCACGGGACCTATTTCTTTCCATTCTTTCTGAAAGCGGATAAGAGCATCCGATGTTGTTTTCCAATCTGTACTATCCTGAAGTGCTTCGGCCTGAATACATAATTCAATCTTCATCTGGAAGTTATTTTGCTGCTGTTCTTTATTAGCCGCATAAAAGCCTCTCTTCTTTTCGAAGAAATTATCACATGCATCCCGGAATCTTTGATATACCTTATTGTTCTGTTTTTTTGGAGCAAATCCAATAGTTCGCCACATTTTTTGTAATGCGACAATCTTTTCTGCTTTTTCGTCGAACTCTTTGAAGCTGTTTTTTTCAAGTGCGTTTATGGTTTCAACCTCTTCACATATCGCTATCTTGGCTTCAAGGTTTTTACGTTGTTCTTCCTTTTGCTTTTCAAAATACTCGTGATGTCTTTTATTTATCTGTGCGGTGGCCTCCTTAAATCTTTCCCAGATTTCATTTTTTAAATCCTGTGGTACAGGACCTATTTCGCGCCACTGGTTATGATATTCCTGCAGAAGTTTAAATGCATTTACCGGGTTAGGTTCAAGCAGCAATTCTTCTGCTTTTTCACATAACAATATTTTGACTTCCAGGTTCTTTTTAAGATCAAGATCTCGCAGTTCTTTGTTGATCTTGATAAAATCATAAAATATTTCAACATTGTGGTGGTAGTTCTCCCATAGATCTTTAAGTGCACTCTGTGGAACAATACCTATTGAATGCCATTCATTCTGAAGTGATCTGAATTCCTGAAACGTTTTGTTTATTGATTCTTCCCTATTGACAAGTTCCTTGATCCTGTCAATTATATCATATTTCTTCTTAAGGTTTTCAAATTTTTCAGCTTCCTGAACGCGATTAAAGTCTGTTTTTCTTTCCTTATATTTTTCAAGAAGCTCTTTTACTTTTGCCTCATCAGGATCTACCCATGACCGGTATTCCTCAATCTTACCTCCCTCCTCCAGGAATTTCTTCTTTCTTTCTTCAGCTTCCGCTTTAAGTTTTTTATAGAAAAGAGCTTTTATCCTGTCAATGTCGCCGCGAATTTCTGCAGGGGGTCTGTTCTCAATAAGAAGTGCCAGTGTTTCCACCAGTTCATTCTTCGAAAATCCCGAATAATCAACTGGAGGAAGAGCCATTTCATCAGTACTTTCTGATGTATCTTCTGTCTCTCCCTTTAACACATCCTCTTGAGGCTCCCCTTCATGAATTTTCTTCGTTCTGCTTTTTGGTTTTGCAGTGACAACACCGGTATCTTTTTTATCTTCTACTTCAGCGATCTCAGAATCAGGTGTCTCTTCTTTCTTTTCTTCCTCTTTAATACTTGATGTTGAGGGTTTTTCAACCCTGGCCTTTACTGCTTTTGCTTCTGCATCTGGTTCCTTTTCCCCATTTTTACCTTCATTGTCACTTTCATTTGCTTTTTCAGCTTGTGTGGTTTCCTCAGTTCCGGCAGCATTTTTCTTTGCTCCGGATTGTTCTTCATGAACAGAGTCATCCGGATTTTTCTTAATCATAATCAATCCTTTCTTGGTTCACCTAATCCATGGTATACCATGAATTTTTCAGAGTACGAAAATATTGAAATAATAATTAAACACAAAGCTTTAGCTAAATTAATAATGGTTAAGAGAGATTCATGAATTACATCGAAAAGAATGGAAAATCAGATAAAAATAGATCCCTATGTTATATTTAGACAGTAAAAAAGAATAATTATCTGCTTTTATTCCTTGATATCAGGTATCTGAAAGGATTAATTATCTTTTGAATCAGTCTTAAATCATCTGTTACAATTTCTGCGGTTCCCTGCATATTTTGTATAAAATCGAGTTTCTTTCCATAGAGTGTTGTCAGTCCGTCAGGCAAACTGACCTCAATAATATAGGCATCTCCTGTGGGGACAAGAGATTTTGAGCTTACAACACCTCTGATCATACCAAATTCCAAATAAGGGAATCCACTCAGTTTAATATTCACTGCCTGATTTACCTTTACTTTTCCGGACCTTTGCATCTTAAGCTTTATCCTGCCAACAAAGTCTCCTGTCTCTTCAGGAACGACAGATAAAACGGGTTGATTGATAGTAACAGATTGATTAACACTCCAATATGTAGTAAATGCTGCTATTCCTTCAACTGGTGATATAAGAAGATAATTATTTTGCCATATCCTCATTTGAGCTTTAAGGTTTTGCAGTGCTTCATCAAGGGCAGAAAAAAGTTTCTCCTTTTCAGCTTGTCTGTATATCCTGTAATCCTCCAGGAGTTGTCTTTTCTCAGCTAGTTCGATTAATCTTGCTGAATTATCGAGACGAACCTCCTGAAGCTCAAGTTTTGTTTTTATAAAAGCCTGTCTCGATTTCTCCAGATCACTTTCTGAATATACATTACCGGAATGAAGTAAAGAGTCTCGCACATATTTTCTTTTCTCAATTTCAAGGTTCTGAGCGACCAGCTCCTCTTTTACCTTAATTCTTTCAATATATTCCATAATACCTTCTATTTCACTGGTTATTGAAATGATCTTAGTCCCATAGAAATCATTCGATATATATGTGTTGTAATCAGATAATCTTTTTAAAAAGGTGGCATAATAGGACTGTAATTCTCCAAGTTCGTAAAAATAGGGGAGTGATTTAGTCGATAGTACTGCGGGTTTTCTTATTGTATCAACAATAGCCCATAGCTGGTCTATTTCTTTCAAGGATGCTGCAGTTTCCATAACTGCGAGAAGTTGTCCGGGAGACACCTTCTCGCCATCACATATATATAGTTTCATTATCTGTCCCGATATTTTACTGACAAGTGTGAACGGCGGATTCATGGTAGTAATTTCAATTGGTGCCGGTACCACATCAGGGTATTTAATCAGCCAGGAAAAAAATATTAAAACAGCAAATACCAGAAAAATAACAGTTGTCCCCCAGCGTATTATCCTTTTTGGAGGATTTGAAATTATCTCCTGGACAGAATCAGAATATACTATTTCAGGTTTGCTGCTTTTCATCTTCACCGTCTATTTTCCCAGTTCAAGCTGGTTTTTAATAAGGTTAAAATAGGCTCCGTTATTTTGAATCAGTGAATCATGTGTTCCTGTTTCCACTATCCTGCCATTATCCATTACGACTATCTTATCAGCATTTCTGACAGTACTAAGGCGGTGAGCAACAATTATCACAGTTTTTCCTCTGAAAAATCCGGCAAGGTTCTCGACAATTGCTTTTTCGTTATTTGCATCGAGAGAATTGGTTGCTTCATCAAAAATAATTATCTCAGGATCCTTATATATTACCCGTGCAATAAGCAGTCTCTGCATCTGTCCTTCACTAAGTCCGTGACCATTAGCACCAATTTTGGTATTATATCCCAGGGGAAGCGATTCAATGAATCCTTTTATGTTGGCCACTTCAGCAGCTTTAACAAGTATATCCTCATCAATATCTGCAATTCCCGGGGCGATATTTTCGGCAATCGAATCAGGAAACAGAAATCCGTCCTGCATAACTGCTCCGGTTTTTTCCCGCCAGAGTTTAAGGCTTAAATTTGATAGTCTTGTATCGCCAACAAGTATTTCTCCTGCAACGGGCTGATAGAATCCAAGGATTAATTTAAGAAGAGTTGTTTTACCACTTCCGCTTGTTCCCACAACAGCAGTTGTCTTGTTTTCTTCTATATACAGATCCACATCTTTAAGGGCATAAGGTGAATGAGGACCCTCATATTGAAATGATACATTATTTATATAGAGATCTTTCCTGTCGGGTAGTTTTCTCACTTTCATCCAGGGTTCATTCTCTTCATTTTCCATATCATGTACTTCAGCCAGCCTGTCCAGACTCATTCGTGCATCCTGAGACATCCTGAAAAAACTTATTATCTGGTTTACAGGTACATTAAGCTGGCCAATTATAAACTGGACTGCCAGCATCATACCGAGGGTCATTGCCCCATGCAGAACGGATGTAGCAGCTACAACAGTTATAAGGATGTTTGTGACTTCATTAATGAATGTTGCTCCGGCCGACTGATACTGAATGATCCCAAGACCTTTAACCTTTAATCCAAAAAGAGATGCCTGAAGGTTTTCCCAGTCCCATCGTTTACTCGTTTCACTCTGAGTCAATTTTATCTCCTGTATGCCGTTTACTATGTTTATAAGTTTGCTGCCAGAGATTGACATTTGCTTAAATCGCTGGTGATCGAGCCGGGCTCTTGATTTCATGAACAATGACACCCAAATAATATACAGAACAGATCCTGCCAGGAACAGAGCAAGTATCTTAAGACTGAAAATTGCCAGTACTATACCGAATATTAGCAGGTTAAAAAATGAGAATAATATTGAAAGACTTGCTGAAGTGAGGAATTCTTCAATCCTGTTATTATCGTCTATCCTCTGAAGAATATCGCCGGTAAGTTTTATATCGAAGAAGGATACGGGCAGAGACATCAGTTTCTGGAGGAATCCTGATATTATTGCAACATTTACACGGCTGCCTATGTGTAACAGCAGCCAGCCCCTGATAAATTCCACTGACATACGGCCTATTACCAGTGCAAGCTGTGCAAACAGAATCAGGTATATAAAGCCTATATCATTGTTATTTAAACCAATATCAACAATAGATTGTGTCAGGAAAGGAATTATAAGTTGTATACAGCTTCCAATAAGAAGACCCAGGATAAGCTGGTATAAATACTTATCATATAATCGAAAATACCGCAACAGGAACCTGAATCCACTGGTTTTTTCCTGCTCATTCTCTTTTTCAAAAAATGCCGGTGTAGGCTCAATTATCAAAACAAGTCCTGCAGGCTTACCATCTGCCACTGTTGATGCCCAGTTCCTTATAAATTCCTCACGGTCCAGTTTTACAAGTCCCAGGGCAGGATCTGCTGCCCAGATTTTGTCATTTTTTATCTTATATACAACAATAAAATGTCGCTGTTTCCAATGGACAATACATGGTAGCGGGACATTCTCCAAGAACATGTCAAAAGGGATCTTAACCCCTATTGTCCTGAATCCAAGAGCATCTGCAGCTTCTGATAGTCCCAGAAAAGAAACCCCTTCACGTGTAATGAAACACTTTTTCCGGATTGAATCAAGTGTAAAATTCTTCTTGTAGAATGCTGCAACCATTTTCAGGCATGCAGGTCCACAATCCATTGCGTCAGGTTGTTTTACAAACGGAAAGGACATTTCTCTTATGGAAACAGATAATTAGACAGATAAAGATATTTATATTTTAAATAGGACAAACCGATACTCCTTATAAATTCAAATCCTGTTACTTCATACAATCGAATTACTGAGTGAAATAGTATATTTGCCTGTTAACATTGTATCATTTCAGGTTTGTTTAAAAAGATCTCAGATAAGAAAATAATAGAGAACATTAAAAACCAGGATGATAAAACCCTGGAATGGCTGTATAATAATTATTACCAGACAATTAAAAATCATATAATAAAGAACAGCGGTACAGAAGAGGATGTTTCAGATGTATTTCAGGATACTATCATCATTTTATACAGCCAGATAACAGAGGAGACTTTGAATCTGACCACAGATCTGAAAGGTTACTTTTTCGGAGTGGCACGTAATATCTGGAATGTTCAACTTAGAAAAAAGAAAAGAATCATAGAGATGGACATTGACCTCGCCGACGATATTACCAGCGATGAGTCGAATGATTTATTTTTTGAGAGGATTGTTTCAAGAGCTTTTCTGAAAATAAAACCTGACTGCCAGGCAATACTTAACCTCTATTCTGAAGGTTTGTCATTTAAAGAGATAGCAGTCAGACTTACATTGAAGAATGAAATTTATGCCCGCAGAAAGAAATATCTCTGCAAAGAGTCGCTGATGGAGATAATAAAGAAGGATCCTGAATATCAGGAGTATCTGCGCTTCCAGACTCTATAAAAAGATATTACCAGCATAATTAATATAAATGCTCCTGCCGCAATGTGTATGGATTGTGAAGAATAAACGGCATTATCATCTCCATAAACTACCAGAGATGACCAGAAATATGGATGGGATTTCAACTGGTTTGCATGTTTCAGATATTCTGACCTTGCTTTTTTGAGTGCCACACTTTTAGATTTTCCTTTAAGAAGGTTATCATAGAATAATTCGATTATTTCAGTTCCTGACTGGTCTTCAATATCCCACATCGACATTACAACTGATTGACTTCCTGAATATAGGAATCCTCTTGCAAGACTCATTATACCTTCGCCGGAAGACAGGGTTCCTGAACCAGTATTGCAGGAGCTTAATACAACCATTTTTGCTTTCAGCGGGATTCCATAAACTTCAAATGTATGAAGCAATCCATCTTCCGGTGAATCTCCGTTTTGTGTAAATATCATAGCTGAATTCATCGGATTTCTGTCATTCAGGTAGGTATGCATTGCTAGATGTATTATATCATATTTACCTGCTTCAGCTTTAAACACAGATTCCCTTGCATTATTGCTCAAATAAAGAACTCCGTGAGAGATACGGGCAACATATTCTGCTTCCTGCCTTGCAAAAGGCAGATCATCCAATATTATCGAGGTTGCCTCCCGTTTCATATATAAGGAATCTAAACTAAAACCACCTGTATACATTGGTGCAAATGCAACAAGATTTTTTGTTCTTCCCTGTTTTGCTTTTCCTGCTTCATTAACAAAAGAAACTGAATAAGCATATGAAATACTGAAATCGTTCATCAGGTATGGAAGTTCCCTGTAAAGAATTGCCTCTCCTTCATAATCAGAACATAAAATCGTTTCAAACGGGATGTAAGAAAGAAGATTATCAGGAGAAATCAGCAAATAGGAAGAAATAAAGTATCTACGAACAGGTTCTATCAGTGTTCTGTAAAAATAATACGCGGTCTCCTTATACGAAGTGAATTTACTTCTGGCCTGCTGTGACATCTCCGGATTTGAAAGCTGTTCTCTGAAATCAGTAATTCTTTTTATAAAAAGAGAGTCGATTTCAACTGTAGCCAGAAATTGGTGCTTCCTGTTAACAAGCATAATATATACCAGTGAATCCGAAACAACATAGTTAAGATAGTTAACATTATGTCCGGCAATTCCAGGGACTTCTTTCATTAAAGGAACAATAGTATTGTATTTCAAGTTAAAATATTCAGGATATTCACGTTCGTATGTCATAATAAGTGAATCCCTTTTATTAATTGCATTCAGCAGATTTTTATTCCACTCTGAAATCAATTTGTCATCAGGCTTTCTCTTCTCATTCTCGTCATATATTCTTGAATTATAATATGATACTTTTCGTTGGAGAGATCTTTCAAGCTCTGCAAGTGGTTGCGGAATATGAAAATTAACCGCATTCAGTTCTCGTGTGGCAGCCAGCAAACCGGCAACTTTACTCTTTTCCGCATACTCAAAAACTTTTTCAAGGAACCTTTGTTCACCTGTCTTTCTGAAACATAGTTCGAAATCACGTATTGAATTAAGGTATGATCGCCGATAATTGTCGCCGAGGATTATCCTGCTTTCTTCTTCACTGATATTGAGACGTATTTTATCAATGAGATATATTATTATTTCAGAAGTAGCAGCTGCTGAAATAAGAATTTCAAATTCGTCAGATTCTTTATATAGTTGCCACAATATCTTATATTTAGCACGAAATATATTCAGTGTCCGATTGTCTGCCTTTAGTTCCCCGGGATCAGGATTTTCATAAAGGTCTGGTACTTTGTCCGGGGAGATATCAGAAAACAGAAGCTCCTGAATGGTTTCCAACGCTTCATGGGATGCACCTGTTTCCGTAAGTGCCAGGGCGTAACCGGTTATCACCTGGTCTCTTAATGAAGTTTTATCTTCATGATTTTTAAGATAATCAAAACAAAGGGTGTAGTACTTCAATGAATTAGGGTAATCATTCATTTTAATCCTCTGGTATTCAGCATAATTCTTAATTACTTCATAATAAAACCTTGAATCTTCACCAAATACATGGTCAGCTCTTTTTATCAGGCTTGAAAGTAATTCTTCGCCCCTGGAAATATTTCCCGTATTTCCAAGTTCTATTGCAAAACTGTTAATCATATTGTAAGCCAGATAGGAATTACTGGTTTCAGCAAGAGCAATCCCCCGTTCATAATATTCTGCTTCTTTTTCTGTCAATCCAAGTCTGCCATATGTTATTGCCAGGTTATTAATCAGATTTATATAATACTGATCATGTATTAATCCACCTCTGTTAAGTATCGATTCCGCTTCTTCAAAATATATTCTTGCTTTTGCATAATCAGATAAACGGCCATAACCTGCACCAATATTTAAATAAAGGCTGCTTAGTTCAGTATCTGTCAAGATGTTCCTGTTCAAATTCAGTATTTCAAGCGTCAAAAATGTATATTCTTTGAATTTTTCGTAGTCTTTATTTTCCAGAGTTGCTCCAATAATGGTTGAATAAGCTGAAACAATCTCAGGGCTATTTAAACCGTATATTTTCCTCCCTGCATCAATATAACGAAGCATCAATTCGATTACTCTGTCAAAATCTCCCATATAGTTAAATACCACACCTATATTGAATAATCCTTTTGCAAAATGATCGTCAATGACACCCGTTCGCTTCTTAATATCGACAGAAAACTGCAACAAGGTTAGAGCCTTGTTATATCTCTGAGTAAAAAGTTGACATACTCCGGCATAATAATAGAGCTCAGCAAGATCAAGACTATCAGATGTAGCAGGTGCCATATTCGTTAAAATGTTTTCGGAGAGTGATATTAATCCGGTGCTATCACCTGATGAAACAAATTTTACCAACGATGATCCAATCTGTTCAAGGGATAGTTGCTGATTTTGCTGAGCAATTGTCACTGAAGAAAAGCATATCAATATTAAAATAAGGATCGCTATTGGATTAAATCTTGAGCTTGTTCTTCTTCTGATCATCCTTTATGAGAAGATAGTGGTTAATATCAATATTAAAACTAACATTTTTTAATAAGCTTTCTATATTTCTAATTGACTGATAATCTGGACATATTAAAATAAATGTATTTTTTTTTGATATTTTCATGTCACAAATCCAGGGTAAATGACATGTAGTATTGAAAACCCTGAATTAGTTTCAATACTTAAAATTAATGGAATGAAAACCCTGAATTACGAAAAAACGAATGAAATTTTTGCTGAGTTTGTATTATCAAATGATGAAATGATGAAAGTACGTGGTGGAGGTGGAGATGGTGAACCTATAATTTTACCAAATCCTCCTCCAATAAAAATCTGAAATACTGGCAGAGACTTGTCTTAAAGATAAAGTAAATGATTTACCATGTACTGGTAGATAAAGTGGAAAAGTCAAATATGTGACTTAGCAGGGAAGGATTTATTTAATGCTAATTGAACTGGATATTTATATCACTGACATACAGTGTATTATATAACGAATATTATAATATGGAATAATTATCACTGAACAGAAAAAACAATAAAACTTAATAAAAATGAAAGATAATGTTATTAAACCTATGGACTTCTCTTACTTCATCGAAAGGTACAACGCCGGAGAGATGGATGAGGCTGAGCTCACTTGGTTCCAAAAAGAACTTGATGGAAATGAAGAGCTTCGAAGAGAAGTGGAATTAAGGAAAACCACTGATGTGGTTATTAAAAACCATAAGATCATCCAGTTACGGAATAAACTATCAATTATTGAAAGTAAAAGGGCAGCTAAAAAACCTGTTAATAAACGGATTATGCGTGTTACTATTGGATACGCTGCAGCAATTGCCGGTTTCATCCTGGTTGGAAGTATTCTTCTTTTTAACGGCAGGAACCAATCCGGTGATGAAATTATTGACCGATTCTATAAATCTTATGAGGTTACCTCAACCTCAAGGTCTCAACAAGCCATTTTAAATTCTGATTATTCAACGGCAATTGAGTATTACAATATCCGTGATTACAGAAATGCTGCCCTTTATTTCAGTAAAGTATTATCCGTGGATCCAAAACACATGGAATCCACTATGTTATATGGAGTTTCAAATTTCGAAATAAGGAATTACCCGGAGGCAGAGCATTCCTTCAAAAAAGTGATAGATAATAATGACAACCTGTTTCTGGAAGATGCTCAATGGTATCTTGCCCTCTGTTTCCTTAAGACCGGAGAACAGGAGAAAGCTATTGATACATTCAATAAGATTAAAGGATCAGAGAGCATATACAGAAAAGAGGCTTCACGTATACTGAGAAAAATAGAATAGATCTGTATATTATTTGTCAACATGAATAATGATAAGAACAGAGAGGATAGTGACAGTTCAGTGGATTTAAATTCGTTGACTAATATGATTAATTGTCCCACAGTGTTGCAAGGTATGTCTCATGAGGTGAGAACTCATATGAATGCAATAGTAGCGCTTTCATTCCTCATGAACAGAAATGATTGTGATGAAAAGGAGCGTGAAGAGTACAGCAATCAGATACTTGCTTCATGTGAGCAGCTTATCGGCCTTTTTGATAATTTTCTTGATTCAGCAATAATAGAAACAGGGAATTCAGCAAGCAACATAAAGATTTGTAAACTCAGCAATTTTCTGGATGATCTCTTTTCAGAATTCAGGGTTATTCTAAAAAAAGAGAGTTACAGAAACCTGACGGTAATTACAGACAATAATCTTAATGAAGCCGTAGAAGTATATATTGATTCTGACAGAGTATTCAGGGTTATTAGAAATCTTTTTCAGAATGCATTACAAAACACAAGATCAGGTTATATTAAGATTGGTCACTATTTCAGGGATAAAAAATTTACATTTTATGTAATCGACTCCGGCCAGGGTTATTTCAAATGCAAGGAATTTCTTCATACAGAGGATTTAAACGACTCGTTGTCACGATACAATGACACTATTTCAGCGATAAATCTTACCCTGGCCAAGAAACTAATCAATATTCTGGGTGGTACAGTATGGATTGAATGCAACGGTATTACCGGATCGGCTATTTATTTTTCCATACCGGTAAAGGTTGCAGAGAGCTCAGATATCAACATAAATAAATTTGTAAATAATATGATCGCTATCTGATAGCATTTTTTACTGCAATGTCTGTACGCAATTTAGCATGAGGATGAAATGGCCGTTTTAGCAATAAGCGGCCATTTATTCTTTCATCCCTACTATTCTGGCTTCGGTTCTTCTGTTTAACTGCCTGCCCTCCGAAGTTAAATTATCTCCGACCGGAGAAGTATTCCCATATCCCTTATATTTAAGCCTGTCAGAGGATATGCCTTTAGCAATAAGATAGTTCACAACAGAAAGCGCCCTTTTCTCCGAAAGCTGAAGGTTATATTCATCAGTGCCTGTTGAATCGGTATATCCACCTATTTCAACTATCATCTCCTTATTATCTGCAATGAGGTCAGTAAGGTTATCAAGTTCCTTCATCGATTCCTTCTTAAGTTCCCATGAGTCCCACTCATAAAAAACATTTGTCAGAGTGATCTTCTCTCCCACTTTCACGGGGCTTAATGTGATCCTTTTAATATAAGGTTTTAATACTGTATGTTCCCCCTCGAACATGAAATTCTCAGAATAGAAAAGATATCCCTGCCTTGAAACATTAATACCATAATTATAACCTGATGGCAGGCAAACAAGTAAGTTGCCATACTCATCCGTAGAATTACTGGCAGTTATTCTGTTTGTAGAAAGATTTATTAATTCATAATTTGCCTGAAGAAGCTTACCTGTTTCCTTATCAGACACTTTCCCCTTTAAATAAGATACAGGTGTTGGCCGTAAGGATTCATCAAGATCAAAATAGAATATGTCCTTCCCTGTAATATTATCTCTCCTGGAAGAGAAGTATGCTTTCTGCCCTCCTGACTCAATGACAAGCCCCATATCATCATTAAAAGTATTTATAGGATAACCAAGATTCCTGGGTTCTGTCCACGTAGTATCCTCATTCATCTTTGAAAGGTAAATATCAAATCCGCCCATTCCGGGATGGCCATCTGAGGCAAAATATAATGTCCTTCCGTCAAAATGAATAAATGGCGACATTTCGTCACCATCTGTATTAATGGTTTTTCCGAGATTTACAGGTGTTGTCCATTGACCTTTATTGCTAAGGACAGAATACCAGAGGTCTTTACCTCCAAATCCTCCTTTCTTGCTGCTCGAGAAAATAAGCATATTACCTTCGGCATTTATAGATGGAGTGGATTCCCATGAAGGAGTGTTTACAGGTGCTCCCAGATTATAGGGTGCGGTCCAGCTTCCATTTTTAAAAGCTGAAAAATAGATATCGCAACTACCCATTCCTCCGGGTCTTCCACAGGCAGTGAAATACATATAACTTCCATTTGATGAAAGTGTCTGAGCTCCCTCGTTCAAACTTGTATTAAGAGGTTGACCTGCATCTACTGAAGTTCCCCATCCCTCATCGGTAAGAAAACTTATAAAAAAGTCCTCCTGGCTGGTTTTAGTTCGGAAAACATCTGAGTAACCTGAAGTTGTTTCCCTGGTAAACATCAACGTTTGACCATCAGCGGTTATTGAAGGCCAGTATTCATCATCAGCGGTATTTATTGAGGGGCCGATATTATGAGGACTAAACGTAACAGGATTCTTTATTGCCTCAATAGCAAAATCACAGTTACGGATATTCTTTGTCGCAATTGACCTGTTAAGGAGAGAGCCATTATAATTAAGATAACTTTTATAATGTAAGCGAGCATTTACATAATCACCTGTTTTCATTTCTGCATTTGCCAGTGAAAAAAACAGTGGTCTATATGATACTGAATCGATTTCTACGGCATTTTTATAGTTTTCACTTGCCTGAATGAAGTCTCCCTTCTTTGCATACAGTTCTCCAAGCATGACATAGACTTCGTAAAATCTTCTATCTATTTGAAGGGCACTCTTGAACTTAGACTCTGCGGTTCCCAAATCCAGATAATCATAAGCCTGCATACCTTCATTATATTCCTTTACTGCCTTATTTGATGAAGTATGAAGGTTCTGAGAATAACCGTTCCTTGTTATGGAACAAAGGGTCAGTAATAACGATATTAATAACAAAAACCTGTTCATATTAAGAGATATGCATGTATTTATGTATCTGGAGGGATATTCTCCAGGCACTGTTAAGTTTTACATATTCAACGATCTCCGGGATAATTTTTTCGTAACTGTTCCATTCAGGCTGTAGAAATAACCTGCATTTTTTATTGACCAGTTTACGGAATTTCTCAGCCCATTCAAAATCAATTGTATCCTGTATAACTATTTTGAGTTCATCTGCAAGTTTACAAATCTCTGGAGCAGGGTTCATATTTCTCTTTGGAGAAAGACATATCCAATACCATTCTCCTGTCAGCGGATATGCGCCTGATGTTTCAAGGAATCCGGAAATATTGTATTTCTTTAATTGTGAACAGAGATAATCGAGGTTCCACATCAGGGGTTCACCACCGGTTATTACTACGGAATCTGACCTGGAGTTAATAATGCGTCTGACCAGATCATCAGTATCTGTCAATGGATGCATCTTGTGATCCCATGTGTAAGGTGAATCGCACCAGCTGCATCCAATATCGCAACCTCCAAGTCTTATGAAATAGGCAGCTTTACCACTGTGAAATCCTTCTCCCTGGATTGAAAAAAAATCCTCGACAAGTGGTAACTTTTTCCCGTCTCTATTTTGTTCCGGTAATTTTATCATTTTTCAAGAGACACTTTAAAATATCTCCATCACAATAACGGAACTTCAAACAAAAAATTTCATTTTTTGATCTTCAACAACTGCAGGAACTGATTAAAAAAGAAGGTATTTTGATTAATACCTGAAAATTGTTCAGCACCGGGACCATATGAAAATACCGGTACCATTACAGCTGAATGATCAGGAATTGCGAATTTAACTGAAATTGTTTGCTCCTCTAAATTGCCACCTGTGATCACAAGGCCACCGGTTTCATGATCGGCCGTTACAATAACGAGGGTTCTTTTATCAGTTTTAGCAAAATCCAATGCAACGCCGACGGCATTATCAAAATCGATAGTTTCTGAAATTGTATAATCAGCATCATTTGCGTGTGCACCAAAGTCAATCTCGGATCCTTCCACCATCAGGAAAAATCCGTCCTTATCCTTGCTTAGTGTTTCAATTGCTTTTCTTGTCATAGTTACCAGAGCACCATCTCGTCCTTCCTGCATTGTAGGGAGATGTTCTTTTGCAAACAATCCTGCAATATTCTGAGAGTTTGAGGCATTAAGGTCCTCGTATGTATAAACTACATCAAAACCCTTCTCTCTGAGATCAATTGTCAGATCCTTTCCATCTTTCCTGTTACGAAAATTATCTACACCTCCTCCTAAAAAAACATTAATTGTTCCTTTCAGAAAATCATCGGCAATTTCTTCATAATTATTTCTGTTCGCATTGTGAGCTACAAATGATGCTGGAGTGGCATGTGTAACAGAACTAGTACTAACTACCCCTGTTGCCATTCCATTGTTGTGTGCTATATCAATAATAGACGGGACAGCAACCGAATCCGGTGTCATCCCTATAAAGTAGTTATTGGTCTTAACACCACATGCAATAGCCGTACCTCCTGCCCCTGAATCAGTCACATAGTTATTAGCAGAATATGTAATACTAAAACCGGAATATGGAAATTGTGCCATATAAGATAGCTGATTATTCACAGACATGGCAGCATAAACATGTGCTACCCCCATCCCGTCACCAATAAGCACAATGACATTTCGTGGTCGTTTTGGTGGTCCGGCATAAGTATCATTCGAGGAAATAGTGATAGCAAAAAATAAAAGCACTATTATTCGCATAAGTATCTTTATAATTCTCTTCATGATAAAAATTTTATACTTGTTACTATTTTAAAACAACAAATATACTTATTTAGTTGTGACAAAAAGCAGTTTTTTTTCTACAGGTACTCTTTCATGAACCCATTTCTCCGGCACTACCTTCCAGTTATTCAGTGGTTTGGGGCTGATAGATCTTTCCTTTTCAATACTCTGTAAAATATAATATCTAAGATCTTTTTCAGTAGAAGTGATCACCCTTTCACGCAATTTATCCTGGTCTATTCCTGCCCCGGATGTCAAATGACCTCCTCCACCGTTACCGCGATAAGAATTGATTGCTACTGTGTATTCCTGTTGTTTTACAAAAGGACGTCCATCTGTAAAAGAACTTATATTAACTCTGCCTCCCTCAGGTTTGGAAACATCAACTGTATATTCTATTCCAACGGCCGAATCAAAATTATAGGAAGCATTTGCGAGCCATGCCCTGCCATTTGTAATAACAGGTTTTCCATTTTTATCAAACCGGTATTTAAGGAGATAATCATCGGGTGATACCATTGTATTAAACCATTTCGAGTATGAAAATTCAAGATATTTCAATATCTCCTCACCTGTCAGTCTCATTGTGTATAACATATTTTCATACTTATACAGTTTGAACATATCGCCGACAGTAACAGGACCTTTGGGAATAGTAACATCGAATGACAAGGGTGCTGCAAAAGAGATATCGGCCCCGGTAATTTCCATCTGTATTGTATGAATCATATCTGTAAAAGCTGAAGAACCGAAATAGGAATCACGCGACGAAATTGTCTCTGACTGGTATCCAATAACCTGTGTTACATAAGCATTTACAGTTTCTTCATATTCTTTAAATCTGTCAATAAAATCTGCATCAGGGTCAAGTTCGTTAACTCTTACGAGCTCTCCGGAAATTGTTTTTTCCATCTTCCTGAAGATACCTTTTGGTTTAAGTTCTACATCAGCCCTGGCAATAAATTGTGAATGACTCCCTCCGTTTAGTATTAGTATTGTATCACCTGCTGAGTTAACGAATTTCTCATTTGCCGGCCTGTGATCATGTCCGCAAAATATAATATCAAATCCCGGGACTTTCCATGCAACTGACGATGTACTATTTTCGTATAATAATTGATCCTGCTTATAATTTTCGTTTTCAGTATTCCATCCTGAGTGAAACATCCCCACTACTAAATCAGGCTTCTGTTTAAGTATTTCAGGCATCCATATCTCGGCAGTCTGGACCATATCCCGGAATTCGATACCCGAATAAAGTTCTTCAGGCAGCCATGTTGGAATAGCAGGAGTAACCATCCCAAAAACTGCAATCTTTACATTGTCTTTTTCAAGGATAACATAAGGCTTGAAATATGGCTTGCCGGTGCTTATATCAACAGCATTTGCTGCCAGCAGAGGAAAGTTATACTCCCTGGCCAGTCTGTCATAAACAGAATGACCTGTCTCAATATCATGATTCCCTGCTGTACAGGCATCATAGCCCATCCAATTCATGACTTCAGACAATAAATGAGGTGAAACGGTATCAATGAAATTATAAAAATATACAGCAGGTTGGCCCTGCAGGTTGTCGCCGTTATCGAGCAGGAAAACAGTTTTATTTGTACTCCTTAAGATTCTCACATAACCTGCCACTTCTGCCAGGGAAGCATCAAGTTCCCTGTTTTCAATAAAATCCCATGGAAGTATAACTCCATGGATATCTGTGGTTTCTAAAATCGATATTGAATGTTTTTCACCTTCATTACATGCCAGCAGGGTACTGATAAAGACAATTACTACCAGCAAACCGGTAAATCTTGTTTTCATATGATCTGTTTTTACAAGTGCAGAAAGATAATCAATATTCAAATTTATGAATATAAGGGCAAAGAAATAATGAAATTACTTCCCCTCATTATTTCTGAATTAACTCTTATCTCACCTTTATGCAATGAAATAATTTTTTCCACCAGAGAGAGGCCTATTCCATGTCCTCTACTCCCGCCAGAATTAGTGGCACGGTAAAATGGTTGAAATATCATTTTAAGTTCTCTTTCAGGTATACCTATCCCCTTATCAGAAAAGTATAAGATCAACATATTGTCACTGCTATCAAAAAGTATGTCAGAAGTTCTATTTGACGAATATTTACATCCATTTTCAATAAGGTTTGTCACGGCAGTCTTCAGTAACAATTCATTTCCTTTTACTTTCAATTTAGATTCATCATCCATCTTCTCACCAAAATTGATATTAATCTTAAAGTCGTCATGGATTTTGAGAATTTCGTTCCTGGCTTTCCAAATAACATCATCGATCCTGATTATATCAAAATCATCATCTGAGAAATCAGAGCTGGCCTGAGCAAGTAACAAAAGCCTGTTTGAAATACTATTAAGGTTTTTAATATTATCAAGTACCGAAACAATAGTTTTCCTGTATTCTTCATTTTCCCGTGCTTTCATCAGGGTAACTTCCAGATGTCCGGTTATCACGGTCAGGGGTGTTCTCAATTCATGTGAAGCATTCGCTATAAAATTCTTTTGAGTTTTAAAGGCTGTTTCAAGCCTTTCGAGCATTTTATTGAAAGTCTGGGCTAGTTGGGCAAGTTCATCTTTTCCATTGCCATCTGATATTCTTGCATCAATGTTTTTTTCGCTAATTGCACTAACCTGTGCCATAATATCAGAAATTGGTTTTAATGAGCGTTGTACAAAAATCCGGCCGGAAGCCAATACTATTATAAGACTTACTAAAAAAACGATAAGGAGGATAATCCTTAGACGTTTAAGTTTTCCAATTCCAAAAATATCAGATGCTGCAGCAAATACGACAAATCTATCATACTGATCAGTATAAAACTGTCCAAGTATTTCGTATGATTTTTGTTTCAGACGAACTTCATCATTCAATCTCACTTCATCAATTAATTCAGGGGATATCTCCAGAATTTTTTCAGTATCGGTACTATATACTATACTATCCTTGTAATCATAAATAATTATTTTTTCATCAGGAAGGCTGACAGGATTATTCTTTTCAATTCTCTTAAGTAATTCAGCATCAATCTCCTCTATCTCAATTAACATCTGTGAAACCATTTTCGCTTTACTGCCAAGCCTGTCGTAGAAATCCTCTTTTCTTGATCTTGAAAAAGAGAAATAAATGGCAAGACAAGATAAAAGAAGTATTAAAGCGACTATGCCGATAAACTGGTATAGTAATTTTTTTCTGATTTCCATAATCAGTCATTCAAGATATATCCCAATCCGAATCTTGTTTGGATCAGCTTTTGTTCGAAGTCAGCATCCATTTTTTTCCTGAGAATATTAATATAAACGTCTACAACGTTTGTCCCGGTATCAAAAGTAATATCCCATACTTTTTCGGCAATTTCCACGCGTGACATAACTCTTCCCTTATTTTTCATAAGGAATTCCAACAGTAAAAATTCTTTTGCAGTAAGCTCTATATTCTTTTCTCCCCTTTTTGCCGATTTCTTATCAAGGTCTAGTACGAGATCAGCCACTTTAATTACTTTTGATGTTTGAATCAATCCTGATGACCGCTTTGTAAGTGCTTTTATTCTTGCCAGAAGTTCTTGAAATTCAAAAGGTTTTACAAGGTAGTCATCGGCACCTGCATCAAATCCGGAGATCTTATCGTCGGTAGTACCCAGGGCGGTCAGCATCAAAACAGGTATAGATATCCCTTTATCTCTGAGACGGTTACAAAGCTCATATCCATTGAATCCCGGTAAAACCACATCGAGAATGATAATATCAAAATCACCCTTTAGGGCAAGACGCTCCCCCATCTGCCCGTCATAAGCAATTTCCGTTTCATGCCCCTTTTCAGTAAGGCCTTTTTTCAAAAATTCTACGACCTGAGGCTCATCTTCAACAATAAGAATTTTCATATTAACACAATTTAACTACTTTAAAGCTAATCAAAAAAATCAGGTAAAGAGAATTATTAAGTATAGATTCTGAAAGATGGTCAGTGCACTTTGCTGTTTTTTCTGTTTCTGAACAAGACCTTTTTGGCCACACATTAAGTCAACAGTAGACCTGACAAATAAAACAATCACATCGATCTAAAAAAATGCCCGCTTAATAACGGGCATTTCATAATTCTTAATCAGAAATAATATTTATTTAAGTAAAATCCTGCAATTACCCACATTCTTTTCATCACCAAAGATTTGTATTTTGTATTCACCTTTTGTAAGTTTTGTCTTTGAAAGATAGGTCAATACAACCTGCCGTGATTGTTCAAAATCTCCGGTTACTGGGGAAAGACTGGCTGTGAGGTATCTTGAATCCTGTGGAAAATACCATGTCAGACCTTTATCGTCAGGATTAATAATTGTACCTGAAGGAGTTATTATCTTAAAGCTTATCTCCTCTGCCAGGTTACCGGGAACTTCAAATAAAAGATTAAGCTTTTTTGCGCGTGAAGCACTGATAACAATCTTCTCGGTTTTTTTCCCTCTTGTGGCTTTAACCAGATAATTATCAGGGCAATAGCTCCTGGATTCCTCCAGCTGTAATGCAAGTGCTTTCTTATCTTCTTCAAGTAATGAAATTCTTTTCTGTAAGTCCTGATTCTGTAAAAGCAATTTGTTATAATCAGATTTTAGCTGAGCTGATTCCTTTTCCAGTTCTGACTTGAATTTCTGCAAATCTTCCAGCTCTTTTTTTACTGTGCTCAGTGACTTGTTAGTCGCTGTCAGGGAATTAATTTTATTATCCTTTTCTGCAATTTTCCTGTTTGTCTCTGCCAGAAGTTTAGCAGTTGCTTCATTTTTAGTCTTCAGGGCAGAAAATTCTGCCTTGATCTTTTCAAGATCCTTCTCAAACGAAAGTTTTTCAGATAACAGTAATTCGGAGGTTAATTTCTCTGCTTTAAGATTCTTTTTATTTTTGATATTCGTCGTCAAAGCAAAGAAGAAGCCTATAAGCAACAGAGCAATGATAACAGCTCCTACCCAGGTAAAGATTTTTTGGTTATTGTTTTCCATTTTTATAATTTTTAGTTTATGTGAGCAATGCTAATCCAGATAAATTAAGCAGGTATTAAACAATTATTAAGAAAGTATTAAATTTTGTTTTATATTGTATCTGCTGGAAATAAGTAATAACCATTACACCTTAGGATGTTTGTCATGAAAAACTTATTGTTACTCTTTATTTTTATCCTTTGTGCTTTTGATCCGGACAACGCTATTGATGAGAGGATAAGACAAAAGGTTGAAAATCTTCCGGTTTTTAAGGCCTTAAATAAGGAATACGAAATTTTTTGTATCCCATCTGTCAGAGAGGTTTATTTAAGGAATGAATTCAATCCTTTCTGGAGCAATGAAGCAAAGGTCAATGAACTCATTGATATAATTAAAAACTGTGAAGCTGAGGGATTGCATCCTGAAGATTACCATCTTTCTGATATTCTGGAGATCAAACAAGTTAATTCCAATGAAACAAGGGCAAATCTGGATATTATCTGCACCGACGCATTTCTTCTTTATTGCTCACATCTTCTGTCGGGGAAAACAAACCCGGAAACTATTGATCCTGAATGGCATGTAATCAAGACTGATACCAATCCGGTCAAATATATGTTTGAACTTAATTCCAAAAGCCTACAGGCTATAATATCATCGTTGAAACCAAAAAATGCGAACTATGCCTTACTTCAGGATAGATTAATACTATTCAGAGAACAATCTGCCAAAGAAGTATCATGGAAAATACAACGCGGACCTGTAATCAGACCAGGTATGGATGATAATAGAATTCCTCAAATAAGGGAAGTTTTGTTACTCCTTAAAGATTATTCTGAAGGGAAGGATATGGAAAGTACAACTTATGATGAATCTCTAAAACAGTCTGTTATAAGGTTTCAACAACGACATGGTCTTGAAGCTCTTGGCACAATAGGAGATCAGACAATTGAAATGATGAATATCCCTTTAGAAGAGAGAATGAGGACAATAGTTGTAAATCTGGAAAGATTGCGCTGGCTTCCTCAGGAGGTTCCAAACTATTATCTTACAGTGAATATTGTAAATTTTGAACTCGACGTTGTTGTAGATAATGTTGTGATGAGAAACCACAAGGTGATAGTAGGGAAAGAATACAGGAAAACTCCGGTGTTCTCATCAACAATGCAGTACCTGGTTCTTAATCCGACCTGGACAGTCCCTCCGACAATATTAACAAAAGATGTATTACCGGAGGTCAGGAAAAACAAATCATATCTTACACAAAAAAATATTTTCGTTTATAATAAGTCAGGTAATAAATTGAATATCGATAGTATTGATTGGAGAAAAGACAATGTACTTGATTTCACTTACAGGCAGGAACCGGGTAAATCAAATGCTCTCGGCGCTGTAAAATTCATTTTTCCAAATAAATTCAATGTGTATTTACACGATACACCATCCAGAGAACTTTTTGATAAAACAGAAAGAGCATTCAGCTCTGGTTGTATACGGGTTGAGAATCCGCTGGAGCTTGCAGAATTTCTGCTTAGGGATAAAGAAGGCTTCAGCCTGAAGGAATTGCAAAGAATAGTAGAAACTTCGAAGACAGTGACAGTTATTCTTAAGAGTCTTCCCGAAGTATATCTGCTTTACCTGACAACCTGGGTCGACAACTCAGGTTTAATAAATTTCAGAAAAGATATATATAACAGGGATCAGAGATTATATAATGCTCTACAGGAAAAACCTGAATATGATGTGAAATAAACTAATAATTGTGATCAGGCTAAAAGATTCGGAAATTTACTGGTCGTTTCAAATTACGGCAAGATACTTCGATTTAATGAAGTAGGTCTTATCAGGGTAATATATGAAAAGACACGAACCGCCTCTTATTGTCTCAATAATAGAAGCGCTTACAGATGGAGGTAATGCAGGGCATCCAAAGCTTCTTCCGAGCCTTCCGTATCTCATTATAAAATCCTTTGTAGCATAACTGGCCGGGTGGATTACTATAGCCCTTTTTCTTGCATTATCATTTATTCCTGCTTCTATACCTTCGAGGTATAGTGAAAATCCGTGTTTGCCATAATATGTCGAGCCGGTCACGAAGAAACCCAGACTGCTCATATTCGATTTAGGTGTGTTTGAAAATTTAACTGCAAATTCTCCTCCTGTATTCTTCCCATGAGCAACAAGTGAATGATGGATAATTATCAGAGAATCAAGATCAATCACCCAAAGCCTTTTTTGTTTTGAAGATAATGTAAAATCGATAAGGGTTAAATATCGTGTTTTGGTTATTTTACCCTCTTTCATCATCTTATCAAAACCTATCAGACCATCACTGAATACTATAAAAGATGGTTTTGATCCTGTGGTTTTAAGGAGGTTATACAATGAGTCTATTCTGTTTGTATGCAGGTCTGTATTATTCTTTATATATATATTATCCAGGTGGCTATCATAATTGACGGCCCCTGAAAATAAAGTCATAAAAAAAAACAAAATATTAATAATCAATTCTCCCATTTATCTTCTACGCCTTACTTTAATGAGTAACTTTCTAGTTATTAAAATCCAGCAAAATTATATATTTATTGAATACAAAATTCATTTTAAGGCTGCTCTTTATAAATTTTCAAAAACAGTATGTCGATCATTAAACCAGGAATTACTTAGCGTTTATTGGTATATTTGTATAATACGATTCAATATGGTTCAAACCGGTCTTGAAATAATAAGTAATAATTTTCCTTCACAATTGAAAGGTAAGAACATTGGTGTATTATGTCATGCACCAAGTATAACCAGTGATTTTATTCATGTAACTGATTTCCTTTTCAAACGTAATGATTGTAAGTTGTCCGCCATTTTCGGACCTCAACATGGTCTTTTCGGACAGACCCAGGATAATATGATTGAGTGGGAAGGAGCTATTCATCCGGTTTTTGATATCCCTGTATACAGTCTCTATGGGAAAAACAGGAAACCGGAATTATGGATGCTTGAGGATATTGATGTTTTAATCATTGATTTACAAGATATTGGGGCAAGACTATATACCTATATCTGGACAGTAAAACTATGTATGGAAGCATGTTATGAAGCGGATATCCCTGTTTGGGTTCTTGACCGGCCAAATCCTATAGGGAAGCTTCCATTTGATGGTCCTGTACTGAAAGAGGAGTATTTTACATTTGTAGGAGGTGCTTCAATTCCTCTGTGTCACAGGATGACCATAGGCGAAATGGCCGTCTGGTTAAAGGAAAAATATTATTCACGCTGCAGGCTTAAGGTTGTTTGGATGAAGGGATGGAGAAGGTTTTCCATGTATAATGAAACTGGGCTTCCGTGGGTTCTGCCCTCGCCTAACATGCCAGCTATCCAAACTGCAACAGTATACCCGGGCATGGTGCTGTTTGAGGCTGTAAATGTATCGGAAGGAAGGGGAACGACAATTCCGTTTGAACTGTTTGGGGCGCCATTTATTGATTCTCAAAAACTCAAAATAAATCTTGACAAGCGCAGGATAAAAGGATGTGCTTTCAGGATTCACAATTTCATACCAACATTTAACAAATACTGTGCAGAATTATGCAACGGACTCCAGATCCATATTACTGACCTGTTAATTTATCGACCAGTATTAACAGCTCTGGAAATTTTTGACGCAATAATTGAATTGTTCCCCGGAGAATTAAAATTCAATATGCCGCCATATGAATATGAACATAAACTTATTCCTTTTGATATTTTATCAGGAGATTCAGGGATGAGAACATCTCTTATAAACCGCGTCCCGGTAAATTCGGAATTGGAACGCTGGGATTCAGAAATCGGTGCATTTATGAAGGAGTTCAGTGAGATTGCAGTGTATAAGGAATAAGGAAGTCAGAAGTCAGAAGTCCGGGTTTATTATATTAATGATACCAGTTTACTTATAAGCTGGTCAGCATATATGGGTTTAAGAATATAATCATCAAATCCCGAGGCGATTATTGTTTCCATATCATCAGACATACCATAGGCTGTCTGAGCAATGATCTTTATTTTATCTCTAAATTCCCTGATTTTTTTTGCAGCAGTATACCCGTCCATAACAGGCATCTGGATATCCATCAATATTATATCAATATCATCATTGTTTTCCATAATTCTGATAGCCTCGACCCCATCACCTGCATTCAGAAGACCAGCCCCTGCCCTTTCGAGTATCTTATTCAGATACAACCTGCTTGAGAGGTCATCTTCAACTATCAGGATCTTTTTCCCTTTCAATGCATCACTTATCATAACTATCAGTTTATTCAAAAAGCCCATCATCCCTCAGAAGCAGTAAGATTGCAGATTGAGGTACAACAATATATTTCTCTTTATTGAATTCTATTTCTATCGCACTGCTTTGCAGATAAACAGCCTGGTCTCCCTCCCTGGGTTGAAGAGGCACATATTTGGGTTCATCAGAGCTGTTTTTCCAGGGTTCATCACTATCATTAACAGATGGTATCGGGTAGCCGGGACCAACTTTAAGAACATATCCGATCTGAACCTTTTCATTTTCGTTTACTCCAGGTGGAAGATATAGACCACTTTTTGTCTTCGACTGAGGAGTTTTTGGCTTAATGAGGATCCTGTCACCGACAACTATAAGTTTATGCAGATCTTTTTCGTCTAGTAGAACATTCATTGTAAAACAAAAATACCATTTTTTAAATAATCTGTCGGAATAGCAGGCAGATTTAATTAATATTGTAGCATTATCGTTTTGATTACAAAGCTTCCAATGGCAGCTCCTGTTTCATATAATACAATCAAGTCTCTCGCTGAAGGGATTTATAAGGAAAAAGGAAGTAAGTTTATTGCATCTGCGTTCCCGGTTACTGACGAAGCTGATATTAAAACCATTATTGAAGATATCAGAAAAAGACATCACAGCGCACGACATCATTGCTATGCATATATTCTGGGTGTAGATAAATCTATCTGGAGGATCAATGAT
This sequence comes from uncultured Rikenellaceae bacterium, assembly GCA_964507015.1. Taxonomy (GTDB): domain Bacteria; phylum Bacteroidota; class Bacteroidia; order Bacteroidales; family VadinHA17; genus LD21. Next base: position 5,995 of record CAZDOM010000011.1, on the reverse strand, counting down.
GACGGTGAACCTTCCGGTACCGGAGGTCGTCCAATTCTTGGACAGATAAGATCACACAACCTTACGAATGTACTTATTATCGTTTCCAGGTATTTCGGGGGAACTCTCCTGGGAATAAGCGGATTGACAAACGCTTATAAATCAGCAGCTATGGATGCACTTAGAAATGCTGATATTATGAACCATGTTATCCACGAATATTATGAAATATTCTTTCCTTACTCATCGATGAATGATGTAATGACTGTAATAAAGGATGAAAATATCACACAATCAGAACAATCATTCGATCTCGAGTGCAGGATCAAATTGGATTTCAGTTCATCTGCCAGTGAAAGGATATTGAACAGGTTATCAAAGATTGAAGGTGTGAAATCAAAGTATATTACGACCGAATAGTCTAAGTCTGATAATATATATGATAATCAGAATCAGAATGATGAGATCCCTCGTTCCTCCGCCATTCGGCGGATCCACTCGGGATGACAGTGCAATGTATAGTAGAAAAGGAGCGGCGGCAATTTACAGGCGCAAATTGCCACCGCTCCCTCCCCCCAAAACATACTGTGTCATTCCGAGCGCCAGCGAGGAATCTTGTGCAAATACACCTACGTCCCTTTGTGAATTATGTCATTCAAAATCCCGAGAATTCCGGATGAGGAATCTACCTCACAATTCACTGCTCTGAATAATTATACCTTCAGATTCCAGTTAAGCCTTTAGTTTTTTTTAATTACTTTTCAACAGATACACATGATTTGGTTTATCTTGATTAATTTTGAACAGATCAGATAATTGTCTCTTAATTTTACCAGTCTAATGAATAACAGAAGTTTAGTTTCAATAGATGATTTCACCACAAGCGAAATATTAGGAATCCTTGACCTCGCTGAAGAATTCGAAAAAAAACCTGTACAGAAGCTGTTGGAAGGCAGGGTTATAGCGACACTCTTTTTTGAACCATCCACAAGAACCCGATTAAGCTTTGAGAGTGCTATTAACAGGCTTGGAGGAAAAATAGTAGGCTTTTCCGATGTATCAAGCTCGAGTATCACCAAGGGGGAAACTCTTCACGACACAATCAAGATGGTAAGCAGCTACAGTGATCTTATAGTCATACGTCATCCGGTTGAAGGTAGTGCAAGATATGCCAGTGAAATTGCCTCTGTACCGGTAATTAATGCCGGAGATGGTGCTAATCAACATCCTACACAGACAATCCTCGACCTGTATTCAATAAGAAAAACTCAGGGTACGCTTGAAGACCTTAACATTTTTATGGTAGGTGACCTTAAATATGGAAGAACAGTACATTCACTTATGATGGCCATGTCGAGATGGAAAGCTACATTTAATTTCATCTCACCTGAAGAACTTAAAATGCCAGATGAATTTAAGCTGTACCTTGATAATATAGGACTCAAATACTACGAGCACTCTGATTTTTCAGACATAATCTCAAAAGCTGATATCATATACATGACACGTGTTCAGAAAGAAAGGTTCTCTGATCCAATGGATTATGAAAAGGTTAAAAATGTTTATGTTTTAAAGAATAAAATGTTACAAAACACAAAACCCAATATGAAAATACTCCATCCCCTTCCAAGGGTGAATGAGATCCATACAGATGTTGACAGCAATCCAAAGGCATATTATTTTGAACAGGCACTTAATGGTGTTTTTACACGCCAGGCAATACTATGTACATTATTAGGAATTAAATAGTAAAAGCAACTTTTATGAAAGAACCGAAACAGTTGGTAGTCAGCGCTATTCAGAATGGAACTGTTATTGATCATGTCCCGGCAAAGCACCTTTTCAAGGTAATACAGATACTGGGACTGGATCATATCGATAACCTGGTCACTTTCGGGACAAATCTGGAAAGTAAGAAGCTTGGGAGAAAAGCAATTATAAAAATTGCCGACATGTTTTTCAAGGATGACGATATTAACAGAATTGCCCTTGTCGCTCCTGACGCCAAACTAAATATCATAAGAGATTATGAGGTTGTGGAGAAAAAGGTAGTTGAAGTTCCTGATACAATTATCGGTATTGCCAGATGTATGAATCCACAATGCATAACTAATTTTGAGCAGGTTACCACAAGGTTTAAAGTAGTATCGAAAAAGAATGTCGCACTTAAGTGCCACTATTGTGAGAAAATAACAAATCAGGAGAATTTGCAGATAATATAGCCGACTTACATTGCCGTCAATTTTTGTGTTTTACAGTTTCAATTACCATCAATTTTTGTGTTAGTCAACATCAATTATCGTAGGCTTTAGCCGACGGTAACGGGACTTTTTTTCGAGGGACTTTAGTCCAAAATTACTGGGCTAAAGCCCTTATAGGAAAAGCTTCACTATCCGTTGGCTGAAGCCAACGGCAAAAGAAAGACACCTAAGCCAACGATTAAGTAAAAGTAAAATAGTCTGGTATCCGGAATATGAAGTCTTAAATCTGAAATTGACCTATCAAGATTATCTATCTTAACCTGTCATATGATCTGACAATTTCTTCGTCCTTTTTTATCCCCCTGTAAGCCAGAAACACACAAATAAGTATTAATACAGGCAGAATTAAGTTAATTCCGGAAGAAAAAACTGCATTATAATTCCTGATCATATAGAACGAGTAGACTACCAAAACAATAATCATAACTATTATTAGACCTATCAGACCCGCTGTAATCTTCATTTGTAACTTCCTGTTTTTAAAAACAAAAATGTTTATGAAGGAAACGAGAGGTATCAGCAGCAATAAAAAAGTGACGGGGATCACATTTTGAATCTTCTCTGCTGCAAGAGTGCCGGTTTCTTTAAATATACCACCCAGTTTAACGTAAAATTCATTGTTTAAATCATTATTGAATCTCAAAATCTTACCTGTAAGAAATACTGTTGAGAACGCGGTTGTTAATAATAAATATATTGACTGTATACGTTGTATCATAAGTAGTATTTTTTAATGCTGTATAAAAGTAATATGTTTTATTCAATTAATCCTTTTGTTAATATCAAAGGAGTCCAAACTGTTTTTAGGATTATTTAACTATTTTTTCAACCTGCGTAAGATTCACCAATCATCAAATTATCTACATTTGCTGGCTGGTCTTTTGAATTAGTTGTCTACAATTGATGACCATGCCAAATTGGTCAGTAATTATATTAGAATATAATAATTTAACCAATGAATAAAAGACTAAAGACAATAATAACAATCTTGTTGATCATAATACTTGCAGTTATAATATTCTATCCAAAGATTAAACCCCTATTTGCTGCTAAGTCAAGAAATTCAGGACAGGTTTCAGGAAGGGGTACTGCACAGGGCCCGGGAGCCGGAAGGATGCAGGGCAGGCAACTGCTTAATGTAAACGGATTCCTGATTCAACCAGCTCAGATGAGTGAGCTTATAAACAGCAACGGTACTTTAAGGCCTGATGAAGAGGTTGAATTGTCATTCGAGACATCAGGTAAGATAGTAGGTATTAATTTTACTGAAGGGACAAGAGTCAAAAAAGGAGATCTTCTTGCAAAGATTAACGACAGGCCATTGCAGGCACAGTTACAAAAACTACAGGCACAGAAGAAACTTACAGAGGAAAAAGAATTTCGCCAGCGCAGTCTTTTGGATAAGGATGCAATCAGCCAGGAGAGCTATGACCAGATTGTCACTGAGCTACAGACAATAGAAGCAGATATAAATCTTATAAAAGCCAGAATTTCAGAAACTGAGCTGCGTGCACCTTTTGATGGAATAATCGGTCTTCGTTACTTAAGTGAAGGCAGCTATGCTACCCCCTCAACCAAAATAGCAAGGCTGGTAAAAATAAGCCCCATAAAACTTGAATTTTCCATACCTGAACGGTATGCCTACGATGTGAATATTGGGTACCCTGTTACATTTACTGTTGACGGCAGTAATAAAATATACGAAGCGAAAGTATATGCAGTTGATCCTAAAATTGAGCTTAATACCAGATCAATAGTACTCCGTGCGCTCTATGCTAACAGGAATGAAGAGCTTAAGTCGGGTCGTTATGCTGCGGTTACTCTTGAACTTTCAAAGATAAAAGATGCAATAGCCATACCTACGGAAGCACTTGTTCCTGAAATGGAAGGTGAATTAGTGTATGTATACAGAACTGGGAAAGCTTCAGTGGTAAGAGTTAATACCGGATTGCGCACTGAATCACTTGTACAGATTGTGTCAGGTCTTAAATTTGGTGACACCCTGCTGACTTCAGGTATCCTTCAGCTTCGTGAAAGTCTCCCTGTAGTACTTGATACACTGATAACAAACTAAAACAGGGAGTAAAGTAAAATGAGCCTTTCATCACTAAGCATAAACAGACCTGTACTGGCAACCGTATTAGCCATTGTAATACTATTATTTGGTATTGTTGGTTTCACATTCCTGGGAGTCCGGGAATTTCCGAGTGTTGATCCTGCTATTATATCGGTAAGTACATCATACCCCGGAGCAAATTCTGATGTCATCGAAACGCAGATCACTGAACCCCTTGAACAGTCTATCAATGGAATCCCCGGTGTACGATCTCTTACAAGCGTTAGTAGTCAGGGTTCGAGCAGAATAACTGTCGAATTTGAACTAACTGTCGATCTTGAAACAGCAGCTAATGATGTCAGGGATAAAGTTTCCCAGGCAATGCGAAGACTGCCTCGTGACTGCGACCCTTCTACCGTAACCAAAGCCGATGCAGATGCCAGTCCAATATTATTCCTGACTGTTGAGAGTCAGAAAAGGTCTTTGCTTGAGCTGTCAGAAATAGCTGACCTGACATTAAAACAACAGCTTCAGACTGTATCAGGAGTAAGCGCAATAAATATCTTCGGTGAGAAACGATATGCAATGCGCCTGTGGATTGACCCTGTTAAACTCGCCGGTTATGAATTGACACCTATGGATGTCAGGAACGCTATTACCCGTGAAAATGTCGAATTGCCTTCCGGCGCCATAGAGGGAACAACAACCCAGCTGACCATAAGAACTCTTGGATTGATGACAACCCCCAAAGAGTTTAATGATCTGATAATTAAACAGTCAGGCGATCAAATAGTCAGATTTCAGGATATTGGCAGGGCTGAACTGGGACCGGAAGATATAAGAGGTATCCTGAAAAATGACGGGGTTCCAATGGCAATGCTTGCCGTTGTGCCGCAACCCGGTTCCAATCAGATTGAAATAGTTGATGAGATTTATCGGCGTCTGGATTATATACGAAAAGATCTCCCCGATGATGTTAAAGTAAATGTAAATTATGATAATACAGAGTATATACGTTCTTCAATTTCTGAAGTAAAGAATACCATCTTCATAGCTTTTCTCCTTGTAGTGATAATTATATACTTCTTCCTGCGAAGCTGGAGAGCAACTATTATTCCGATACTTGTTATCCCTGTTTCACTTATTGGTTCATTTTTTATAATGTACCTGGCAGGATTCTCAATAAACGTGCTAACGCTTCTTGCAATGGTGCTTGCAATCGGTATCGTTGTTGATGACGCAATAGTCGTTATGGAGAATATTTATGTTAAAGTTGAATCGGGAATGACACCTTTTGAAGCCGGGTTGAAAGGATCAAAAGAGATTTACTTTGCGATTATCTCGACAACAATTACACTTGTTTCTGTCTTCTTCCCTATTGTCTTCCTTCAGGGTATAACCGGACGTCTCTTCAGGGAATTCGGTATCGTAATGGCAGGCACGGTTGCTATTTCAGCCTTCCTGGCTCTTTCACTTACACCAATGGTCTCAACAAAACTTTTAAGACATGAGAAAAGCCATACCTGGTTCTACAGGAAAACTGATCATTTCTTTCAGAATCTGAATAACGCATATAAAAATTCACTGAGTTCATTTCTTAAGCATCGCAGGAGTGCTTTTCTGATACTGGCAGTTGCTATCGGATTAATATTTCTTCTCTGGACTACAATACCCTCCGAAATGGCTCCCCTGGAAGATC
>CAZDOM010000010.1:0-49567 GCA_964507015.1 uncultured Rikenellaceae bacterium | reverse complement strand
GTGTCTCTATCAGGAACTCACGATAATCGATTAGCATTGTCTTAAGCCTGAATGCTAGTCCTGATTCATTACTGCCGATAAGAATCTGTGTGGGGACATTGTTTTCGTCGATTTTGGTTACCGAATCAATTATTACTCTTGTTCCTCTGACAGCCGGTGTATCGTCACCTTCAGCTTCCTTTATGACTTGTATCTTAACACCCTGGAGATAATCGAATAATTCATCAGCACGTTCTTTAACTGCGTATGCAGCGGATCGCCATTTTCCTGCTTTTTCTGGATTTTCAGCAGCGGCCCTGTCAAAATCACTGTAAATGAGATTATTCTTTAAAGCATAATTTTTGACGGTAAGGGTAAGACTGTTATCAACTTTTTTAAATGCCTCCACGGCATCCTTTGATACGTTAAGTGCAAGCATGGCGGTAAGCACCAGGTACATCATACCGATCATCTTTTGTCGCGGAGATAGCTTTTCGTGAGCCATTTTGTAGGTAGTTTAATTAAGTGAAACCAATGCTGTTTTATTTAACATTCATAGCAGCAAGCATATTTCCGTAAACGTTATTCAGGGCTGACAGGTTTTCATTAAGTTTTGTAATCTGTTCACGATATTTTGTGGTATCACCTGCCGAATCAGTAAGATCTTTTACCAGCCCCTGAAGGCCCTGATAAATTGCTTCGGATTCTTTAAGATGATTATCTGCTCCTTTTTTCTGAAGTTCATAAACGGCATTCAGGGCAGAAAGGTTTTTATTAAGTGTTTCAAGCTGTTCCTGGTATGATTTACCTCCAACTTCAATTATTGAAAACGAATCTGCCATATTTTTGTAGGTAGAACCGGTTTGGTTAATTGCTTTGGCGGTATCATTGTAAGATTCTGTGAGCTTGCCCAGTGATTCAGTTGCAGTACCTATTGAGTCTGCATATTTTGTTGAAGCAGAAGCAATATCGCTCATAACCTCAATGTTTGATGTTGCCTGGCTTAATTTTGTCATTCCTGCACCAAGATTTTTAAAAAGATCCGGTGTTATCTCGGCTTTTTCAAGCATCTCATCGAATTTTGCCAGGGCAGCAGAACCTGCACCGCCTCCATATCCGCCTCCGTATCCTCCTCCGCCAACACCTCTGGAGATGCTGTCGTGCTGTTTCCCTCCGCCTCCATGTGCAGGGAGCTCTTCACCTTCCTCTGGAATTCCTGCAAGTTCAGGGTAGACAAGTGTCCAGTCTATCTCTTCATGCAAGGGTTCAAATGCTGAAAAGAAGAAGATAACTGCCTCTGTTAAGAGGCCGATAGTAAGCATTGTTCCTGCCAGTGGCCAGTGCTGTATCTTAAACAATGCTCCGACAATAACGACGGAAGCACCCAAACCATAAAGTTTTGCGATGAAATTCTTCCACCCGCTGCTTTGTACTAATTCTGCTAGGCTCATATACCTGATTATTTTAGGGTTATTTCATTAAATTTCTGCTCCGATATAGGATCTTACGTTACGGAATCCGACATATGGTTTGGTCGAATCCTGGTATTCATAATCTCTTGTACTTGTCTGAAGGAAATATGATATATCCTTCCAGGAACCACCGCGTATTACCTTACGTTTCATGATGGGAGGATCCTGAGGTGTTGCATTATATTCATAATTAGGCTGAAGGTCATGCTGGAAAATGTAGGCTGACGGATGATATGCCCCTGATGTCCATTCAGCGACATTGCCTGCCATATCATAGAGACCGTACTCATTGGGGTCATATGAAGCTACTTTTCCTGAATATACATTTCCGTCGTCGATATAATTACCTCGTAAAGGTTTGAAGTTTGCCAGAAAGCAGCCTTTGTTATTACGGGTATAGGGACCTCCCCATGGGTACATTGAAAGGTCAAGACCTCCTCTGGCTGCATATTCCCATTCTGTTTCCAGTGGGAGCCTGTACCTCTGTACATCAACAACACCCTGCTTCCTTAATGCTGAATTCATATAATCTGTTCTCCAGTTACCAAAAGCTGTTGCCTGTACCCAGCTAACACCCACAACCGGATAATCGTCGAATGACGGATGCCAGAAATAGAGATCAGCCTGCGGATCATTGAATGAATATGTAAAGTCCCTGATCCAGCATAGTGTATCAGGATAAATATTGATGATGTTATGTTTAATAAACGAAGAGCGGTCTCTTATGTCGGTACGTGAACCGTCAAGATTTGTTACCTGCCCTTCATATTTGCCTGTATTATTTTCATAATCATAGACATATCTTGCCCTTGCTGCCTGCTGGTAATCTACCCAGAAATAGGAATAATTGAATTTACGAACATCAAATTGTTTTCTCCCGTTGAACCTCTCTTCAGGCGGGTAGTACATTTCTTCAATAATACTAATTGTAGTCTCCTCTTCGGGGTCAATCTTTTCATCCCAGTTTATTACATTAGGTTCGATAACATTTCCCTCCTCGTCAACAAGGAAATATTCTCTGTCAGGGATACCTGCTTCACCAAGCTTGGTTCTCAGAATGGAATCGCGCACCCAGTAAACAAACTGGCGGTATTTATTATTTGTAATTTCTGTCTGGTCCATCCAGAATGCATCAACAGTAACTGATTTGGAAAGACTGTTCATTGCAAACATAGCATCCTGGTCGCTGGGCCCCATCATGAAATTACCAGCGGGTATAAATGCCATCTCAAATGGTACCGGTTCAAAAAACTTTTTTCTTCCCGGAACTCCGGTAAGCTCACCAGTTTTTGATGATCCGCACCCACTAAGAAAGATTATAATTATCAGGGCAGATAGGATAACCTTTTTCATACTTCTTTAGAATTTTATAATGCAAGTAAGTTATTTTTTTTTAATAATCATAAAAATCTGATACTTTTATATCTCATCGGGCTTTTGCCCAGACTGATATCAAAACAATAGTTTACCATAAACTCATGCGATCCGCTGGTACTTTTTCTGATATCCGAAAGCGGGAAATCATAGGCGTAACCAATACGGATTCCGTTATATAACTCCAGGCCAACCATGCCTGTAAGGGCATCCCCGGCTCTGTAAGAAACGCCTCCCCATACCTTTTTATTGTATTGTACCAGTGATGTAACACTAAATTGTATAACCTTACCATCGCTGAATGCAAAAACAGAAGGGATTAACTGGAGAGAAGGATTCGGAAGCTGAATAGTATAACCTCCTGTTACATAATAATGTCTGCTGATATAACTAATTGCGGCAGAATTATCTTTAGTATATTTTATTTTTGGCTGGTTTATGTGTGTTACAGAAACAGAGGCATAATACTTTTCAGTTTTGTAATAGGCTCCAAGTCCTGCATCAAAAGCAATAACACTTTCCTTATTTACCGGGATAAGAGGATCCTCGTTGGCCTGTGTGAATTCATCCCCTGTCGGAATTACCCATTTAGGATCAAGAGATTTATTTAAAACGCCGAGACTTATTCCAATTCCCAGTTTCCCCATTCCAACATCCATATGGTAGGAATAGGCACCGGAAATATTTATATCCTTATCAAATCCGATATTATCACTTTTGATTAATAGTCCCACTCCGCTTTTTATCCTGAAAGGTGCTACAGGGGCCGTGATATGAAAAATTGTTGTAGAGGGAGCACCATCAAAACCAAGCCATTGCTGCCTGTTAAGTGCTGTTGCGCATATCATTCCGGAGGTACCTGCAATACCCGGATTATAAGTCATAGTATTGAACATATAATGACTTGAAAGCGGATCCTGTTGTGAAAACACATGACAGGTTAGCAGAGTTAAAAAAAGAAATGTAATATTTAGTTTTTTCATTTCTTTACCAGCAGATGCGATCCCCGTAAGTATAACAAGTAAAATAAATAAAAATATAAAACGTAAACAAATATACTTTATTTTATTTAAGCCTTTCAAAGCCAAAGACCCACCTTTCAGGAATCTCATTCCTGTTAGCCTTCAGATAATCCTCATGCGAACATGCTATATACCTGGGCTTTTGATTTTCGCCTGACAATTCCATCCACCATCTATCGGTGAGATTACTCTTCACAAATATCAGATCATCCCCAAGATCAGATACTCTGACATGATATCTTATAAACCTTCCGGGATTTTCATGGCTCAGAACAGGTGTCTCATATTGTTTCTGGGAGAATCCTTCAAGAAAGAACCACAGTATCTGGGCAGCAAGACCGGTAGTCTGTGACCTGATATCAATTTCAGGATCCACATCAAAAAGACCGAAAACCTTCAGGTTATCGGATATCCCCGCATATCTTGCCAGCATACATATTTCTTCGCCATAAAAACCATTGGGTGACGGGCTTATAGTGCCGGGAGCATCTGACTGCCTCACCGCTGAAATATCAACCACAGCAACATCAGAATCCCTGAAATAGGGTTCAGTAAGATAAATGGCTTTCCTTACATCACCAATTCTTATCAGCTCCGACTTACGTTTCAGAAACCTGTTTATTACCTGCTGATCGTTCAGAAATGTCTGGTAGCCGATATTAATGTAATGATCAAATGTCGATTTCTGATTGTGCAGAATGTTATACAGGTAATTGAATGAATCAGATACTTTTCTTTCATTTACAAAGTCAATTCTTGAGTCAACAGTAAGAAGGGAATAACGGGTATTCAAACGTGTAAATGCAGAATCGATAGCTGCTATGAGGGCACTACTGCCGCCAATGATCACTGGAAACACATTCTCTTCCAGAAGCCAGACAAGAATATCTGAAAGTCCTGCAATAGTATCATTAAAGGTGATCCCCTTTTTCATATTTCCCAGGTCAATTATCTTTTCCTTACCGGGAATCCCGGTAAGCCTGTAAAGCTGGCTCCTTATACTGTCGGGTCCCTTCATGGTTCCTGTTCCCGGTGAATTACGTCCTTCCGGAACACCTAATAGCGCAATCTTGTACTTGCTGATCTCTTTAACGGGATTGCTTTCAGTATAGATCACAATCTTGTGAGAAAAACCTGCCTGCTCTGCAAGATGATCATATTCAGGCTTTTCAATACTTACAGGATCAAAATAATCGCTCGGGTCTGTCATAATAGTTTTCAGGAGCTTTTTCTGGATTTAGTACTATTTTCAATAATCTTGATACACTCTTCCCTTGTTAGTTTTTCTGTATTTGTGCCCCTGGGAATCCGAAAATTCTGCTTATCCTTTACCAGGTAAGGTCCGTATTTTCCATTAAGAAGCTGAATATCACCAAAATCCTTCAATATTTTCTTTTTCTCAATTTCATCTTTTTCCAGTATCAGATCAAGGGCTCTTTCAAGAGTTATGGAATAGGGATCATCAACTTCCTTTTTAAGTGAGTAGAATTTGTTTTTAAATCTTATATATGGTCCGAATTTACCCATGCCAACAGTTATATCTTCCCCTTCATGCATGCCCGGAGATCTTGGCAGCCGGAAGAGATTAAGTGCCTCCTCAAGTGTTATGGTTTCAAGGAGAAGGTTTTTTGTCAGACTTGCAAATCTTGGTTTGTTGTCTCCTTCTGAACTGCCTATCTGTGCTATAGGGCCAAAACGGCCCATCCTGACAGATACCTGTTCGCCTGTCTCAGGGTGATTACCCAGTATCCTTACACCTGTTTGTCTTTCTCTCTTCTCCAGGGTATTCTCGATGGTTTTATGAAATGGTCCGTAAAAAGAATGAAGCATTCCTGTCCATTTGAGTTTTCCTAGTGCTATCTCGTCGAATTGTTCTTCAATCTCTGCAGTAAAATGATAATCAACGATCTCCGAAAAATTTTCAATAAGAAAATCATTAACTATCATGCCTATGTTTTGCGGAAAAAGCTTTGATTTTTCTTTGCCGGTGATCTCTGTTCTGGAGATTTTGGAAATGGTTCCCTTTTCAAGGGTTAATATTTTTATTTGTCGTATTTCCCCGGGTCTGTCTTCACGTTGAACATAACCCCTGTTTTGAATTGTAGAAATAGTTGGTGCATATGTAGAAGGCCTGCCGATACCCAGTTCCTCGAGTTTCTTCACAAGGCTTGCTTCTGTATATCGGGGGGGAGGGGTAGTAAATTTCTGTGCTGCTGTTATTGTGTTATAATTGAGGAGCATACCGATGGTAACAGGTGGAATTACATATCTCTCCTCATCACCGTTTTCATGGTCTGTAGATTCAGTATAGACTTTAAGAAAACCATCAAATATAACTACCTCACCGACAGCAGAGAAGGTAACCGGTGAATTATTCATTTCAACTGTAATCGTTGTTTTTTGTACTTCAGCATCAGCCATTTGTGAGGCTATAGTTCTTTTCCAGATAAGCTCATACAGCTTTTTCTCATTCTGGTTACCGTTTATTGTTGAATGATCTATATATGCAGGCCGGATTGCCTCATGTGCTTCCTGAGCTCCTTTTGATTTTGTTCTGAACTGCCGTGTCTTTGAATACTTTGCCCCAAATTCCGATATAATGACTTCCCGTGATTTTGCCAGTGCCAGTTTAGACAGGTTGGTTGAATCGGTTCTCATATAAGTAATATTTCCGGCTTCGTAAAGCCTTTGTGCCACAGCCATGGTCTGAGAAACTGAAAACCCAAGTTTTCGGTAAGCTTCCTGCTGAAGAGTTGATGTTGTAAATGGTGGTGCAGGAGATCGGGTTCCCGGTTTAATGGTTACAGAAGCTACTTTATATTCAGCTCCGGCACAAAGTTCAAGAAATTGTTGTGTTTCATTTTCACTGGTAAAACGTCTGGATGCTTCTGCCCTGATAATTGAACCGGTATTATCCGGATCTACAACTATGAAAACCACTGTTATCCTGAATGCTGATTCACTTACAAAAGAGATTATTTCCCTTTCCCTTTCAGCAATTAATCTTACTGCTACTGATTGCACCCTTCCGGCTGAAAGTGCAGGTTGAACCTTCTTCCACAGTACAGGAGAGATTTCAAAACCCACAAGACGATCCAGTATACGACGGGCTTGCTGGGAGTTGACAAGGTTTAAATCTATCTTCCTGGGATTTTCAATTGCCTCGGTAATGGCATTTTTTGTAATTTCATGAAATACTATCCTGCGTGTTGAGGCGAGGTCAAGGTTAAGAACATTAACCAGATGCCATGCTATTGCTTCCCCTTCCCTGTCTTCATCACTGGCGATCCATATATTTTTTGCCCCGGATGCCGCCTTCCTCAGTTCACTGACAACCTTTGTCTTTTCTTTCGGGATCTCGTAATCGGGATTAAAATCATTCTCAATATTAATTCCGAGATTTTTTTTGGAGAGATCTCTGATATGTCCGAAACTTGATATTACACGGAATTCTTTTCCAAGGAACTTTTCAATCGTCCTTGCCTTGGCGGGGGACTCAACAATTACAAGATTTTCGATCATTTACAACGAGAATTATTCTTTAAAATCACGACAAAGTAAATCATTTAGAGACCAAACTTCAAAATAAACCGTAAAGATTCTTTAAGATTTTACTATTTTTGAAGCAAATATTTCCCTCTGATGAAAGGCGATTCAGAAAACAGAAAATACATTATTTGGTTCTGGATAATTTACTCAATACCCTTTGCAGTTTCCATTATCCTGTTTATACTTATTTCGAAGGAGACACTGGGACCTATGCCCTCTTTCAATGAGCTGGAAAATCCCGAATATTTTTTAGCTGCTGAAATATATTCCGAGGACGAGGTACTACTGGGTACAATAAGTATTGAAAACAGGACATGGACTGATTACAAAGATTTTTCTCCCTATCTTGTTGATGCACTTATCGCTACAGAAGACATACGATACTACAGACATTCAGGGATAGATATTCGCGGGCTCGCAAGGGCTATTGTGAGGACTATCCTTCTTAGTCAGGATACCGGAGGTGGAAGTACTATCACCCAGCAGCTTGCCAAGCAGCTTTATCCAAGGGATACAGCTAAAGTTTCATTTATAATGAGAAAAATAAGGCTGGGCGTTACCAAGTTCAAGGAATGGCAGACAGCGGTGAAGCTTGAAAGGAGCTATACTAAGGAGGAGATTATAGCTATGTATCTTAATAAATATGATTTCCTGTATCAGGCTATCGGTATCCAATCAGCTTCAAGAGTATATTTCAATACCACTCCTGATTCATTGAATATTCAGGAAGCTGCAGTGCTTGTTGGTATGCTGAAAAACTCAAGTGCATATAATCCTCAAAGATATTATGACCGTATGTTAAAAAGGAGAAATGTCGTCTTGTCACAAATGGCAAAATACGGTTATCTTGACCAGGCTATTGCTGATTCTGTTAAAAACCTGCCTATTGAACTCGATTTCCAGATAGAGGATCATAATTCAGGTCTTGCTACTTACCTGAGGGAATATCTCCGGATTACTATGCGCAGACCTGAACCGGACAGGAGCAAATATGTAAGGGAATCATCTTATGAAGATGCTTTATGGGAATGGCAAAATAACCCCTTATATGGATGGTGCAGTAAGAACAGGAAACCTGACGGTACAAATTATGATATTTATAAGGATGGCCTTAAAATATATACCACTATCAATTCAAAGATGCAGCAGTATGCCGAAGAGGCTGTAAAAGAACATCTTTCAAATGAAGTACAACCCGATTTCTATGAGAGGGCAAAGAGTTTTAAAAATCCCCCCTATTCCGACGATCTTACAAAAGAACAGATCGATGAGCTGATAATGAGTTCATTAAGGCAGAGTGACAGATACTATATAATGAGAGCCAGAGGAGTTCCGGAAGACTCAATCATACTTGCTTTTAATACTCCTGCCCCAATGACAGTGTTCTCATGGAAAGGAGAGATAGATACTGTGATGACGCCTCTTGATTCTATATGGTATTACAAATATTTCATAAGATCATCTTTCATGGTCGAAGATCCGCATAACGGTCATGTTAAAGCATATGTTGGCGGACCCGATTTCAGATATTTCAAATGGGATGCATGTACTCAGCAAAGAAAACAGGTGGGAAGTACAATTAAGCCCTTCCTTTATACTCTTGCCATGCAAAATGGCTACTCCCCATGCTATGAAGTCGAAAATATACCACGTTCATTCGAGGATGTGGTAAATGATACGGTATGGACTCCCAGGAGTTCCGGGCCAAAAGCTTATCATGGGAAAATGGTTACTTTAAAATGGGGTCTGGCTCACTCCGAAAACTATATTTCTGCCTGGCTTATGGAACAGTTCAGACCAACTGCCGTTGCTGACCTTATGCATAAGATGGGAATCAGGAGTTTTATAGACCCGGTCTATTCTATTTTCCTTGGGACTTCCGATATCAAACTCGAAGAAATGGTGGGTGCTTACGGGACATTTGCAAATAAAGGTGTATATACCCGGCCTATGTACGTCACAAGAATAGAGGATAAAAATGGAAATGTTATCTCCCGCTTTACTCCTAAAATTGAAGAAGTCCTGGGTGAAGAAACAGCTTACCTGATGCTTAACCTTCTGCAGGAGGTTGTTCAGACCGGTACAGCAATAAGAATGAGACTGGAACCTTATCTTTTGCTGAACCAGATAGGCGGCAAAACAGGAACAACACAGAATCACTCAAACGGATGGTTCATGGGTGTTACTCCTAACCTCGTAGGAGGTGTATGGAGCGGCTGGGAAGACCAGGCAATTCACTTTGAGACCATAGGCGAAGGACAGGGTGCTAATATGGCACTTCCAATAATGGCTATATTCCTCAGGAAAGTGTATGATGATTCGCAATTCGGTATCATGGAATCAGATGAATTCGAGCGTCCTGCAGGATTCAATATGGAACTCGATTGTGACAAGGTTAAACGAGAGAATACGAGAAGGGATAATCCTCTGATAGACAGGTATTGACCCCCCACCCCCCCTAAAGGGGGGCTAAATCGTTAATGTAACTAAGTAAGTAATTGGATTTAAGCCCCCTTCAGGGGGCAGTCCCGATTTATCGGGATGGGAGTCATCATCCGAACAACACTTTTACCAGATGTTCAATTTTGCCAACTTTCACAATTTCAATTTCAGGTTTTTTCCCCGTAGAGCCTGTCTGCAATCCACCTTTCAGATATTTTGAAACACAGATTCTTTTAAATCCCATTTTTGAAGCTTCCCTGATACGCTGTTCAACTCTCGAAACAGGACGTATTTCACCTGATAAACCTGCCTCTCCTGCAAAACAGATCTCCCTTGAAACAGGAATGTCAAGATTGGACGAAAGAACAGAACTGATTATCGCCAGATCAATAGCAGGGTCATTTACTTTAATGCCGCCGGCAATATTTAGGAAGACATCTTTTATTCCAAGCCTGAACCCAGCCCTTTTTTCAAGTACTGCAAGCAGCATATTCAGACGCCGGATATCAAATCCTGTAGAACTTCTCTGAGGCGTGCCGTAAACAGCGCTGCTTACAAGTGCCTGAGTCTCTATGAGGAATGGCCGCATTCCATCGATAGTGGCAGCAATAGCAATGCCGCTCAATGGTTCTTCATGCTGATTAATAAAAAGTTCCGACGGGTTATTTACTTCTATCAACCCCGATTCTGCCATTTCAAATATTCCTATTTCAGAAGTTGATCCAAACCTGTTTTTTACAGAACGAAGAATACGGTATACATAATTGTTATCTCCTTCGAAATAGAGAACAACATCAACTATATGTTCCAGTACCTTAGGTCCTGCCAGTGTTCCGTCCTTGGTTATATGACCTATAAGTACAACCGGGACACCGCTTATTTTTGAATATTTAAGAAGCTGAGCGGCACATTCCCTTACCTGTGAAACAGAACCCGCCGGTGATTCAAGTATGGCTGTACTGATTGTCTGGATGGAATCAATAATTATAAGTCCGGGTTTAATATTCTCCGAATGGGCAAGTATATTCTCGAGCTCCGTTTCGCTGAGTACATAACATAGAGGGTTTGAACCCTTCAGACGTCGTGCTCTCAGACTTATCTGTTCATTACTCTCTTCGCCCGATACATATAATATTGTTGTCTCTTTCAAAGCAAGCGCAAGCTGAAGGGCCAGTGTTGATTTACCGACTCCCGGTTCCCCCCCGAGCAGGATCAGGGAACCGCTCACCATACCTCCGCCAAGGATCCTGTCAAGTTCCGGCATTCCGGTATGATGCCTGTTCTTTTCATCTGCCTTAATGTCATCAAGCAGTTCAGGTTTACTTTTAGGCTGTTCTCTGATAAACGACAGGTTTCTTGAGGATACAGGAGCAATTATCTCCTCGTGGTATGTGTTCCATTCTTTGCAGGAGGGGCATCTTCCTATCCATTTAGGAGATTCAGCCCCGCAATTCTGACAAACAAATACAGTTTTCGATTTTGACATTTTATTTTCTGTTCACCCGATTAGCGGATTTAATAGTTATAATTTGTGCCCCACATCAGGAGGAAGAGTGAGGTCAGAAATCTTTATTTTTTGTTTTCTGCCGTACAACATATAAATTGAAATTATACCAATTATTATTTCAAATATTATCTGCGACTCATGTGTAAGCAGGGCATAGGTCAGACCATCTTCGAGGCTTACTCCATGCATCACCACCAGCGCCCGTGATATGGCATAATGAAATGCTCCGAATCCACTCTGAACCGGGACTGACATAGCCAATCCGCCAATTACCAGAATGATAAGCGACTCCCAAAATGAAATATTTGACGTGCTTTTAAGGGAAAAAACGACTACCCATGTCATTAGGGCATAACTGATCCATATTAAGATAGTATGGAAAAGAAATTCCCATTTTCTTTCAAGTTTTATTATTGTCTTTAATCCTGTAATTACACCTTTCAGAATATCAAAGATCTTTGAAAAAAACCTGATATTTCGTAGATTACTTCTATAACGGATCAATAAGTATATGGCAATTATTACTGAAAGAACCAGCAAAATCCAGAAGATCCACGAATAATTCCATAGTGAAAGAACTTTTTCTTTAAAAGGAATAAAGATACTTTCTTTAATGAACTCATTAATAATTGTCCCGCTTGTAAAAACAATTATTATCAGTAGCAACACGATCGAAAAAAAGTCAATTGTACGTTCAATAATCACAGTACCTAACAGTTTGTCAACCGGCAACTTTTCCTTTTTCCCCAGTGTCACGCATCGTGTTATTTCACCTACTCTCGGCAAGGCAATATTAACCAGATAACCAATCATCATTGAATGAAACGTGTGCCAGAAGGAAGGATAGTATTTAAGAGGATGAATCAGCAGTTGCCACCGTCGGGCACGGCTGACAAAAGCAATAAAACTGAAAAATATTGATAAAATAAGCCAGTAATAGTTGGCTTCCTTAAGGTTTTGGGTAAGGCTTTTAAAATCTACCTTGCGGAAAGCCAGCCATAGAAGGAGAATACCGACAGCAAGAAAAGCAAGAAACTTAAAGGTCTGTATAATACCTTTTTTCAAGTTCAGATCAGTTTATTCGTTTTTGTGTCAGGGAAAATTAAGGTAGGCTTGAATGATTTTGCTTCATCGGCATCCATAAATGCATAGGCCATAATAAGAAGAATATCACCTACAAGAACCTTTCGGGCTGCAGCCCCATTGAGACATATTTCTCCTGATCCCCTTTTACCTTTTATTACATATGTTTCAAAACGTTCACCGTTATTCAGGTTTAAAACCTGGACCTTTTCATTTTCAATGATATTTGCTGCATTCATAAGATCTTCATCAATGGTAATGCTGCCCATATAATGAAGATTTGCTCCTGTAACAGATACTCTGTGGATCTTTGATTTTAATATTTCCAGTAACATTGTAAAAAGGAGATATCAGTTAAACACTGCAAAGTTAATCAACCTTTTTGATTCAGGGCCATACTATTTCAATATTATCAATAAGACGTACCTCTCCCGCCCTTACTGCAATACAGCCATAATAATGCTTCCCCTCTTTCAGTTCATTTTTTGTTCCTGCAGGAATAAGCTTCTCGTCATCCGCTATCTCAAAATATTCAACATGAAAACCAGGTTTCTTTTCTATAGTTTCCTTTACATATGATTTTATTTCAGGAATATCATTTTTTTTCATCATTTCCGAGACCCTTGAGATCGTATTATAAATCACCGGAGCATCTTTCCTTATTTGTGGTTCAAGAAGAATATTCCTGCTGCTCATGGCAAGGCCATCCTCTTCTCGTATTATCGTACATATTTCAATCTTAATGTTATAATGATTTTGTTTTACAAGTTCTTTGATTACTGCTACCTGCTGAAAATCTTTGAACCCGAAGAAAGCAATACCCGGCATAATTATTTCAAAAAACCTGCTTACGACCTGTGCTACTCCGTTAAAATGTCCGGGCCTGTGAAGGGCCTCCATTACATTATCGAGATTCCCAAAACTGAAAAGTCTGTTATCTTCATCCGGATACATCTCTTTATCATCAGGTGTAAATACAATATCATCTTTCCTTAGATATTTTCTGAGCAGATTCAGATCTTTTCCAAGAGGCCTGGGATATCTTTTAAGATCCTCCCTGTCGTTGAACTGAGTAGGATTCACATATATACTGACGACAATAACAGGACACTGACTGACTGCTTTCTCTATAAGTGAAATATGCCCCCTGTGCAACGCTCCCATGGTAGGAACAAATCCTAAGGATGACCGGTTAACCTCCTCCAGGAGACCAAGTAGTTCTTTTACAGTACTAACGATCTTCATTTAAGAAAATTTAACATACAAAGCTAAGATAAAGTTGCAAGTTGCATGATGCTGGTTGCAGGTTATTTACCCGGCCTCCCGAATTTATCAATCCGTACCGCTTGTAAGTATTCTCAATTTTTATTATTATCTTTGCACCTTAATACTAAATGGGTTATTGAGGCAGGTAAATGGAAAGCAGGAAGGTATTATTCATTTCCCAGGAAATCACTCCATATTTAGGGGAAACAAAACTTTCAAAAATCGGCAGGTATTTACCCCAGGGAATACAGGAAAGGGGTAAGGAGATTCGTACTTTCATGCCGAGATATGGTTGTATCAATGAACGCAGAAACCAGCTCCATGAAGTGATCAGGCTTTCCGGAATGAACCTGATAATTGATGACACCGATCATCCTCTCATCATAAAAGTTGCTTCCATCCAGAGTGCGAGAATGCAGGTCTATTTCATTGATAATGAAGACTATTTTCAGAGAAAACATATAGTAACAGATGCTGTCGGTAATGAATTTGAAGATAATGATGAAAGGGCCCTCTTTTTTGCACGAGGCGTTATTGAAACGGTAAAGAAATTAAGATGGGCACCCGATATTGTTCATTGCCATGGTTGGATGTCGGCACTTGTCCCGGTCTATCTAAGGAGTATTTACAGCGATGATCCTCTTTTCCATGATTATAAAATCATCTATTCAATTTACAATAATGATTTTAAAAAACCGTTTAGATCAACGTTCGCCGATAAACTGCGTTTTGATGGAATAGACGGGGAAAATTTAAAACTCATAAAAAATCCCGATTTTATTAATATATCAAAACTGGCAATTAAATATTCCGACGGGATAATTATCGGAAGTGATGAGATAGACAGTGAATTAAGTAAATACCTGACAACAGTTACAAAACCAGTACTTCCATATCAGAATGAAACAGAATATATTGATGCCTATAACGACTTCTATGACAACCTTCTATCATAGTTTTATAATCTCCTTCAGATCATTCTTTTCTCTTAAAACATACCTGCTCCTCTTTACCGGGATCATCTTTATTCTATATTCCTGTGAAGAAGAAGGAACGATAATCGGCAGTAATATACTCCCGGGGAGCGATTTTGTATCCTTGCACTCAACAGATACTCTCAGTATCAATTCATATACAATGTATTCTGATTCTGTTAAATCAAATAGTCCCGCTTATTCATACCTGGGAGAGATATATGATCCCTATTTTGGAACGACAAAAGCAGGATTTGTTACACAAATAAGAATGAATGATGAATGGGGTGAAGGAATACTTACTTTAGATTCCATTAAGCTTATATTATATTTTACAAACGTACGGGGAAATATATCTGCAGGACATATATTGACAATCTCGGAAATAGATGAACATATCTACACAGATACAACCTATTATTCAAATAAGGTGACACCGCTTTCAGGTAATAGCATTGATATTATGCTTCCTGAACTGAAGGCCGATACCATAAATCAAATAGTTCTTACTCTGCCCAATTCTTTTGGCGAATATATTATAAGGGATACAGCCATGCTTTTTCATAGTAATGCTATTCCTGACTTCAGATCATATTTTAAAGGATTACAATTTACTCTGCAGTCGGTTGGTGACCCTGTTTTTGTGACATTGAGCCTTGAACCTCCCAATGACTATAGTTCATATAAAAATGTTTTTGCTTTATATCTGAGCGATGATGAAGGTGGTACTTCTACATTTTTCTTTCTTTTGGATGCAAAAGCCAGGAATGCATGTTATAATATATTTTCACATGATCTGACTACTGCTCAGGCTGATAAGAAAATTGAGCATATTAATGACGGATTCATGGATACTCTAACATATCAGCAATGCCTTAACGGTGTGTTTACTAAGTTTACAATTCCCGGTCTTGCAGATATAAAGAAAGATACATCATTGAGAAACATTAAAATCAATAAGGCAAGGATAATCTGGCCCGCATATTATGATGGATATGATTATTCAGGATCAACATTCCCATCAAAGCTTTATATAGGATATTATGAAAATACCGGGAAAGAATATCTGGTACCGGATTATTATGTGGACGCATCCTTCTTTGACGGAGCAATTGATACAGCTGCAAGGGCTTACACTTTCAATTTAGCTTATTATGTTCAGCAGTTTCTTGATGACTCGGAAGGTCTTTTAAAACCGGAATTTCATTTCATACTTCCTTCCGGATCAGTTCAGAATGCTATCCTGAAGGCAAATAACAGTTCAGAACCGGTGAAATTTGATTTAATATACACGCGATTCTGAGTATACGGATAATTTTATTGAAATAAGTTTCTAAAATATCAGATATGTGTGGTATTATTGGATATATAGGATCAAAACCAGCCCGTCAGATAATAATAAATGGTTTGAAACGTCTTGAATACCGTGGATATGATTCTGCAGGTTTAGCGCTGGTAAACGGTGACACAAAGATTTTCAAATGCAAAGGTGGAGTGAAGGATCTTGAGGAGATGGTCAATAAATCAAATTTTGACGGCACTATTGGAATGGGTCATACCAGGTGGGCTACGCATGGAGAACCCAACGAGCTCAATGCACATCCGCAAATTTCCGCAAAAGGGAATTTTATTGTTGTTCACAATGGTATTATTGAAAATTATGCTCTTTTGAAAAAACATCTCCAGGGCAGGGGAATAACTTTTAAAAGTCAGACCGATACCGAGGTCCTGGCTAACCTTATGGATCATTTGTATATTGAAGGTGATCTAACTGCTGAGCAGGCAATTACAATGGCATTGAACAGGGTTGAAGGGGCATTTGGTTTAGTGATCATTTGTACAAAGGAACCGGATAAGCTTTTTGCTGCTAAAAAGGGAAGTCCGCTGGTCATTGGAGTCGGAGAAGGGGAGAATTTCATCGCCTCAGATGCCACACCGATAGTTGAACATACGCAAAGGGTTATCTATCTCAATGATGATGATCTGGCAATAATTAAGAAAGAGGAACTTGTGCTTAAAACAATTCGAAGTACAATGATACAGCCGGAAGTAAAGAAAATTGACCTCAAAATCGGTGAAATTGACAAGGAGGGATATGACCACTTTATGCTTAAGGAGATATTCGAGCAGCCAAGGGCAATACATGATACTTTCAGGGGAAGAGTACTCCCCGACCATTCAGGTATAATGCTCGGAGGATTGCATGATGTTCTCGATGAGATGTCAAAGGCAGAAAGGATTATTATTGTCGCGTGTGGTACTTCATGGCATGCAGGTCTCCTCGGAGAATACCTCTTTGAAGAATATACAAGGATTCCGGTAGAAGTTGAATATGCTTCGGAATTCCGGTACAGAAACCCTGTGATGAATAATGGTGATATAGTGATTGCAATCAGCCAGAGCGGTGAAACAGCTGATACACTGGCAGCTATACGGCTGGCAAAAGAAAAAGGGGCAAAAGTAATTGGTATATGTAATGTTGTTGGCAGCAGCATTCCCAGGGATACAGATGCAGGGGTATATACACATGCCGGTCCTGAAATAGGAGTAGCATCAACAAAAGCATTTACCACACAAATTACGGTACTGGCAATGATGGCCTTTGAAATAGGTCACCTTAAAGGGATTATCGCAGATACAGATTTTAAAAAACTTATCGAAGAGCTGGTTTCAATACCTGATAAAATTGAGAAAACGCTGAAGTTAAATGAACAGATCCTGAAATTATCCTCTGTATTCAAAGATACTCACAATGCTATTTATCTTGGAAGAGGATATCTTTTCCCCGTTGCCCTGGAAGGAGCTTTAAAACTTAAAGAGATATCCTATATTCATGCTGAGGGATACCCTGCTGCCGAAATGAAACATGGTCCAATTGCCCTGATTGATGAGAATATGCCGGTTGTGATTATAGCAACTAAAGACGACACCTATGAAAAGATCATAAATAATATTCAGGAGATAAAGGCAAGGAGGGGTAAAGTAATTGCTATTGTCACAGAGGGCGATGAGATAATAAAAAAAATGGCTGATTATGTTCTTGAGGTTCCGGAGACCCTCCCTGTTTTTTCCGGACTACTTGCTGTTATTCCTCTTCAACTGCTTTCGTACCATATCGCTGTCCTTAGAGGTTGTAATGTAGACCAGCCAAGAAATCTTGCCAAATCGGTTACGGTTGAGTAACCTGGCTGATATATACATAAACTACTGTCATGAAAAATAACTACAGGAAACTTACGAAAGATGATATCCTTTCATTGA
This sequence comes from uncultured Rikenellaceae bacterium, assembly GCA_964507015.1. Taxonomy (GTDB): domain Bacteria; phylum Bacteroidota; class Bacteroidia; order Bacteroidales; family VadinHA17; genus LD21. Next base: position 31,638 of record CAZDOM010000010.1, on the reverse strand, counting down.
CCGGTAATGGTTGCAGTTGTAATGAGTGGGAGAGGATCATGGTCATGGACGGGTTCAACCCCGCAAACTGTAAAAATGTAATTTTCTCAGGTGATATTAAGCTGGGGATTTTTGATAAACCTTTCGTCGATGAATCAGGAGTAACCATTCCGGGAGGGATACTTAATGCAAGACTACATAACTGCACTGTTGGATCTAATGTAGTTATCAATAATATTGGAGAATACATTGCCAATTATGTGATAGAAGACGAGGCAGTTATAAAAAACTGCGGGAAGATACATACTGAAGGTGTTTCGAAATTCGGTAATAGTACAGATGTCGCGGTTCTTAATGAGGCAGGTGGAAGGATGGTAAAAATATGGGACCGTCTCTCAGCCCATGAAGCATATATTATAGCCCTTTACAGACACAGAAGCAAAGCTGTAAAGGTGTTGGAGAAGATGATTGATGATTACTCAGAATCTGTGGCATCTGACAGGGGAGTCATTGGCAGAAATTCACGAATAAATAACTGTAATAACCTGAAGAATGTTAAAGTGGGTCCATACAGCCGTATTGAAGGAGCAGTAAACCTTCACGAGGGATCTGTTAACAGTTGCAGGGAAGATCCCGTATATATCGGACCGGGAGTAATCATGGAGCATTTTATAGTATGTTCAGGGGCGATAATAACTGAATCTACATTGATCGACAAATGTTTTATTGGCCAGGGATGTGTGTTAGGGAAACATTATTCTGCCGAGAACTCATTGTTTTTTGCCAATTGTGGCGGATATCACGGAGAAGCATGTTCAATATTTGCCGGCCCATATACAGTTACACATCATAAATCGACTCTTCTTATTGCCGGGATTTTCTCATTTATGAATGCCGGAAGCGGATCAAACCAGAGTAATCATATGTATAAGCTCGGACCCATACACCAGGGTATAATGGAAAGAGGATCAAAAACGACCAGTGATTCATATATGCTATGGCCTGCACGTATTGGTCCTTTCACACTTGTTATGGGACGTCATTACAAGAATATGGATACATCATCTCTTCCATTTTCTTATCTCATTGAAAGCAATGATGAAAGTATCCTTGTCCCTGGTATAAATCTCAGAAGTGTTGGTACTATAAGGGATGCACAGAAATGGCCATCGCGCGACAGAAGAAAAGACCCGGTTAAAATCGACCAGGTCAACTTTAATCTGTTAAGTCCTTATACGATAAGGAAAATGATTGAAGGCCGAAACCTCCTGAGTAAACTTAAATCATTATCGGGTGAAGTATCCTCCTGCTATACTTACAATAATATGATTATAAAAGGACCATCACTTGAGAGAGGAATAAAACTTTACCAGACAGGGATAAATAAATTTCTTGGTAATTCAATCATAAAACGGCTTGAGAATAATGATCTCTCAACAAATAAAGAATTGCGGAACAGACTTACCCCGGATAAAAAAATGGGCTCAGGCGAATGGGTTGATCTTGCCGGCTTAATTACTCCAAAGAAGGCTGTTGATAAGCTTCTGGATGATATTGAATCAGGAGTTATCAAAACTGTTAATGAGGTTGAAGAGGCTTTCAGAAATATGCACAGCTATTATTATGACTGGGAGTGGACATGGGCATGCGAAAGAATAGAAGCAGAGGAGGGGAAAAAAATGTCTGATTTTACAGCTTCCGATGTAATCAATATCGTTGAGAGATGGAAGAAGAGCGTTGTGGAGCTTGATAAAATGCTCTATGATGATGCACGTAAGGAGTTTACACTTTCATCCATGACAGGATTCGGAATAGATGGAGGTGACGAGGAAAAAAGGCAGGACTTTGAGCAGGTAAGAGGTGAATTTGAGTCAAATAAAGTGGTTGCTGCAATACAGGATCATATAAAACAAAAAACTGCTCTTGGTGATATTCTTATAAAACGACTGGAAGCAATCAAATTATAATGGTTTATCTGCCCGAATACATTGAATCATAATATTTCGCATAATCACCCGAAATAACATTCTCAAGCCATTTACCATTGGCAAGATACCAGTCGACAGTTTTTTCAAGAGCGGTTTCAAAATCTGGTATCGGCGACCAGTCAAGTTCCTTCTGCAGCTTTGATGAATCAATAGCATACCTCATATCATGACCCGGACGATCCTTTACAAAAGTTATAAGCTTTTCGGATATTCCTTGTGGCCGGCCAAGTTTCCTGTCCATAATTTTGCATAGCAACCTTATCAGGTCTATATTTTTCCATTCATTATTTCCACCTATATTATATGTTTCACCGGCAATGCCACGATGGAAAATAAGATCAATTGCAAGTGCATGATCTTCAACATAAAGCCAGTCCCTGATATTTTCCCCCTTACCATATACAGGTACAGGCTTGCTGTTTTTTATATTATTGATTGCCAGCGGAATAAGCTTCTCGGGAAATTGATTTGGCCCGTAGTTGTTAGAGCAATTTGAAATTATGACAGGAATTCCATAAGTATGATTATAGGCTCTTACCATATGATCGGAACTTGCCTTGGAAGCTGAATAGGGACTTTTTGGATCATAAGCAGTCTCTTCTGTGAATATCCCTACAGTACCGAGCGATCCGAAAACCTCATCTGTTGAAATATGGTAAAAGAGTTTCCCTTCATAAGAATTTTTCCAGTATTCAAGGGCAGCATTTAGAAGATTAACTGTACCGATAATATTTGTAAAAACAAATTCATCGGGCCCTGTGATTGATCTGTCAACATGTGATTCGGCAGCAAGGTGAATTATTCCGTCGAAACAGTATTTCTTAAATAGAGCTGCAACAGCATCTTTATCAACAATATCAACTCTTTCAAACTTGTAATTTTCCTCTTTTTCAATATCCCTGAGGTTTTCAAGATTACCTGCATAGGTTAGCTTATCGGCGTTTATAATAAGATCACCCGGGTAATTCTTTACAAACCTCCTTACTACATGTGATCCTATAAATCCGGCACCGCCGGTTATCAGAATATTTTTCATTTTCATAATTATTGTTTTCTGATATTCTTTTCCCAGTTCCACGCAGTGAGCATTGCTTCGTCGAGAGTACATATTGTTTTCCAGCCAAGCTCTTTATTGGCAAGTGACGGATCTGCCCATATCTTCTCAATATCTCCTGCCCTTCTTGCTGTTATTCTGTACTTCAGTTTAATACCGGATACACGTTCAAACGATTTAATTGATTCCAGGACAGATACTCCTATACCTGTACCCAGGTTAAAAACCTCATAATCATTTTTGTTCTTTTTGTTGATAAGTCTTTCAATGGCCATTACATGAGCTTTTGCAAGATCAACAACATGGAGGTAATCTCTTATACATGTTCCGTCGGGAGTATTATAGTCATTTCCAAATACTTTCAGTTCATCCCTTAGACCTATTGCTGTCTGTGTAATAAATGGAACAAGGTTTTCCGGAACTCCGCGAGGCAGCTCTCCGATCAGTCCTGACGGATGTGCTCCAACAGGATTGAAATACCTTAATGAGATCGCTTTGATATTATCATTTGCCAGTATAGTATCTCTGATAATTTCTTCACCAATTTTCTTTGTGTTTCCGTAAGGTGATGCTGCCTGCTGAACAGGCATGTCTTCCCTTACAGGTAATTTTTCAGGTTGACCGTAAACTGTGCAGGATGAAGAAAAAACCATATACGGTATGGAGTATTTTTTCATTGCCTCGAGGAGATTAAGTAAAGCCACAAGGTTATTCCTGTAATACTCCATTGGTTTCTTTACAGATTCACCAACAGCCTTATATGCGGCAAAATGTATAATACCCGCAGCATCGTTATTATCTTTAAAGAAGATATCAAGTTTCTCACTGTCGCATAAGTCGAATACCTCCAGTTTGGGACTTTTACCGGTAATGGCCCCTATCTGGTCAGCTACTGTGGCTTCGGAATTATAAAGATTATCAATGAGTATAACTTCAAATCCCGCTTCAATAAGCTCAACAGCTGTATGTGAACCTATGAAACCAGTTCCACCTGTTACTATTATCTTCTTTTTCATTTTCCCTTTTATCCTGAAGAAGATGCTGACTTTAAAAAAGGGTGATAATCACCTTTGGGTTCAACAGGTTTTGAATTACGTATAGTGTATGCTATCTCCACCGATTGACGTGACTCCTGTAATTCAAATCCGTTACCTGCCAGTATCTCTTTATAGGTTTGTGTATGCAGATCTGAAAATCCTTCACTGAATTCAATTTCCTCACCATCAATTAATATAGATCTGAATGTTCTTTGTCCCTTTTCGCGTACTGAAGAGGGCAGATCATTATAATCCAGGCTGAGGAACCATCTTATCCTGGCCTTTTCAAGTTCAATAAAGCCGGCAGCTTTATCTGGTTCCGAAAGGTGTACAGTGTTATTCCTGGTTTTACCAAATATCCAGCCCAGCATATCGAAAAAATGGATACCTATATTTGTAGCAACTCCTCCCGATTTCTGGATATCTCCTTTCCATGAAATAGAATACCAGTTACCTCTGCTTGTAACATAAGTAAGATCAATATCATATACCTTATCAGGCGGACCATCCTGAATTTTTTTCCTTAGTTCAATTATCCTTGGATGCAACCGGGTCTGCAGTACTGTAAATATCTTATTACCGGTCTCATTTTCAATTTCCTGCAGGGCATCAATATTCCAGGGATTAAGCACTATGGGTTTTTCACATAGAGCGTCGGCATGATGCCTCAGTGCAAACCGGATATGAGCATCATGCAGATAATTTGGTGAACAAATGCTCACATAGTCTATTCTAGTACCCCCTCTTTTAAGTTTTTCAAAATGCCTGTCGAAACGTTCAAATTCAACAAAAAAATCACTCTTCGGGAAATAATTGTCAATGATACCGACACTATCGAACCGGTCAAGACTTGCAAGAAGATTATTCCCTGTATCCTTAATAGCTTTCAGATGGCGTACAGCGATATATCCTGCTACACCTATCAATCCGAAGTTTTTTGGAGCTGTATCCATTATTGATTATTAGGAGTGTAAAATTACTGATTAATTTTAGTCACAATACCATGTTCCAGACGATACCTGTCGCCGTTTTCAGGGCACATAGCAAACCCCGTTTCATCAAACGAAAGCTTATGTCCGTATTCACTCATCCAGCCTGTATGTCGTGCAGGATTGCCCACTACCAGTGAATATGGTTTTACATCATGTGTCACAACTGCACCTGCCCCGATAAAAGCATATCTGCCTATGATAATACCACACAACACTGTTGCATTGGCACCAATAGTAGCACCTCTTTCTACTATTGTATTAAGATAACTGTCACGTCGTACAATAGCACTGCGCGGATTAATGATATTTGTAAATACCATTGAGGGTCCAAGGAAAACATCATCATCACAAATTACACCTGAATATACCGAAACATTATTCTGTACCTTGACATTACTGCCAAGCTTTACTTCCGGTGATATCACAACGTTTTGTCCGATATTACAGTTTTCCCCTATCTCCGAACCTTTCATGATATGGCTGAAATGCCATATCATGGTACCTTTTCCTATTTTGCTGCCCTCATCAATGACAGCTGTTTCATGTGCAAAAAAATCCTTCTCCATGGTTATGCTTTTTCAAAGAATTTTAAAATGTGAAAACTAATATATTCAAGCTGTTCCCGCTCCATGTCCGGGTGCATTGGTAATGAAAGGACCTCTTTACATAACAATGATGTGACCGGGAATTCATTATCAGAATACCCAAGATAACGATATGCATCTTGTATATGTAGCGGGCCGGGATAATAGACCATTGACGGTATATTCACAGAAGCAAGATATTTCTTTAATTCATCCCGAAGACCATAACCAACCCTGATTGTGTACTGGTGAAAAATATGTGTTGAATATTCTGATCTTCCTGGTATCTTTATTGATCTGCATCCGCCGAGAGCTTTATCGTAAAAGTCAGCAGCCGACCTTCTTTCATCATTAAACTGATCGAGATATTTTAGTTTAATATTCAGAATAGCGGCCTGGATTGTATCGAGCCTTGAATTGATTCCAATATCATTGTGCTGATATTTTATCTTCATACCGTGATTTGCAATACTTCTTGCTTTTTTTGCAAGCAATTCATTATTGGTAAAAAGAGCTCCGCCATCACCATAACATCCGAGGTTCTTTGAGGGGAAGAAAGAGGTGATCCCAATAATTCCAATAGTCCCTGCTCTTTTCCTTGTGCCGTCTGAAAAAATAAAATCTGTACCTGTGGCCTGAGCTGAATCTTCTATAACATGAATGCCATGTTTATCGGCAAGTCCCATAATGCCTTCCATATCAGCACACTGACCGAAAAGATGGATTGGAATAATGGCTTTTGTTCTGGAAGATATTACTTTTCTGACTGCATCAGCTGTTATGTTATAGGTGTGGGGATCAGGATCAACAAGGATCACTTTTAAACCCAGTAAAGCTGCCACTTCAACAGCCGAAATAAAGGTGAAATCGGATGTAATTATTTCATCGCCGGGTTTGAGTTCAAGAGCCATCAGGGCTATCTGCAGAGCATCTGTTCCGTTACCGCACGAGATTAAGTGGCTTATTCCCAGGTATTTCTGAAGCTCTTGTTCAAATATTGCTATTTCAGGACCCCTGATAAATGCTGTCGAATCAATTACGTTTTTAATCGCTGCATCAATTTCAGATCCCAGTTTTTCATACTGAGCCCTGAGGTCAACCATTTGAATATCTCTCATCAGAGGCAGTCTTTGGAACCAACGAAGATAATTAAAAAGATTTTATTACTTTTGTATGATACTGATCACAGATGGATATCACAGCTTTTATAAGGGAATTGTTATTTGGACACGATTGTGTTATCCTGCCGGGTTTTGGCGGATTTGTAGGGAATTATACACCTGCAAGGATTGATAAGGACACGGATACATTTTATCCCCCGGTTAAGCAGATTTCATTCAACAGGAATCTTAACCACAATGATGGTCTGTTAGTGGGGAAAATATCATCATCCACGGGGATAAACTATGGAGATGCCAGAAACATGGTTGATGAATTTGTTACCTCTCTGCGAAAAAGACTTGAAAGAGGTGAAAAGGTCCATATCGACAAAATAGGTACTTTTACAAATAACCAGGAGGGAAATGTACAGTTCGAACCGGACCAGAATGTTAATTATAATCTTGGATCCTATGGTCTTGATTCATTCCGGTTTTCACCTCTTGAGGGATATGATGTTCGTAAACGTATAACCGGATATACCGGCAGAGATCCTGTGAAACGTGCATCCATGAGAAAAATATTGTGGAGGGCTGCAGTAATTGTTCCACTTCTTGCTGTTCTTACTGTCATACCTTTTACCACCGATATATTCAGGTCAAAAGTGGAAACAACAACAATGAATCCACTTGTTACTGCTGAATTTGAAAACAATAAAAAAGCTATTGACGAAGAAAAACCTGTAAAAACTGAAGAAGTAAACATTAATGATTTTCAGCCTGCACCTCCGCCTGTTGAAGCTTCATTACCTGCAGCTGAAGCGGAGATGCCTTACTGCCTGATAACGGGCAGCTTCAGACTGCAGCAAAATGCTTATAATCAGGCTGATATGCTTAAAGATGAGGGTTATGATCCCGAAATTCTTGAGGCTCCCAATGGTTTTTACAGGGTAAGTGCTGTCAGGTGCAAAGATTTGAATTCCGCACTCCAAAAGGCTGATAGTATATCAAAGAAATTCCCTGGTACCTGGGTAAAGAAGATATAACCTCTATTTTATAACACTTCCGTTGCTTATATTACCTGCAGGGGAAACGAGTACAAGCTTTCCTTCTGCATCTTCTGCCATCAGGATCATTCCCTTTGATTCTATACCCTTGATCTTTCTCGGTTCAAGATTTGCAACAATTGAAATCTGTTTCCCGATCATCTCCTGGGGATCGTAATATTCAGCTATCCCCGACACTATTGTTCTGATATCAATACCGGTGTCAATTTTCAGCTTAAGAAGTTTATCAGTATTCGGTACTTTTTCTGCTTCTAGAACTGTTGCTGTACGCATATCAATTTTTGTGAAATCGTCAAATGTAACAGTATCCTTCGGTGGTAATGTTTTCATTTCCGGTGATTTGTTTGTTTTTTTTGTTGCCATTAACCTGTCAACCTGGTGTGCTATTTCATCATCTCCGATCTTCTCGAACAGTAATTCGGATTTGTTTATGGTTTGTCCTGCCGGCAGCAGGTCATTTCTGCCGGCATTATTCCATTTAAGCTGGTCAAGGTTAAGCCAGCCCCTAAGTTTTTCCATAGAGAATGGAAGAAATGGTTCCAGTATAACAGTGAGGTTCGCAGTTAACTGCAAGGCAATGTTCATTATAGTCTTGACTCTTTCAGGATCTGTTTTAACTATTTTCCATGGTTCTGCATCAGCCAGGTACTTGTTTCCAAGTCTGGCAAGGTTCATAGCCTCTCTCAGTGCTTCTCTGAACCTGTAGTTTTCCAGTCCTGATTCAACATTATCCCTTATCCGGGGGATCTCATTCAACACCATTTCATCATCCGGTGTTATTACTCCTCTTTCAGGGACTTCACCATTATAATAATTATGAGTAAGTACCAGGGTCCTGTTAACGAAGTTTCCAAGGATGGCAACCAGCTCGTTATTATTACGTGCCTGGAACTCCTTCCATGTGAAATCATTATCCTTGGCCTCAGGCGCGCTTGCACAAAGAGAATATCTCAGAACATCCTGCTTCCCCGGGAAATCGACCAGGTATTCATGCAACCAGACTGCCCAGTTACGTGATGTTGATATCTTATCATTCTCAAGATTGAGAAATTCGTTTGCAGGAACATTATCGGGAAGTATATAACTTCCTTCAGCCCTTAACATTGAAGGAAAGATTATACAATGAAAAACAATATTGTCCTTTCCAATGAAATGTACCATTTTCGTTTCATTATCCTTCCAGTACTTTTCCCAGTCAGGTGTAAGTTCTCTGGTTGCTGAAATATATCCTATTGGAGCATCGAACCACACATAAAGTACCTTACCCTCTGCACCCTCTACCGGTACCGGGACACCCCAGTCAAGGTCACGGCTGACAGCTCTTGGCTGCAAACCCTGGTCCAGCCATGATTTACACTGGCCGTAAACATTTGGCTTCCATTCCTTATGTTCCTCAAGTATCCATTTTTTCAGCCACGGTTCATATTTGTCGAGGGGCAGATACCAGTGTAATGTTTCCCGCAGTACAGGTTTGCTGCCGCTGATGGTTGAATGAGGATCGATAAGATCAGATGGACTTAAAGAGGTTCCGCATTTTTCACACTGATCTCCGTAAGCCTCATTATTACCACAATGAGGACAAGTTCCGGTAATATATCTGTCGGCAAGAAAACAACCGGCCTCCTCATCATAATATTGTTCTGACGACTTTTCTATAAATTCACCCTTTTGATAAAGGGTCAGGAAAAAATCAGAAGCAGTTTCATAATGTACTTTATTGGATGTTCTGGAATAAATATCGAAAGCAATTCCGAAATCCTCAAAAGCTTTTTTATTAATTACATGATACCTGTCCACTATCTCCTGTGGTGAAACGCCCTCCTTGCGTGCTTTCAGAGTTATAGGAACACCATGTTCATCTGAGCCGCATATTGATATCACATCCTCCCCTTTCATTCTCAGGTACCTTGTATAAATGTCAGACGGTACATATACTCCTGCAAGGTGACCTATATGTATTGGCCCGTTTGCATATGGTAGTGCGGATGTGACCAGGTATCTTTTGTATTTTTTCATGGTATAAACTAAAACTGTCAAAGGTAATAAAATTATAAAATGACCCCTAAATCCCCTTGACAGGACTTATCAGAAACATATTCATTATTTTTACATAAAATAAGAAATAGGGATGTCTGAAAAAAAATTCAAACCACCATTTTTGAAATCAGGAGATGAGGTAGCTATAGTCTCTCCGGCATTTGCTATTGATAGTGAGAAGATAGAGTCAGCAGTATCGTTACTGGAAGAGTGGGGCCTCAAAGTGTATGTGGGGAAAAATGCCCTGAGGCAGGTTGGCCCCTTTGCAGGTACAGATGATGAGAGATTGAGGGATTTCCAGGAAGCTACAAACAATAAAAACATCAAGGCAGTATTCTGTTCAAGAGGAGGTTACGGTATTCTCAGAATAATTGACAGGATAGATTTTAGTCCATTGCAAAGATCTCCTAAATGGTATATCGGTTACAGTGATATAACTATACTGCATACATGGCTTACGGAAAAGTACAGTTTAGTGTCAATTCATGGAGAAATGCCATTGAATTATAATAATCCTGACAAGACACCCGGCACGATGGATTCTCTCTACAAAGCATTGTTCGAAGGGTGTCCGCCTCTTGAATGGAGTGGTGAATTCATGAGAGCAAAAAATACTCAGGGAGAGATAACAGGAGGGAATCTCTCCCTTATATACAGCCTGATGGGTACAGCCGGGGAACCAAAGACAGAAGGAAGGATTCTTTTTATTGAAGATATTGGAGAATACAAATATCATCTTGACAGGATGATGACATCACTGAAACTTGCCGGTAAATTTAAAGATCTTACCGCACTGGTTGTAGGAGGTATGAACGAGATGACCGAAACAAAAATACCATGGGGTAAAAGTCCTGAAGCAATTATCTCAGATGTGGTTAAAGGATATAAATTCCCGGTTTTGTTCGGCTTTCCTGCCGGACATATAAATAACAACCATGCATTCTATATTGGCAGTAATGCAAAGATTGAGATCAACGGTGATATAGCCAGAATGATCTTTATTTGATCTTCAGAAGGCGGTCAGAAGCAGATCAAGATCTTTTGATAATATCCCGTATTGCTGACCCAGTGTTTCATTTGTAAGTATACCGTTATAAAGATAGACCCCGTTACGTATGCCGGGATCATTTTTCAGAAGTTGGGTTATACCACCGGTATCTGCCATTCTCTGGAGTAGCGGGGCAAAGATATTGCTGAGAGCTATTGAAGCAGTTCTGGCAACACGTGAAGGCAGGTTCCAGGCTGAAAAATGAATAACACCATGTTTCTCATAGACAGGATCTTTCATTGCCCGACATTCAGTAGTTTCAATACATCCTCCCCTGTCAATGCTAAGGTCAATTATAACAGCTCCCTTTTTCATACTCTTCACCAGTTCTTCTGTAATATAATACCACGGACGAAGCTCCTCCAGTTCAATTGCACCAATAAGAACATCGGCCGATTTTAATGCTTTTTTCAAAACCTGTGGATGAAAGACAGATGTCTGGAGTCTTTGTCCCAGCACTGATTCAAATCTTCTCAGCCTTTCCAGTGAGTTATCAAATATCTTTACCTGAGATCCAAGGCCAAGTGCTGCCCTGGCAGCATATTCACCCGCCCGGTTTGCTCCAAGAATAATCACTTCTGTCGGAGTTACACCTGTGATACCTCCGAGCATAACACCTTTCCCTCCATGATGATTACTGAGATAATCGGAAGCCAGTAGCACTGCAGTAATTCCGGAAATCTCACTCATTGATTCTACCACTGGCATAACACCGCTGACATCACGTATTTTTTCAAAGGCAATGGCAGTTACCTTTTTCCCAACCAGCCGGGCAAGAGTCTCTTCAGTTAGCTTAAGAACATTCAGGTAAGACATAATAACCTGATTGCCTTTAAGGTATTGTGCCTCTTTACTTGTAAATGGTGCCACTTTAATTACAACATCACTGCTGTAAACTCTTGCAGGCGATTCAGTTACTATTGCTCCATTTTCGCTGTAATACTTATCTGAATAATTGGCCCCCGTACCAGCCCCTTTTTGTACAATCACTTCGTTATCTGATTCTACAAGCAGGTTAACAGCTTCCGGTGTCAAAGCTGTCCTTTTTTCATCATCACTGGAATCTTCCGGGATACCGATAGACAATCTCCTGAATCTGACAGCAGTTTCAAGATGCTCTTCTTTTGGCATAAGCGCACTGTTGCCAAGATTCAATCTCTCACCCTTGTCTTTCATATTCATTTCACAAAATGTGTTATTTCCTCAAAGTTAAAACAAATTAGGATACAGGTGTAAAATATGTTCAGGTTAAAGATATTTCAAGAGTACGTTCCTCGTTTTCCCCTACTATGATACGAACCTTTACAGTATCAGCAGGTAATAGATCCTCTATCATCTCCGGCCATTCCATGAAGCAATATGTTTCTCCATACAAATACTCTTCTAATCCGAAATCAAACACCTCTTCAGTATTTTTAACTCTATAAAAATCAATATGGTATAAAGATTTCCCATCATTAGTCCGGTATTCATTGACAAGTGTAAAGGTTGGACTGCTGGTCATATCATATGCACCAAGATAGTTGCATAATACTTTAATAATAGTTGTTTTTCCTGAACCCAGAGATCCGTAAAATGCAAAGATTTTTCTTCCCTTTGAAAATACAAGCAGCTTGTTGACGGCTGCCTGAAGATCATTTTTATTCTTAATGAATATTTTCATCTTTTAAGCAGGTTCCAGAAGAACCACAGGTAAAATCATCTCCTGCATGGATATTCCTCCATGCTGAAAGCTGTTTTTATAATACTTGACGTAATAATTGAAATTATTCTGGTATACAAGATAATCCTTGTTCATTGCAAAGATATATCTCGAACTTATATTTGTTTTTGGCAGAAATGCTTTTTCAGGATCCTTGATCTCGAATACTTCTGCAGGATTATAATCAAGGTTTCTTCCTGTTTTATATCGCAGGTTGGGGGATGTTTTTTTATCACCGATAATCTTTAACGGATTCTGAACACGTATTGTTCCGTGGTCTGTTGTTATAATTACCTTAACATGGTACCTCGTAAGTGTTTTAAGCAGGTCGAATAAAGAAGAATGGATAAACCATGATCTTACCAGACTTCTGTATGCTGTTTCATCATCAGTGAGATCCCTTATCACGCCAATATCTGTACGTGCATGGGAAAGTATATCAACGAAGTTGTAAATGAGAATATTTAATTCATTATCAAGCAAAGACTTGATTCTTTCATTCACTTTCTTCGCTTCTGTACTATTGCTGATTTTATTATAAGACCAGTTACATTTTAATCCTTTCCTTGAGAGCTGGTTCCTGAGCATCTCCTCCTCGAAATTGTTCTTACCGGTTTCATCATCATCATTTATCCATAATTGTGGCATGAGCTCTGCAACCTGCGAAGGCATCAATCCGGAAAAAATAGCATTACGGCTGTACTGTGTTGCTGTCGGCAGAATACTGAAATAACAATCCTCTTCAACAATCCTGTAAAGTCCTGATAGTTCAGCCGAGATGATTTTCCACTGGTCAAATCTCAGATTATCGATCAGAATAAAAAACAATGGTCTGGTTTTACTAAGGTGTGGTAAGATCTTTTTTGTAAAAAGAGAATTTGAAAGAACCGGAGGATCAGCAGTTTCCGGACGAAGCCATGAAAGGTAGTTTCTTACAACAAACCTGGAAAAGAGATTATTTGCTTCATTTTCCTGCATCTGCAGTATTTCTGTCATTCCCGGATCAGACGATTTTTCAAGTTCCATTTCCCAAAAGGTGATCTTGCGAAATACTTCTGTCCAGTTATCGCAGCTTGCAGCAGTGGATATCATATTACCTATCCGGCTGAATTCCTGCCTGTAATCTGTTTTCGTTTTTTCTGTAACAAGTCTTTTCTGATCAATGATCTTCTTTATGGCAAGGAGAACCTGTTTGGGTTTAACTGGTTTGATAAGATAATAAGCTATCTCTGAACCAATAGCCTCTTCCATTATATCCTCCTCCTCACTTTTCGTAATCATAACAACCGGGATATCGTTACGAATCTCCCTGATATGCTTTAGAGTCTCTATACCGCTCAATCCCGGCATATTTTCATCAAGAAAGATAAGATCATAAGAGTGTTGCCTGACAAGGTCAATTGTATCATTCCCGTTTGAACAGGTATCTACCTCATAGCCTTTCTCCTGCAGGAAAAGGATATGTGGTTTAAGAACCTCAATCTCATCATCTGTCCATAATATCCTGATCTTTCTCATCTTTGATTTTAGATTGTCATTGCAAATAGTTTTCCTGGAAGAACAGCAGGTATCGCGCCGGATACTTGTCTTCATTAAGTACCCTCAAATTATTCTCGTTGATAATAAATGAATACATTTTGGATCCGGAAGGATTCCTTACCAGTGTTTGAGTGGAAAATGAATTGAAGTAGTCAAGTGCCTCTTTGTATTGTTTAAATCCGGATACCTTTATCATGATATATTTATTATCTATCAGTGTCCCTTCAGTCCTGTAATTGAGGTTAGTATAATTATCAATATTAAAACTGATTACATCAAATGCAGCCTGGTTGATATTAAAGGAGGGATTCTCTATTATGAGTATAAAAACATGATTTGAAGAGGTATCGGCAACAAAGAGTTCCCTTGCTATCACTTTTTCTTCTTCAACTTTTAGTTCAGGGACTTTCTTATTAATGTATGCGGTTAACTCGGCTGCTTTTTTACTTTCCTCACTGTCGGGCCACAGTTTAATAATATTATTGAGCTCATCCTTAAATGTTCTTTCATCGCTTATTCGTGCAATAGCATATGCACGAAGGAGAAGAAACTTTGGTGCAAGAATATCCCGGCCAAATTTTTTCAAAGCTTCATCACATTTGGAAATTGTATTTTTGAAATCTTCGTTTGTATATATTTTGTATGCTTCCTCATAAAGTTGCTCAGCCATTTTCAGATCGGCAATTTTCTTTTCATAATATTCCGGGTCTGAAATCATTTTTGCAAATTCAGTATCAGGAAATCCATTTATCAATCGCTGCTTGTATGTTTCAGAAGAGGAATTATTCATCTCCTGGTTAACTTTATACAGGTTATATAAAGCTTCAGGTACAAGTTCATTGCCGGGAAACCTTGAGATAAGACTTTCAAATGATTTCACAGCTCCATCCAGATCATGGATCTTTTCACTATAGGCCTTACCGGCATTCAGATATGCAAAGGCCATCCTACTGTTGGAGGCTTCCATCAGCGAATCTGTAAGCGGCAGATCTTTCAGGTAAAATTCAGGATCTTTATAATTAATAGTGCCGGCATTAAGTGAATCATTCCCATTTGTAGTTGTTTCACCATTTTCAGCAACTGTCATTGATGAAGTGGCCCTTATTTTAATAATTCTTCTCCAGTTATCCTCAAGTTTTCTTTCACCCCATCGGCGTTTGAATTCCGTGCGTCCGAATGTAAGGGCTGCCTGGTTATAGAAGTACCATTTACCTTCCTGCTGGATGTTATCCTGAAAACGTCTTTCATTTTCATAAAATTGCCCCATATTATACCTGTCAGCATATTGAGATGTTCTGCCTTCACTTTCTGCTTTTGTTATTTCGTTGATGATTGATGCAATGAAAGAGTTTCTTTCAGATTCTGACATTGCGGCAATTCTTTGCAGGGAGTCCTCCTTTTCAATGATATTTAATTGAGATACTACGGTATTAAGGTTTTCTGATTTGGATTTCAGGGCAGGGTATTCTGATACATCCTGATCAAGAAAAATGACAGTGCTGTCATAATACCGCCCGGCTTTTAACAGATCATTTTTATTGTAATAATATTCTGCGAGGGCCAGATAAGATCTACCTTTCTGGTTCTGGTTAATGGTTGATGATGACACTGATTTCCTGTAAAACTCCAGGGCTTCTTTTTCATTTCCCTCTTTCATTGCCAGGTTTCCAAGTGCATAATATATCTGGTCATGGAAATCTTTATTCTTGGAATCCTTCAGCATCTTTTCCATCTCTTTCTGCATCTCTGCGGGATTCCCGGTGCGAACGTCAAAAACACCGGCAATATTTATCCTGGCATTAAATTCAACGTCATATGGGGGATTCATTTTAACAACCTTACGGTACAATGATATTGCCCTGTATGTGTTACCTGCCTTTTCATTTAACTGGGCAAGAAGGTAGGTAAGTCTGTATTTTGTACGTTTCCCCGATACATTATCAATAGCTTTGCCAAGCGGTTCAATGGCTTCAGGTAATTTCTGCTGTTTAATATAAAGATCGGCCAGGGTTGTATAGTACATTGCCCTCATTGTCTTTGGAAACTTATCTGAATTATTAAACTCATTCAATATGCGGTAGGAATCGCTGTAATTGCCTTTTTCATTATGAACCCTGGCAAGCCACACGGATGCCTCTTTTCTGATAAGAGGATCGTTTGCCTGAGTAATACAATATTCAAAGACAGATGCTGCCTCATTATACTCGCGCTTATAAAATCTTGCCAATGCTATGAGGAGATAACTGTCATCAACCCATTCATTGTATTCTTTACGTGTTATTAGTTCTTCATCCTGTGGAGTGGTTTTATTCTTGTTTTTTATTTCAGGTTTTGCAGTAATTGATTTCAGAGAGATGAGCTTTGATGCTTTCTGGATGGTCCTGTCCATATCGGAACTACAGAGAGAGGAAGAGGCAGGATCACTGTATTCGAACACATTCAGTAATACTGCATAATCGTCATTACGACCGTTTCTTATTTTAAGGATACCATCCTTAAAGCTCTCATAACCATTAAAATAGATATTGTACCTTGCAGTCATTCCATGGTAAAACCTTGCTGCCCTTGTATTTTTTTCCACGGAACAACCTGCTGCGGTTATCAATAATCCCAGCAATACCAGGATTCTATATGGCGCTTTAACTGAAGGCAATAATAAGGTTTTAATACTATAAACTTACCAGGTGCGGGTATAGTATTTCACAAGGTAAATAAAAATCAGGGAGTACTCTTTTTTCAGGCGGCAATAACACTCTTAATCTCGGGTACTTCTTTCATCAATGCCTGTTCAACACCGGCCTTTAATGTCATCATGCTGTATGGACAACCATGACATGCGCCGGTAAGTTTTACTTTAACTGTAAGATCTTCTGATATTTCAACCAGCTCAATATCGCCTCCGTCTGACTGAAGGTATGGTCTGACTCTTTCAAGTGCTTTTAAAATACGTTCCTTAATGTTTTCGTTTTCTGACATACCTGTTGATATTTAATTGTTTATCTGTGCTTATAATTTCTGGGAATGATCTTTTTCCCCTGTTTACTTTTTGTTACCTCATCAACTTTGAATCGGGTCCTTATTTTGATTTAATTTAAATAAGCAGCCGGCAATTTTACCATTTTTTTTTGTTATGACAAAATATTCATTTCAGTTCTGAAGCGGGATCTCAATATCTTTCATGGAAATTTACTCCCTGGTCATCTTCAATCTTTTTATTTTTTAAAAGCCTAAAGGAGAGGTAGTTGATTTTTGAACCTTCATCCAGAAAGAGTTTTTCATAATGGGTTCTTATTGACAGGATTTCATCATCAGGTCTATCTGAGAAAAGATCATTGCTCGAAAAGATCAATGGAAGTTTATTTAGTTCAACAAGTCTCTTTGTGTAGTTGAAGAGATCATTATTGTCTGTTTTCAGGTGGATAATGCCTTTGGTTTTAAGAAAATTACGGTATGTATTGAGGAACCACGGGCTTGAAAGTCTCTTACCTGAGTTACGTCTCCCGGGATGAGGGTCCGGAAAGGTGAGCCATATTTCATTTACCTCATTATCAGCAAAGTAAGAGTTTATAAATTCGATTCTTGTACGAAGGAAAGCCACATTTGACATGTTACTTTCACTTGCAGTCTTGGCTCCGCGCCACATCCTGGCACCTTTTATATCGATGCCAATATAGTTAATATGAGGAAACATAGCTGCAAGACCTACTGTATATTCACCTTTTCCACAACCGAGTTCGAGGATAACAGGATTTGAATTATGAAAAATTTCCTTCTGCCATTTTCCTTTCAGTGGGTGGTCTTTCCAGGAGGGTTCTCCTGATACTGGCTCAATTACATTACTGAATGTAGCCATCTCTGCCCATTTAGCCAGTTTATTCTTTCCCACAACTTAAAATTTACTTTGTGCTTTTTTCAATTCTTAATCCGAAGTCATAAATACCCGGAAGATCTCCTATACGCATGCCATGCTGTATATAAAAAAGATATGTCCCTTTTTCGGGGAAAAAAACATTTGTTCTGTAGGGTAGATTAAGTTCATGAATATCACCAACTCCTTTACCATACCAGTTCCCTTTTTCGTCAGCAAGGTAGTAATCAAGAGTATCTGTCACACTTTTACCATCAGGGGAATATACGGTTACAAACAAAAATAAATTACGAAACGGATAATCTGATCCGTTCCGGATGGTAAAAAATATATTAGTGAGTTGTGAAGTATCGTCTATCTGAATAATAAAATCCGGCACATTGGTCAGTTCCCATATGTTGTTCTGCATTGCTGCATTATCAGTGAATATAACATTGCTGTTGCAGGATGAAAGAAGAAACAGGAACAACAGTACTGCCCACTTATTTATTTCTCTTATCATTAAATCTCCTGTTTTTTCTTTTGTTGGATTTTTTATTAAGGGTATTATTATTGGTATTATCAAACCTTGTCAGGCTGTTTTCTTTAAGAAGATCTTCCGAAACAGGAGTAATTTCACTTGATCCTTCTCCGGTCAGTAATCTTTCAGGTTTAATGCCGTTTTTATTCATAGCCTGTATTTCCATTACCCGTTGAACCGGCACCGGTATAAGATTTGCTGTAGATTGCTGTTCTATGGAATACCAGTAAATACCTTTATGGACCTCCATTTTCTGAAAGTATGCTATGCTTTGGCTTGTTTCCAGAGGGACATCCTTTGGAGGATAATTCTTCTGAGCATCCATATAGCAGTCAACCTCGAAATTCAGGCAGCACTTTAATTTTCCGCACTGACCGGCCAGTTTCTGTGGATTAAGCGTCAGTTCCTGGTATTTTGCATGTGTTGTTGTAACCGAGGTAAAGTTTGTTATATATGTAGCACAACATAATTCTCTGCCGCATGATCCTATTCCACCTATTCTGCCTGCTTCCTGACGGGCACCGATCTGACGCATTTCTATCCTGACCTTGAATTCTTCAGCAAGTACTTTTATCAACTGCCTGAAATCAACCCTTTCATCAGCAATATAATAGAATATAGCTTTAGTCTTATCTCCCTGGTATTCAACATCTCCGATCTTCATGTTAAGCTTCAGCTCTTCAGCGATCTGTCTTGATCGAAGCATTGTTGGGATCTCCATCGATTTTGCCTCTTCCCATTTCATTATATCGACAGCTTTAGCTTTACGGTAGACTTTTTTCATATCGTCAAGCGATGGTATGTTTTTAATTTCCTTCATCTGCTCAAGCACAAGCCTGCCTGTCATAGAGATTTTTCCGATATCATGTCCGGGGGAAGCTTCTACAGCAACCAGATCACCGATCTCAAACCTGAGATTGTTGATATTCCTGTAGAATCCTTTACGGGTGTTTTTAAACCTGATTTCAACAACATCATTATCTCCCGGACATTCCGGGATGTCCTTCAGCCAGTTGAAAGAATCGAGTTTGTTACACCCGGGATTATATTTTATTTCAGGCATCCTGGTTTCTTCAACCTGCTGCCCTTGTAATTCTTCATTCTCTGTCATAAAGCCTCAATGCTTCAAAATAGACCGCAAAAATAGTGAATAATTGCCAGAAAGTCAATTCCGGGTCTTTTGTTTAACGGATAAGCCTGGTGACCTTGAGAGCCAGGTCGAGAAATATGATCCGGGCATTTCCGTTAGCCTCAACATGTGAAAAGGCCAGGTTAAATTCATCAGTCAGTGAATAGATGTTTTGCTGCTGAATAAAAGGGTGGAAATTGTCTGAAAAAGAGGCCTCCTCTCCCGACAGGAATACCAGGTCATTTTTTTTCTGATCCATCGAAAGCATGAGGTTTTCCCTCAATATTCTCAAAGAAAAGGAAATGAAATTTTTCTGAGCTTCCCTGCCTGTTGCAGCCATCTCATCCGACCAGTTAATTAATGAAATGACATCGCGTTTCCAGGCAAATCTCATCAGGTTTTTAAAATTTGAAAGAAGACCCAGTGATGACCCTTCATTTTCATAGAGTTCGACAGCCCTTTTGATGTTTCCGTTTGCCACCCTTGCAATCCCTGATGCTTTATCTGCGGTAGCACGCAGTCTGGTCTTCAGAAATTCCACAATATCATCATTCTTAAATCCGGGGATTTTTAACATCTGGCATCTTGATAATATCGTTGGAGGAAGTTTATCAGGCTCATCAGAAACAAGGAGAAAAAGTGTTTTTTCCGGTGGTTCTTCCAGAAGTTTTAATAGCTTGTTGGCTGTTGCCTTATGCATTTTTTCAGGCAGCCAAATGATCATTATCTTGTAATCCGATTCAAAAGTCTTGAGATTCAGTTTTTTTATTATTTCACCCGCTTCCGATGCAAATATAAGTCCCTGTGCATTCTCTACTTCAATTGAATTGAGCCAGCTGTTAAGTGTAAAATATGGTGATGCTTTTACAAATTCTCTCCACTGATCAATATATGTATCGCTAACGGGTTCTGTATTTTTTTTGTCTTTAATTACAGGAAATACAAAATGGAGATCAGGGTGGATTAACTTTTCATATTTAACACATGATTTGCAAATGCCGCATGAATCATCCGGAGTGCGGTTTTCACAGCTAACATACATTGCATAGGCAAGAGCCAGGGCAAGAGAGCCGCATCCTTCAGGACCGGTGAAAAGCTGGGCATGACTTACTCTCTCTTCATGGACTGATCTTATCAGCTTCTCCTTTGTTTCCTTATGTCCGGGGATCCGGGCAAAGTTCATAATTAATACTTTCTTCAAAATTAGTTAAACTTTTTACATGGATACATTCCCTGAGGCTAATTATGGAACCGCTACGCGGTTTAGTAAACTAGTAATAATTACATAATTAAACAGAATCCCGGAGAGCCTGCCCCTATTTATCAGGGGGTTTCATAATAACATATCTGAGCATGTTAATTTAATATACCCATAAATTAGTAAGATAACCATCAAAGATTATCTTTAAAATTCAGTAGGTTTGCAGTTAGAAATAATTATCAAAAAATATGTAATATGAAAATGATTCAGGATTTCAACTTCAATGGTAAAAAAGCTATCGTTAGAGTCGATTTCAATGTACCTCTCGATAAAGAGACGTTTGTGGTAACTGATGATACCCGTATAAGAGGTGCACTGCCTACAATAAATAAAATCATTAATGATGGAGGATGTGCTATTCTTATGTCTCATCTCGGAAGACCAAAAGGTAGAATGGACAAATTTTCTCTCAGGCCCGTGATTCCCGTACTGGAAAAATATCTCGGTAAAAAAATCAAATTTGCAGATGATTGTCTTGGAGAATCAACTGTTAAAATGACTGCAGAGTTAAAGCCCGGAGAGATCTTATTACTTGAAAACGTAAGGTTTTATCCTGAGGAGGAGGGTAAGCCAATATTGCCTGATACAGCAACAGAAGAGGAAAAGAAGGCAGCAAAGGCAGAGATGAAGTTAAAGCAGAAAGAATTTGCAAAGAGACTGTCGGAGTATGCAGATATTTATGTAAACGATGCTTTCGGGACGGCTCACAGGGCTCATGGAAGTACGGCAGTAATTGCAGATTATTATCCTGAGGATAAACGTATGTTCGGTTTTCTTATAAACAGCGAGCTGGCTGCAATGGACAAGGTGCTTAATAATGCCCAACGCCCCTTTACTGCTATTATGGGAGGTGCAAAAGTCTCTGATAAAATAATGCTGATTGAAAACCTGCTCAACAGGGTTGACAACCTCATTATCGGGGGCGGTATGACATACACTTTCATTAAAGCACAGGGAGGGAGCATTGGCAAATCACTTTGTGAGGAAGATAAACTTGACCTGGCACTTAAGATCATTGAAAAGGCCAGGGAGAAAAATGTTAAACTTTATCTGCCGGTTGACAGTCTTAATGCTGATAAATTTGAAAATGATGCAAATACGAATGTTACAGCTGTTGACGCTGTTCCTGACGGCTGGCTCGGACTTGATATCGCCGAAAAAGCAATTAAGGAATTCTCATCTGTAATAGAAAACTCGAAGACCATACTCTGGAACGGCCCGATGGGAGTGTTCGAGATGGAAAAATTTTCAAAAGGGACATCCGCAATCGCCAATGCTATTGCTTCAGCAACGGCCAAAGGTGCATTCAGTCTTATTGGCGGAGGTGATTCCGTAGCCGCTATAAATAAAAACAAACTTGCCGGCAAAGTAAGCTATGTTTCCACAGGAGGCGGTGCCATGCTTGAATATATGGAAGGTAAACCGTTACCGGGGATTGTAGCAATACGCGGCGAATAATATTTTTGCCATACATTTGCATCAGGTATGAGAAGCATTTTACCAATATTGTTGATCGTATCATTATGCATGATATCATGTAAGAAAAAGGATGAAATTCCTGTTTCAGGTGTGGTTACTATAGATAACACTACCGGTCTGAGTATGACATATTTTGTTTACGGCTTTCTTTTCTCAGGGGCAGAGATTGTATCGACACTTAATGATCCGCCCCCTGATATTACTGTTGACAGTGATGGTGCAGCCCTGTTTTTCCAGACAAATAACCTGAAGGATTCATTTTATATTTACGGAGAATATGAAAATGCAGGTTCTGCGGAAGAAGCATTTAATAACCTGACAACTGTAAGTGTTTCACAATGGACAGGACTGGCATATCCGGTAGAACCTGACCAGGTGTGGATTTACAGATCCGGAAGTGAACATTATGCAAAGATAAGGATCGTTTCCATAGTATCAGAGGACAGAGACAATCACGATTATGCGGAATGTACCTTTGAATGGGTTTACCAGCCCGACGGATCATTAACTTTCCCGGGTAAATGAAACCTGAATTTATAGAGGGGATATTTCAAATAAATAATAAGGAAAATTTCCTCAGAACAGCTCTTGAGATTTTTAAATATCAGGCAGAAAGTAATCAGGTGTTTAATCGCTACCTGAAGAAGCTGGGTGATAAATATACCACGCCGCGGCATCTTAAAGATATCCCTTTTTTACCTGCAGGGTTTTTCAGAAGCCATAAGATAATGACAGGTAATAAACCGCCTGAAATAATATTCCAAAGCAGTGGTACATCAGGTGATTCAACAAGCTTCCATTATATAGCCGACCTGGCACTTTATGAAAAGAGTCTTTTCTCTGCTTTCAACATTTTTTATGGCGATCCAGACAGTTATATTATTTATGCTTTATTACCGTCATATACTGAAATAAAAAATTCTTCCCTGGTCTATATGGTACGCCACCTGATTATGGCAACAGGCGATAACCTGAGTGGATTTTATAACGAAGACTATAAAAAACTGCTGGAAAATATAAAAAAGGGCAAGGATCATGGTAAAAATTTGTTGCTGATAGGAGTAAGTTATGCTCTTCTTGATTTTGCTGAAACCTTTTTCCCTGATCTGTCAGGTGTTATTGTCATGGAAACAGGTGGCATGAAAGGCAGGAGAAGAGAGATAATCAGACAGGAACTTCATTCCTGTCTTAAAGAAAAGTTCAACCTTGATGAAATTCACTCTGAATATGGAATGACAGAAATATTAAGTCAGGCATATTCACCTGGCGAAGGTATCTTCCGCTGTCCGCCCTGGATGAAAATCCTTATAAGGGACCCCCAGGACCCGCTGTCAGTGATAACTGAACCAGGAAGGAGCGGAGGAATCAATATCATTGATCTTGCTAATATCAATTCGTGTTCCTTTATAGCTACTGATGATATTGGAAAGCTTCACGATGACGGCAGCTTTGAGGTCCTCGGCCGTCTGGATAACAGTGATGTAAGAGGATGTAATCTCTTGATTGACTGACCGCACGACCTCACGACTTATTCTATATCCCCAGCTTTGTCCTTATTGCCGGCGGTATTGCATCCTTATGTACCATGATAAAGATAGTTTTAGCCTTCACGAAGCTTTCTGACATATTAAGATATCCTCCGAAAGCATTTCTATCTGTTCCCCAGGAATTCTTTGTTTTATAATATTTTGTTCCATTCTGGTCTTTTACAATTCCGGTAAGGTGCATCAGGTGATCATCAGTGGTAGTGAAATTTTCATACCCTTGCTGGCGTATTTCCGGGGTTACATTAATTTCAGGACCCGGGGAGAGAATATCCTCAGTTGATGCCGATCTCTGATCAGCAGCTCTTTCAAACCTTGCCCTGTCTGTAGCAGCATCTCGATTGCCTGATTCATTAGCAGGGAGAACCGCGTATCCGTTTTTATGGGAGAATCCGCTTTCACTTACATCTCCATCCCAGTTTACAGTATATCCATTATTCATTGAATAATCCATAATTTCGATAAGCTCATCCAGGGGGACATTATAAAAACGTTCCATTGCCCAGTTATCAGGTATCTCAAGAATACCCTGTGTATAAAATGGGAAATGTGTAAATGATGTTACCTGAACATAATCTGCAGGATTTATATCCAGGCTTTCTGCAAATGACTCAGGGCTGTATTCAACACCTTTATATGTAAATGTTGCAGGATAATCTCCAAGATATGTATCCAGAATTGCATTTACTATTTCTTCATACTGCTTGCTCTCATTCTTCCGTTTAACAGGAACTTCGGCCACAGCATTAATAAATGCCTGTAATTCACTATGGTTATGTGTTTTTGACCCATAATTTAATCCCGGATAAATTTCGTCAGGGACGATTCCATATTCTGTAAAAATCCTCATCCAGTCATGAGAAAGGCTTCCGGGACCCAGGTTCCCTTTTCCCCTGCGGAGGTAATTATCTTTTAGCCTGTCAATATAATTTTGTCTCACAATAAACATTTCCGACAGGTCAAATTCTCCCTTGCCCATCCTGATTAATTCAGATTCGACAAATGATGTTGTTGCAAAACACCAGCAGGTTCCTGTAGCAGACTGGTTCTTTACTGAAGTGGCCTTCAGGTCAACAACAGGTGTAAAAACATAACCTTTATTCTCTTTTGGCTGCTTGCTTGTTGCGTTCTTCTTTTGGGCACTAACTGGTAATATTGTACATACAATAAGTGCAAAAAGTAATAATTGTTTTTTCATGGATTTTAAATTTCAATTTAAGTTTATTTCTTTCTATCTGAGTGTGGGGTAAAAGGCATCTTCAATATGATCAATCTGATAATCATTATCTTTCTTAATTACAAATATAACATCGAAGCGGCTCTCTTTATCAATATTATTCCATTTTATGTAATTTTCTGCTGCATATATTATTGACCTCTGTTTTTCCCTGTTGATGGCATTTTTAGGATGTATGATATAATCTTCAGAACGGGTTTTAACCTCGATAAAAACTATAAAATCTTTGTCTTCGGCGATAATATCTATTTCCAGCTTACTCGATTTCCAGTTTCTTTTAAGGATTCTGTACCCTCTGTTTTTAAGGTATTCAGCGGCTTTTTCTTCACCTGCCCGGCCAAGATTTTCAGGATCTGTCATTTTAAATCTCAATAAGTTTATTCCTTATTGCATAAAGTATGAGGCTTGCTGTGTTCTTCGAATTGGTTTTACCCAGCAGGTTAGCCCTGTGTTTATCAACAGTCCGTTTGCTTATGAATAATGTTTCTGCAATTTCCTGGTTTGACAGACCTTCACATATTTTAAGCAGTATCTCTTTTTCTCTTTTCGAAAGGACAGCTGTTTTAGGTTCCTGATCACGTGATTTGATCTTCTGGATCACATGATACAGAAGCTCCTGTGAAAAATAACTACCACCCTTCATTACAGTAATTATGGCCTCCCTCACTTCAGAAATATCCGAGTCTTTCAGTAAAAAACCCTTTGCACCGGCATCAACCATTTTGTAATAGTATTCATCTTCCCCATACATTGAAAGAGCTATCACATTCAGGGAGGGGCAGATTTTTAATCCTCTCCTTGTTGCTTCTATCCCGTCCATCTCCGGCATATTTATATCCATCAATACAATATCGGCCGATACTATCTTAAGTATCTTCAGGAATTCTTCCCCGTTGGATGCTTCACCGGTAATTTCAAAATCATCAAAAGAATTGAGGAGAAGTTTTAACCCATTTCTGAATAGTTGATGATCATCTGCAATTATAATCTTTGTTTTCTCCATATACCCAGAGAGCTTTTTTATAAATCATCTGTTACCCTGATAAGTGCACTGGTCCCTTTCCCTTTAGTGCTTTCAAATACAAAGACCCCTTCGACTGATTTTACACGTGTCTCAATATTCGAAAGTCCCATTCCCTGATTTTCCTCTTTCCCAAGGGATGATGAATCAAATCCTCTTCCATTATCAGAAAAATGCAAGGTAACAAATTTTTCATGTTTATTAAGCTCAATCATTATACGGGATGCTCCTGAGTGACGAATAGCATTGTTAATAAGCTCACATGCAGCACGATATATGACAACCTCCCTGTCATTCTCCAGCCGTTTTGTTGGCATATTAGATTTAAAATCTATTTCAATGATCCCTGTCTGTTTTATTTTTGATGTGAAAGCACTTATCGCACTTGACAGACCAAAGTTAGAAAGGACATGCGGGCTCAGATTATCCGAAATCTCCTTTATGGTATTCAATGCTTCATTTACCAGGTGGTTAGTATTATTCAGGATATCAATACCTGACGGATCACTTATCCTGTTACTTAATGAGGATACAGACATTTTAACTGTTGAAAGGATCGGCCCGAGCCCGTCATGGAGATCCTTTGCAAATCTTCTCCTTTCATTCTCTTCTGTATTTATTATTGCATTCAGCACCCTTCTCTCGGTACGCAAACGATCACCTTCTGCTTTTTTAAGAGAGTAGAATATCTCACGGATAAGAACTACACCAACTATAATCATAAATGAAACAAGAACACCGATCCATTCATCTATCATTTGCCATGTATAGGAAGGCGTTCCGCGGAAGAATTCAATAAGCTGAATGATTTTACGCACTGCCATAAAAACAAATGATAATGAAAGAAGAATCCATGAAATCCTGTATTTGGTCATTTTCATGAATCCCAGTGCAACTGAGGCTGCAATAATCTGAAGGACAATAGAAATTATCAGGGCTACTAATCTTATCATGAGATTGTTTTTTATAATATGTAAAATTAACAGTTATTTTTAATAAGGTACAACTGCTCACAAACCCCCTTCCGCTGCGCGGAACGCCCTCTAAAGGGGGCTTAAAACCCGTACTGCATTATATTATGAATATATGTCTGGGTTTATAGTCCCGCGTTAGCGGGAGGTTGGGGGGTCAGTGAATAGAATTTAGGGGAGTTGGGGGGTTTGTGCCTTTTTTCATACCTTTGACATTCTCAAACTGATGGATGAAAATATTATATAATATTGGAATAGTGTTGTTTGCGGGATTAGCCCGTCTAATAGCACCCTTTAATGAAAAGGTAAAGCTCTGGGTTACCGGTCAGAAAAACTGGTTTGATGAACTGAGTAAAAAAATTGAACCGGAGGCTGAATATATATGGATACATTGTGCTTCTCTTGGGGAATTTGAACAGGGCAGGCCAATAATTGAAGCTCTCAAAAAGGGCAAACAGCATATCAAAATCATTCTGACATTTTTTTCTCCTTCAGGATATGAAGTGAGAAAAAATTACAGCCTGGCCGATATTGTATGTTATCTGCCACCTGACACTCCTGCAAATTCAAAAAGATTTATAAACCTTGTTAATCCATCAGCTGTAATATTTGTTAAATACGAGTTCTGGAATAATTATTTAACAAGAATTACAGTAAAGAATATCCCTCTTTACCTGATTTCAGGTATTTTCAGAAAGGAACAGCATTTTTTTAAATGGTATGGTTCATTCTTCCGGAAGATACTGGAAAGGTTTACCTGGATTTTTGTTCAGGATCAGAACTCCTTAGAGCTTATTCGCTCTTTAGGTATTGACTGTGTATCGGTTGCCGGTGACACAAGAATTGACAGGGTTATTGAGATATCAAAGGCTGTGCAGGATATTCCGGTTCTTGAGGCATTCAGGGGAAATGAAAAGTTGTTCATTGCAGGGAGCAGCTGGAAGAGGGATGAAGAAATTATATCTGAATATATTAACAGAAATCCCGGAAGGATGAAATGGGTTTTTGCTCCTCATGAGATCAATCCCTCAAATATTGAAAGACTGGAGAATCTTTTCATGGTGAAATGTTCCCGGTTTTCACGTTTTGATAAAGATGACCCGGATGTCAGGGTTTTAATAATTGACAATATAGGAATACTCTCTTCAGCATATCGTTATGCTCATATTGCAGAGGTTGGAGGGGGTTTTGGTAAAGGGATACACAATATCCTTGAACCTGCCTGCTGGGGAATACCTGTTCTTTTCGGACCTCGCCATAAGAACTTTCACGAAGCTGTTGAATTGATTAACCTTGGAGGAGCAGCTTCATTTAAAAACCATGATGATTTTAAGCGAATTATTGAGCAATGGCTTGATAATGATAAAACATATAAAAAGGCTGCTTCAGCTTCAGGCAGGTATGTTAAGGAAAACAGCGGAGCCACCCATAAAATAGTGGAACAGATCATCTGAAAAGATGCTAACACCCCATGCTCATAATTTGTTAATAAGTAGTCTTTTCTAAATTCACTTCAATCATTTCAAAGCATGTAAATTGTTACCCCGGATTTTACAATAGTTTAATTTTATTGTAATCTGGAGGTCAATAAATTACGATAGTTTTGCAAAAATATTATTAATCCTTAATCCAAATTCTATGATGAAACAATTAAAACAGATCTTTGCAATGTTGTTGTTCTTGTTTGTATCGGCAGCCTTGGCCGGTCAGGGATCCACAACATCGTCAATGAGCGGCCGAATTACAGACAGTCAGGGAGAAACCTTACCTGGTGCGATAATTGTAGCCACTCATGTGCCATCAGGCACCATATATGGTGCTACTGCCAACAACCAGGGGTTATTTTCAATTCAGGGGATGCGTCCCGGAGGCCCTTATAAAGTGGAAGTTTCCTTTATCGGATACTCAAAGAAAACCTTTACCGATATCAATCTTTCACTTGGTGCAATCTATGAGCTGAACACCGACATGACAGAATCGAGTACCGAGCTCAATGAAGTTGTTGTTGTTGGAACAAAACCCTCGAAATTCAACACACTGAAAACCGGTGCCACTACAAACATATCGAATGAACAGATGACAGTGGTGCCTACTATTAACAGAAGTATCAGCGACATCGCACGTGTTTCTCCATATGCCAGCGGAATGAGTTTTTCCGGTGGTGACGGACGTTCCACAAACTTCACTGTCGACGGTTCAAATTTCAATAATAACTTTGGTTTGAGCAGTAGTCTGCCCGGAGGTGGCAATCCTATATCACTGGATGCTATTGAAGAAGTACAGGTTGTTATTGCTCCTTTTGATGTACGTCAGACCAATTTTATCGGAGGCGGAATTAATGCAATTACCAAATCGGGTACCAATACCTTCAAAGGTGCAGCTTATACTTATCAGACAAATCAGAATATGCGTGGAAACAAGATCGGTGATCATGATTTTGGGGACCGTGCTGAAGAATCAAATTCTATTTATGGTTTTACATTTGGCGGCCCGATTATAAAGAATAAATTGTTCTTCTTCGGAAACCTTGAATACGAAAAAACACCTCAACAGGTAATCTACTGGCGTGCCTCTACTGGTGGTGTTTCGGATCATCAAACCATTTCACGTGTAACAGAATCTGATTTACAGTCAGTGTCCGATTTCCTGTTAAATAATTACGGTTATGAAACAGGTTCGTATACTGATTTTCCGGCCAATGAGTCAAACCTGAAATACCTCCTTCGCCTCGACTGGAATATCAGTGATGCCCACAAATTAAATATACGATTCAATCACACCAAGAACAGCGCATGGAATCCACCCAATGGAAACTCAACTGATGGCAGGTATCGTGACTATACTAAAAGTCGTGTCGGAGAATATTCAATGTCATATGCCAATTCGATGTATTCGATGGATAATATTGTTAATTCCGGATCTCTTGAATTAAACAGCCGTTTCAGCCAGAATATGTCCAATCAATTGTTGGTGACATTTACTTCTATTGAAGATGTTCGCGGATCAACATCCGATCCTTTCCCGTTTATCGATATTATGAGCGGCGATATTGCTACAGGAGCTGCTGCACTGGATCCCTATATTTCAGCAGGGTATGAATTGTTTACGTGGAATAACGGTGTAAAGAACAAAATTGTTACTGCCACAGACAATTTCACCTATTATCTTAATACTCATAAGTTAACAGGAGGAATTAGTTTCGAATATCAGATGGCTGACAATAACTATATGCGTAGCGGAACAGGTTATTATCGCTATGCAAGCATAAGTGATTTTATGAGTGGAGCAGCACCGGTCGATTTTGCACTAACTTATGGTACCAACGGGGAACTGGTTCCTTCCAATGCTGTTAAGTTTAACCAAATAGGAGCATATGTCCAGGATGAATGGGATCCTATTCAGAATTTAAAGTTGACAATAGGTTTACGTGCAGATAATTTATCTTTTGTCAATGATATTATGACCAACAATGCCATACTGGCACTTGACTTTGGAGGTCGTCATATTAATACCGGTGAATGGCCTACATCAAAGATCAATCTTTCGCCCCGTGTTGGATTTACCTGGGATGTCGCTGGTGACAAATCATTCATGGTTCGCGGCGGAACAGGGATGTTCACAGGCCGTCTGCCCCTGGTGTTCTTTACCAACATGCCTTCAAATGCCGGCATGAATCAGATTCTGATGAAACTTCAGACCACTTTCAATACTACTGATGGTACTGTTGCATCCCGAGATAACCGCTTAGATCTTCTGCAAAATAATTTTATTACTGATGTTGATGAAATGATTTCAACACTTGGCTTCCAGACCGTTGTAACTCCGGAAGATGGCAGCGTACCAAGTTCAATTGCCGGTGTGGATGCCGATTTCAGGATGCCCCAGGTTTGGAAAACTTCAGCAGCATTTGATTATAAATTACCACTTGATTTCCCATTCTCCATAACAGGTGAAGGTATATTTACCAAAAACATCAATGTTGTAAGGCTGGAAAACTACGCTGTAATGAATCCCACTGCATCATGGTCAAAATTCTCAGGACCTGATGACCGTTACATTTTCCCGGCAACATACCTGTACACAACTGTTAGGGATGCTTGCGTTCTTACCAATACAAATGAAGGTTATGGTTATACAATAAACCTGTCTCTTAATGCCGAACCGGTAAAGAATCTTGACTTAATGCTTGCCTATACAAAAATTGAAATGAAAGAAGTCTCAGGTATGCCAGGTAGTAATGCCAACTCGGCGTGGGTAGGTCTTGTCACTGTTAACGGACCAAACAACGCCACAGTACAGCGTTCACAATACGTAGTTCCCAATAAGGTAATCGCTTCATTATCATATCGTGTTCCTTACATGAACGACTATATGGCCTCAACCTTCAGCTTGTTCCTTACAGGATTCTCTCCTTATGGAAACTCCTTCATTTATAGCAACGATATGAACGGCGATGGTAATACTAACGACCTGATTTACATCCC
>CAZDOM010000009.1:0-49664 GCA_964507015.1 uncultured Rikenellaceae bacterium | reverse complement strand
TAAGATTTTATAATGAAGAATTATTAACATTAGAAGAAAATGCCCAAAATTATAGGAATAGAAATATACTAAATAAGTAACCTCTTGTGCGGTTGAAATTTTAATTTATTGATTTAGAGAAATTTGGCGTCTTGGTTTCTTTGTGGCATTTTTTCTTAGCCACCAGGACACAAAGGCACAAAGCTTCACCAAGAGATCATTATTATATTGTTTATCAAACCATTAATACCTATACAAAATAAAAATTTATTTAAATCTCATTTCTTGTGAAAAATAAAATTTTGTTAATCTTGTTAGGCTGTTTGCTTTTCTTCGTAAATGCCGGAGCACAGATACACCTGTTGCGTAATTACGACCTTGCAAAATCAATTGCAAGTAAGTCGGGAAGATTAATAGTAATGGACTTCTGGGCAAACTGGTGCCATCCTTGTAAAGATATGGATGTGGAACTATGGCAGAACCCTGAGGTTCAAAAATTTGCAACTTACTTTGTCGGAGTAAGGATTGACGTTGAAGCCGAAAAAAACCTTGTAAAAAAATACAGGGCTAACTCAATCCCGAAAGTAATAATCGCTACTGTAAATGGCGATATTATTTGGGAACGGGAGGGTTATGACGAAGCGAACACTTATTTCCGGATATTTGAATCACTCCCTTCAGGTGTAGATGAACTGAATAAACAGTTGCAGATACTTGCCACAAATAAAAATGACCTTCAGGCCAATTATTCTGCCGGACTTGAATTTCAGCGCCTGGGCAGTATAAATAAAAACAAGCAATTGAAAAGTGCATTTCTGAAAAATAGTGATATCTATCTGCTGAGAGCTATAAAACTCAGTACCGACTCATTGCTTACAGAGCAAATAGAACTGAAATCAATAGCCAATAAGGAACTCCTGGATCAGCTTGATAAATAAGATAGATTAATTGTAAGTACATATCATTAATCCGGCAGTCTGCCTATATGAAGCTCTTTCTGGGTTTTTGATAATATGTCAAATAATGGCAGGTTACGCATACTATCAACATCTTTCTGTTTATTGACATTTACAATTACAATATCACCCATGATTTTTCTATATTCCCCCTTGAAGTCATAGAAGCCGGCCATTATTATCAACTCTCCTTTCTGAACCAGCTCCCTGTATTTTTTGTATGCTATATTCACCTGGTAATCAAGGTTCTTTTCAATAATCCGGGAATGAAGCTTTTCAAAGTCTGTCTCCTTTGCGCTCTCTTTAATTGTAGGCTGCAAGAAATCAAGTTCATGTTTTATATTATATGTCTCCTTTTCAAACCCTTTCAGGTAAGCTTTAATAGCTCCGCAGTCGGAATGTCCAAGGAAGAACAACAGAGGTGTCTTCAGATGATAAATACCATAATCGACAGAACCTTCTGTTGACAGGATCTGGTTACCGATATTCTGAATTGAAAATACCTTGTTTGAAGTATCGGGCATAAGCGAATTAAGAGGCACCCGTGAATCGGAACATGTAACGAGTGTAATATAGGGTTTCTGCTCAAAACTGAAGCTTTCGAAATATTCACGGGGATGTGTTTCTGTGAAATAGTTATTGCCTAAGATGATCTGTGCAATAATCTCTGGCGGAAGCAGTTTTGTTGGTTTGACAGCAGCCTTTTTAATATCAGGTTCCCTTTCTCCAACAGCTGCTATAACAACATCATGTAGAGTATCCCGTCTGCTTACATGTCCCAGTAACTGCTCAATATCCTCAACCCTTAAAATATCACGGACTTCAGAATGAGCCTCGGCAACCTTCAGTTCAATACCCCTGCCCCCAAGATTCTGTTGGAGTCTTTTTACTAGTCTGGCACCACTGGAATCTATTGTAGCTGATGTACTTAAGTCGAATATTACTGTTTTCAATGAATCACCTGCCTCTTTGACTTTTGACCATATTGTATTATAAACTGTTGCCACATTAAAATATACCAGTGGAGATTCTACCCTGAATAACATTATACCAGGCAATAATTCATTATCGGGATGCCGCTTTATATCAGTATATCTGTTTGTTCCGGGAATCCTTCCAAGAAATGCAACATTGGGACTTGATACATTTCTTATTATCAACGTTAAAGAAAAGAGTGCTGCTATAAGTACTCCATATAATATACCGAATATCAGTACACTTAACAGGGCTGTCATGGCTATGATGAAATCAAAGATATTTACTTTGAAGAGGCGTTTCATCTCTTTGATATCAACCAGGCCCCGTATGGCAACAATCACTATCGCTGCCAGGATTACCATGGGAAGATTCTTAAGTAACCCTGTAAGGAATAAGAGGCATACACCAATAGCCACTGAGGCTACGACAAGTGAAAGAGGTGTCTTTGCTCCTGCCTTATCATTTACTGCTGATTGTGACAGACCTCCGCTTACAGGGTAACCCTGTCCGAGTGAGGTGGCTAAATTTGATATACTCAATGCAAGTAGCTCCTGACGTGCATCAATGTCGTAACCATTTTTCTGCGCAAGAGTCTTGGCAGCTGAGACACTTTCGATATATGCAAGTAGGAAGCAGGCAAAAGCCAAAGGAATTATATTTCCGATATCATTAAGGTTCAGGTCAGGTATACGTAGTTCAGGTAATCCACTGGGCAGAACACCAACGGTTTTGAAATTCATTGAACCCGGAGGTGTAAACGATATAATTATAACTGATAACGCCACAACGATAATTGCTACAGGTTTACCCGGGAATAATTTATCACCTGCTACAAGCAGACCTATTGCCACAACACCAAATATCAGGACATATATATTAGTATCAGGCAGCTGGGTAAAAAGAATCTTCAACCGTTCAAAAGAGCTTTCTCCACCACCCGGTACCCCAAATAGTTTTGGCAGCTGTGTAAGTGCAATTGCTATTGCAGCACCTGCCTTAAATCCTACCAGTACAATTTCGCTTATGAAGTTAATTATACTGCTCAGGCGGAGCAGGTAAGCCAGGAAGCTCATAACTGCAAATATCAGGGCTGAAAGTGATGCAAGATCTACCCATCGCTGAACATCTCCTCCTGAAAGATCAGCCAGTGTTACACCAATAAGCAGTGATATCGCCGATGTGGGTCCTATAGCCATCTGCCTTCCTGTTCCCAGCATTGCATAAAAAACTCCACCTATCAGGTACCCGTAAATACCATATTGAGGAGGTAATCCTGCCAGTGTTGCATAGGCAAGTGCAACAGGAATGGCATAGGCTGCAAGTGTGAGGCCCGAAACAGCATCACTGCCGAAAAGTTTCAAATTATAACCGGGGAGCCATTCCAGGGCAGGAATGCGTTTGACTAATCCTTTTTTAAAAGAGTCTTTAAAGTCCATACAGGATAGTGTTGAAATACAAATCAACTCATAATATCAAATTTATATATTTCAATGGATTATACAAGCTATTAAATTGAATTAATGATGTTTCAAACAATTTTATTTGCCTTGTATTCATTACTTTCCTGACATTTTTATATCTTTATTGGGTTGTAGAACCATGAACTTTTTACAATTAAAATGTTGATTAATTATCATTTCAGGAATTGAAGCATTGATGACAATTCACTAAGCAAGGTTATATGAAAATAAGACTTTCAACAGCGCTAATTGGTTTATTCCTGCTTATCTGCTCAGGTGTAACAGAGGCTCAGAGGCTTACGGAAGCAGAAAAACTTCAGAGAGAAATTGATCTTTTAAATACACTGCAATTAGCAAGAAATATAGAAGATGTTAATTATACTGACGGATATGACAGAACTTTATTGATGCATGCAGCTGCAAGCGGTTATACAACAGCATGCAGAATATTACTAAGAAGAGGAGCAGATCCCAATATGCAGGCAATTGATGGTTTAACTGCTACCATGTATGCTTCTTACAACGGTCATACCAGAATAGTAAAACTGTTGCTGAAAAAAGGGATTAACCCGGATTTGCAGGAAATTGACGGATTTTCTGCCCTGATGATGGCATCCCAGAACGGACACACAGAAATAGTTAATATGTTACTCGAGAATGGAGCAAATATTAATCTTCAGGCATTTGATGGATATACTTCCCTGATGCTGGCATCACAAAACGGATATACCGGGGTTGTTAAATTGCTGCTGGATAATGGAGCAAAGGTGGACATTCAGGATTTCAATAATAAAACAACCGCACTGATCCAGGCCTCCCTCGCCGGGTACACTGAAATAGCAAAGTTATTACTTGAAAAAGGAACAAATATTGATATGCAGGATAAAGGAGGGACAACTGCACTGATGACGGCCTCCCTGTACGGACAAATGGAATGTGTAAAGTTATTGCTGAACAATGGCGCTGATATCAGCTTAAAGTGTGCCGATGGATCAAATGCCCTGTTTTTTGCTTCCCTGAACGGGAATACCGAAATTGTAAAACTGTTGCTTGAAAAGGGTGCAAAACCTGATTCACAGGATTCTGATGGTACTAATGCCCTTCTTATAAATGCCAATGATGAAGTTGCAGAAACCATAAAGAGGTTGTTTTATAATACTTTAAACCCGGAGTCAGGCTATACAGAACAGATGACTGCCATGATCAGGAAGTCAGAAAACGGACAGATGGAAGCTGTTGAATTATCCAAACCAAAAGAACCAGGTTCCATTTTACCTGAGAATTACAATAAGACTACTGCTTTTATTCGTGCTTCCCATAGTGGTCATATTGCAATTGTAAAGGTTATGCTTAAAAAGGAATCGAGCTTCAAAATGGATAAAACTGCAAGGTATACAGACCTTATGGCGGCATCATTGAACGGGCATACAGAAATAGTAAAATTGCTTTTGGAAAAAGGAGCAAACCCCAATCTGATGGATAATGAAAGCAAGGCTGCATTGGACATTACAGGAAATCCTGATATTAAAAACCTACTTAATAAAGAAAAATAGTAAATGCTAAAATAGAGGTTAGTAAGGGAGTTGCATGCAACGCTTTTTGTCTTATATCCCAAACTTTCCTAACTTTATCATACTGATCTATAATAATTGCCATGAAAAAAATTCTGCTGTCAATCTTACTGTTATTGATTCTGGGAAGCTTCTATTCACCACAGAAAAAAGAGTCACTGTTTAATGGTAAAGACCTTACCGGTTGGAAAGTATATGGTACCGAGAAATGGTTTGTAGAGGATGGATTACTTGTGTGCGAAAGTGGTCCGGATAAGAAATACGGATACCTTGCTACTGAAAAATTCTATAAGGACTTCGATTTTACTCTTGAATTCAAACAAGAGGCCAACGGCAACAGCGGGGTATTCTTT
The DNA here is from genome assembly GCA_964507015.1 of uncultured Rikenellaceae bacterium. Taxonomy (GTDB): domain Bacteria; phylum Bacteroidota; class Bacteroidia; order Bacteroidales; family VadinHA17; genus LD21. The sequence continues at coordinate 44,367 of CAZDOM010000009.1, read as the reverse complement.
CGATCAACAATCGAAGGCACAAGAATCTCCGGATGGCAGTGCGAAGTTGCACCTCCGGGACACGACACAGGAGGTATTTATGAGTCCTATGGACGTGGTTGGCTAAAACAGATTGAAGATGAGAAAGAAAATATTCTCAAACCAGGTGAGTGGAATACAATGAGGATAAAAGTAGCAGGCAACAGGGTACAAACCTGGTTAAACGGCGAACCTATGGTTGACTTTAATGATGAAAAGATCGGAAAAGCAAATGGCTCCATTGCTCTTCAGATACACGACGGCGGAGGTATAAAGGTAAAATGGCGCAACCTTATAATTGAGGAACTCTAGGATAAATGCCATGCATAATGATCAACCAGTGGGATAATCATTTTTCTATGCATACCATGGTCTTACCCGCGTTCCAAGATTTGCCAGGATATTGTTAGTTGTATTTACATCCTCAACAACCTGAAAATCATACATGCCGAGACATACAAAATCAGCACCGTTTTCAAATGCCCATCTGATACCGTCAGCTGGTCTTATTGCCCCGGCAGCCAGAACCTTGAAACCAAAGAACGGAACATCAACTGATTTGAAGAATTCAATTGTCTGATCACAGAACTGATCCCACATATTGTCATTCCACTTATTACGGTCAGTAACCGGAGTCATAGAGTAATCTGTATAATCTGTCCTGTATTCAGGCGGGGTGGCCGACCAGTATTTATCATGATGAAATGTCTTAAAGTAAAAATCAGGTTTTATGCCTGCTTTTACTGAGGCTTCAAGGCTCTTCAGTGAATGTGCTCCCACTCCGGCAGAAATACCCTGACTTCGGATATAATCTATAGCTACTACCAGGACATCCATCTGGTTGTTCCTGGCCAGCCTGTCTACATTCTCTCCCTGAATGTAAATAAGATCTATTCCATTATCGATTGCTTTTTTAACAGGGGCAAGTATGTCATCCGGAGAACCGGTAAGACACTGACAGTTATAAAGCATTTTGCTCCCGGTCTCCCTTCTAAATTCATTGATAGCCTTATACTGAAACTCCCCGATGTTGCACATATTAATACCCGCCTGTTCTGCAAGGGCCCATGTCTCTTTCATTTTTGCCTCTGTATGCCAGTGTCTGCTGAGCTGTCCCACATACGAAAGATCCCTCGAATGTGCCCAGCCTCCCATAGGATTGCATCCCAGGACTAGCCTGCTGATCTCATATTTCCCGAGTTTTCCTTTTGGCAGGACTCCTTTGAGACCCTGTAAAGCAGCTATGGCTTCATCTGTCAGATAACTTTTGTTTTTTAATGAATTACCGGTAAAAGCTGATGAAATTGACAAACCGCCTGCAAAGGGCAAAGCTATTAATCCTTTCAGAAGATTCCTCCTGGTTTCTGATATCTTTGATTTTTGTCCCATGATACAGTCTTTAAACTTACTTAATAATACTAAAAATATTTGACCCCGGCTGATAGTCAGTTCAATTGTTTTCTGGTGCGATTTTTGTTGTAAGTTAGTTAATTAAAAGTTTCTTACCTTTACATAAATTCCAAAAAATGAAAAAAATATTTCTTCTCACAGCAATGATGACAATGTCATTATTGACAACGGCTCTTTATTGCCAAGATGCGTGTAAGGTCCTGCTGCCAAGAATTGGTGACTTATATACCGGATCCTGCAAGAAGGGTCTGGCTGAGGGGAAGGGTGAAGCGTCAGGTGTTGACAAGTATACCGGTGAATTTAAAAAAGGCCTTCCTGATGGTGAAGGAACCTATATCTGGGAGACAGGTGAGGTATATAAAGGTGAGTGGAAGAAGGGGATGAGAAACGGCAATGGTGAATTTATTACAAAACTTGCAGACAGAGATTCAGTGCTTACAGGTATCTGGAAAAATGATAACTATATCGGTGAAAAAAACATATCTCCTTATGTTATAGGGTATCGAAGCAATGTAGGAAGGGTTACATGCATGAAAATGGGTGATGAGCGTAAATATGTCAAATACAAATTCTCACGTGCAGGTGAATCAGCAACTTTTATTACGATAACTGACCTGTTGCTCCAGGGAAGTTCAGGAACTGAAACTATAACTAACAATTTTACAGGTTTTGAGAATGTTCAGTTTCCTTTCGAGGGAAAGCTCAAATTCAACGCCCCCAACGCATTAAATACGGGAACTCTGAATTGTGAAGTAAGGTTAACTATAAATGAGCCCGGACCCTGGCTGGTGACTATTTATTATTAATTTCTATTACTGATCTCCTTCAGAGCTTCATCTGTCTTTTCCGTTTCCAGCCCCCGGATATATAACTCATTTCTCCTTTGAGACATATTGTTTAAGATAATCTGCAAGTGGCATAGGATTATGAGTATTAGCCCATTGTATAGTTAAATCGTACTGTTCCTTAAGTTTGCTGAAACTGAACATTAAAAAATCTTCCCTGAACTCAGGTACCCAAATATAAGTCAAAGGTACCAGTTCGGGAGCCTCTGCGGAATATGCTTCAAGTCTTTTGATTATTCCCCTTTCAAGAATATTATCCATTGAGATCCCAAGCTTATCAAATAAACCTCTGTCATTAATACCCAAATTTTTCATTTCTTCACTCACCTCAGGAATACTATCACTTTTTCTGCTAATGATGTACACCTTTTCAACCCCTTTCCCCCTGAATTTTTCAAAGTCTAAAAGAGCCTGGAAAGGAACATGATCATCGCCAACACCTCCATCAATATATTCCTCGTCCGGTATTGTTTTAACGTTATTTATTCTTGCGGGAGGAAAAGCTATGGGGAATGCAGTGGAAGCCATCATTATATCAACAAGGCTAAGGGTTGTATCAGTTTCACTGTTTATTTTTCGACTACACATCCTGTAGACAGTTTTTTTCAGATCCAGCTTATTCACGTGAGTAAAAGATATTTCTGTCATAATGGGGAGATCTCCTATTCTGTAATAGCCCATTTTATCTTCAACAATGCTTTCCATAAATTTTCGCAGTGGTGCTGTGCTGACAGGAATCTTCTTCTCTTCCTGAATGAATATATCACTATTATTCAAATTAAAAAGGATATCCTTATACTCCTTAAATGTCATCTTCCCTGTCAAAATTCCATTTAAGATAACTGAATTTATTGCCCCTGAACTTACTCCGGAAATAAAGACCACATTTTTCAATAACCCCCTGTTATATAACTCTTCGAGCAAAGCTGCTTCCTGTGGAATACGTGCTGCAGCACCGGTTATCAGTATGGCTGTTCCCGATCTTGCCGGATAAATTTCCTGTTTTATCATAGAGCCTCTTTTAAAGTAAAAAATTATAAAAGGCAATATCAGTATAATTATAAGGCCCGATATAACTCTCATTTTTTTCATTTTATGATTTAATTAAATATTACATTCAGATAGTCTACCTGCACCCCCCCATTCATTCAATTACCTGATCTCCATACGCTCAGGATCTTTTTCAAACAACGGCCATGAGAAAAACACCACTCCCCTTGAGGGTGATTTCAATGCGGCATTAACACATTCTCTGAAATCCTCAACAGTAAAGGGATCATCAATATAATAGGGATATACCTGGATACTGGGTAATATTTTCCCGGGGGCTTTTTTATCCATCTCTGTCACAACTGATCCGATCCAGCCGGCATCACGCCTGAGCATCTGTGAATAACACATAGGGGATATGTAATCGGCTAAAGGTGCTATCTTTTGCAGATCCTGAGCAGCCACCCTGATGTTTGCACCACCAAAATCCTTATCCCGCCAGGGTACAGTATGAACATTGATTTTGATATCGGGTTTGATGGTACGTGCTGTATTTGAAATTTCCTTAATCATTGATTTGATCAGTTCACAGCGGTATTCGTTCCAGTCCTCTGAATAAAAACTCAATAAAAAATCTGCTATTTGTGTAACTGTTATACAGGAATCAGGTAGTGTAATCTCTTTCATCTTACAGAAGCTTCCCACACAGCTGTCACAAAAGCATGCTGCATCAATACTCTCTGCTGTTCTTTCGGGATAGATCATTTCCCAGAATACAAACTGGCGGATGAAATCGATGCTCAGACCATCCGGTTCAAGTTTTCTAATCAGATCAGCGGCTTCATCAACTTTCATTTTACGAAATGCCTTACGTGATGGACAAACAAACTCCACCCAGTCGTCTCTGGCAACTGTTCCCTTATCAGTAATTGCATACAACATGCTGTCCTGTTCCAGCTGTTCAGGATCATAGAATACCGGGAAGATTATATAAACCTGAATGTTGTTTCCCTTTAGCAACTGCCTGAAGAGCTTGTCGGCTGCCAGCTCTTTACTGACAAAGGCTGTATTAATGCCCATCTCTTTCCACTTGTCAACGAGTAAATTAAAGTCATTGCTATACTCATAGATCTTAATGCCGATAATTTTTTCAGTATCGCGTCTGCAGTCAAAGCATACCAGAATAACCATTAAAACCAGAAAAATAAATGCCAGCCTTTTCATAATAAGATATTTAAGTATTAAAAATATGTAAAAATTCTGTTTTATTATTTGATTCAGCAATTGACTATCATCAGTGGAATAAAAAAAATTGCCTCCGGTGCAAAAACGTTGTAACTTGTGAATGAATACTGATTAACATTTCTTACCATGAATAATATTTATCAGCTAAAACGGGATACATTATCCTCAAATTTTTCCGGCAAAGATCATTATGACCTGATCATTATCGGAGCAGGATTAAGCGGACTGGCATCGGGATTAATGTGGATGAAGAATACAACAGGGATGAAAACCCTGATCATTGAAAAGAACAGCTACCCGGGGGGTTACAGCACGGCATATGTAAAAGAGGGATATGTCTTTGAAACCACCCAGCTCTTCCCCGATATTGTCGATATCCTTGAATACCTTGAAATTGACCTGCCGCTGAAAAGATATGAGAAGAACTTTATGCGCAGGCTGGTCGTAGACGGGGACCATGTGGATGAATACAAGATCCCTGCAGGCTCTGAAAATTTTACCGGGTACCTGACGGAAACTTTTCCTGCCGATGCAGAAAAGATAAGGGCCCTGATGGAATATTCGGTTGACCTTTTTAAACAGGTGAGAAAACTGAAAGCCAATGCCACACTGAAAGATACCCTGGCAACTCCCTTCAAGGCTCCGAAAGTAATAGCAAATCTTAACCGGACATATTCCGGCCTGCTTGATAAATTCATGATCACCGAAAAGAAGCTGAGAGAGGTGATGGAAACTTTTACCTCTTTTTCGGGAGTTCCCTCCGACCGTGCTTCTGCTATCCTGGCAACCGGAGCAATGCTCTCATCAATGACCAGGTGTTTTCGCCCCTATGGTTTCTTCGATGAGTATCCGGCAAAACTGGCTGAAAAATTTCAGTCACTGGGAGCGGAAATACGTTTTAATGCCGAAGTCGAAAAAATTGAAGTTAAAGACGGAGTTGTTTCGGGTGTAAAAGTAAAGGGTGATAATACTATGATACGCGGTGACAGGGTAATCACCACGGTCGACCCTATGCTTGCTATGCGACAACTGGTCGGTGAGGAACACCTGCCTGAGAAATATGTTCAAAGACTTGAAAATACCATCATGTCACCTTCATCGGTAAATGTTGCCCTTGGGCTTGATGATAAAATAGACATGACTAAACTTGATCTTGATTATCCCTATAATGTAGTATCTACAGGACTGGGAACAGCTGAAAAGCTTTTCAATGCATTTCTTGCCGGGAATCATGGTTTTTCAAAGGATTGTTTTCATGTAGCGGTTATCTGTCCCTCTTTGACTACAGGAGCAAAAAATACAATTACTATCCGCAGTACACCATGGGCCATGGATGGGTGGAAAGAGCTTCGTGAAAGAGATTATGAAAAATACCGCGCAGAAAAGGAGAAATGGGCTGATTTCCTGATAGATATTGCAGAGAAATATTTCATACCTGACCTGAAAAAGCACATTGTGGTAAAAGAAATATCAACACCTGCGACTTATGCACGTTTCTCAGGCTCTCCAACAGGCAGTATTTACGATATTGCTTCACTTGTTACACAGTTCGGGCCAAAACGCCTTCCGATGAAAACTCCCATCACGAATCTCTATCAGCCAAAATTTGCTCATGGTCTTTATGGTACCATGATGGGTGGTGTACAGGTTGTGGATCTTATACTGAACAGGAGATTCAACAACGGGAATTCTCTGTTTATTCCGGAAAAAGAAGCCAAACAATCATCTTGAAGATAAAGGCCGGGGACAATTATTTTTATTAATACTATCCTTAAAATTAATACATACCAGATTTTTAAATTGAATATATAATACCTCAACTTATCACTATGAAAACACTGAAATCAATCGCAATTATTTTACTTCTGACACTATTGGGTTGCACTCAAAAGCTTCCGGCACCCGCAGATAAGAAAGCCACAAAAGAGACTGTCAGCCTTTTTAAATCACTATGGGAACTTCAGCAAAGAGGTGTGATGTACGGCCACCAGGATGACCTGATGTACGGCTATAAATGGTGGTACGAAAAGGATCGTTCCGATACAAAGGACTTCACAGGTGATTATCCTGCTATTGCAGGCTTTGAGCTTGGGCATCTTGAGCTTGGCAACGAAAGAAGTCTCGATTCCGTCAGTTTCGTTCAGATAGCTGAACAGGTAAAAGCTCATTATAAGCGTGGAGGAATTATCACCATCAGTTGGCATGCAAATAATCCATTAACGATGCAGGAACCTGTTCCGGAAGAAACAGAGGGCAGAGCAAGGTTTCAGCATGGTACAGCCTGGGATGTAAGTTCCAAAGAGGTGGTGGCCTCAATACTTCCGGGAGGTAAAAACCATGAAATATTCAATACCTGGCTTGAACGCCTTGCTGATTTTTTTGCCGGTCTGAAAGACGATGACGGTACTCCTATCCCCTTCATTTTCAGGCCTTACCACGAACATTCGGGATCCTTCTTCTGGTGGGGAACAAACATCTGCACCGATGAGGAATATTCCATGTTATGGAAATATACTGTCGAATTCTTGCGCGATAAAAAGGATCTTCACAATATTCTTTATGCCTATAATACCGACAGGGTAACCAGCCTTGACCAGTATATGAGGGGTTACCCGGGTGACGGTATCATAGATATGCTTTCACTCGACATGTACGATCGCGGAGAACAGTTTGGTGGTGAACTTGACACTGCCCTTAACTTTGTTACCACAGAAGCTATTAACAGGAATAAACTGACCGCTCTGAGCGAAACAGGAGGAAGATGGGGCATGGAAGACTGGTGGTCAACAGTTCTGTTACCGGTAGTAAGTAAATACCCTGTTGGATATGTTCTTACCTGGAGACATACTTATATGCCAAGGTTCAGGTTTGGAAATATTGACCAGCCATTCCCTGATGATTTCCTGAATTTTTATAATTCGTCCCGTACCCTGTTCCTGAATGATATACAGGAACCGAATGTATATACTCGAAAATAAGTGTATAAAAGACACTTAATTTGCTGATAAGAAAAAATATACTAATAATCACATTTTTATTATCCGGTAAGTAATCGTTTGTCCCGATATATTTACTCTTACAAGATATATTCCGGCAGGTAGATTTGTCATATTGATCCTGTGATTTGCATTATAGACATGTTCATCCGATGTTATTAATCTGCCGGCAAGATCGTAAAGTCTGACAGAGATTATTTCGGTTATCGTTTCTATATTAAGAAAATCGGAAACCGGGTTCGGGAACACCTTGATATTTTCCGGGGTATAAACATCTCTTACATCCAGCGAATTATCAAAGACAGCTATCCAGTTTTCGCCCAGGTTGTTATCAAGGTTCGGATCAATAAGTTCAAGGTAATAACCATTGCCGTCGGCATCCGGCCATGGCAGTGTATCGTTATAGGTAACATCGTCAATTATATTTCCAAAACAGTCGGCAAGTAAAAGTCTTTCACTACTGTTGGAGAGGCTCCTGGTAAATTGGCCAAAAGGGCGTATTCCGTAAATGCTTTTAAATACAGAAGACTTACCTGCCAGGAATATTTTTTCACCGGGATTTGCTTTTGCCCCGGCAGGGAACTGGTAAACAAGTCCTGTACCCATGAAATAGATACCTGTAAGATCAACTATCTGGTAACCTGTATTTGTAATCTCAATGAATTCCATATCCTCCCTGTCAGCATAAATGAGGGAGCTGTCGGGATGGTACATTATACGTGTTATCACCAGTGGTGGAACAACAACATTATTGCATTCCGAATAGGGCCCGAGGGTGTCCGTCATCCAGGGATATCTCGCATCAAGATAATTTTTGATTTTTGCAACCTCATTTTCATGACTTCCTATATTTCCCCATTTTAAATCCTCCCTCACAACTGCCTCACTTATATATGAGACAGTTCTGTTAATATAGCTATTAAGAGTATCCGGATTCAAAGGCTGGCCAGGAGCTGTAAGCTCATTCCATCTTTTCGACAAATAACATCTGTACATATTGGTATAAAAGAGGTTTTTCCAGAACCGTGCTCCTACATTATCCGAATTATCAAATTGCCATACATCAGGTTTACTCCTGTCAAAACCCCAGAAATAGAGATCATTATCAAAGGTAAGGTCAGAATCCCATATAGGACCTGCCCTTAATTTCCCGTTCCTGTCTTTATGAAAATATGTACTGAACTGGTAAGAATCAGCATTTGAGGATAGTTCAGCGATTATCATGTAATTAATGAACGACGGGATATCAATTAATGAGGGATAACCGGTTACCGGAGAATTATCCTTGGTATTAGCTATTGAATCTAACCTGAAAAAATAACTGCGGATGTAATTGTGCTGTGCTGACTGTACGCTTTCCGGTTTAGGTAACGCATGTATGAAATCTACATTACCAAAAAAATTATTCATTGTCCAGGCTACGGGATCTCCTCCTGTTGTTTTGTCACATTTAGTTATATAACCTCCTGTAACGTCAGGAAAGTCAAGGTCTTCTGCCGTAATTTTGATGACATCCACCCTGTTTTTATCAGCTTTTATTTTCTCTTCAAGCAGATAAAGCCCCATGTATTCACCATTAATAATCATCTCGCAGTAAGCTGTCCTCGATGCATATTCACCAATCTGTCTGGATAGGTTGAAACAGAGGAAATCTCTCATTAATGCAGGATCGAATACCATCCCGTTCAGGATCCAGTCGTTTTCTTCGGGCATTCCCAACAGGCTTACATTATTATTTGTAACTCCATCCTCTTGCCTTGTGGTTAAACCATATTGTTTCTTGTCAGAAACTGTTGATGATGAGCCTCTAATTTCAATGTCTATCCTGCCATCATAATTCAGATAATCGGGATTATTCTGGTCCGATATATAGTTTCTCTCACCCTCACCCCTGTAAATTATTTTCATATCTGCCATTATCCTGGGATTATCATGGATACTGACGCCGCCATCCGTATTTATAATGACAATCGGCAGGTTGCTGTCGGTAAATTCCTGAGCATCTGCTATATTATGCACAAGTAACAGGATTACTGCTATGAAAAAAAGTGATTTCATGTTATAAAGGTACAATTAAAGAAAATAAAATTATTTATGTATATCAAATTTTATGGAACACCTCCGGTGTTCTACCTTAAGGCTGCAATCCCTGACAATCATTTATGGATCCGCTCCGCGGATCACATTAATGAAATTATCCCTGTAGTGATCCGCGGAGCGGTTCCATCAATATATACTTACTACCTATAAATGGTTCATATCTTTTTCATTCTTTTGATACCAGGTCTCCTTACCTTTCAAAACAGATTCTTTATCTTTCAATAACTAATAAATAATTTTATGCCACGCAGAGAGGATATAAACAAAGTATTGATTATAGGTTCCGGTCCTATAATCATAGGACAGGCCTGTGAGTTTGACTATTCCGGAACACAGGCCTGCAAAGCATTGCGATCATTAGGTTATAAGATAGTACTTGTTAATTCAAATCCGGCAACTATAATGACGGATCCGGGAATGGCAGATGTTACCTATATTGAGCCGCTTAATGAATATGCTCTTACCGAGATAATTAAGAAGGAACGTCCTGATGCCCTGTTACCTAATCTGGGAGGACAGACCGGATTGAATCTCTCTTCAATACTGGCAAAAAAGGGAATTCTGGAAAAATATAATGTGAAAGTCATCGGTGTCAATATTGACGCTATAGAGCGTGGTGAAGACAGGACTGCATTCAAGGAGACCATGAACAGGCTCGGTATAGAAATGCCAAAAAGCAAAGCAGTAAACAACATAGAAGATGCTGAGGTGGTTGCTGCAGAACTTGGTTATCCCGTTGTCATTCGTCCCGCCTATACAATGGGTGGTACAGGTGGTGGATTGGTTTATAATCTTGAAGAACTCAGGACCGTTGCCGGTAGAGGACTGGCAGCCAGTATTGTAAACCAGGTCTTGATAGAAGAATCAGTACTTGGTTGGGAGGAACTGGAACTTGAGGTGGTCAGGGATTCAAAAAACCAGATGATAACAGTTTGTTTTATCGAGAATGTCGATGCAATGGGTATTCATACAGGTGATTCTTTTTGTACTGCCCCGATGCTTACTATAGCTCCTGATCTCCAGCAACGTCTTCAGAAATATTCTTACGATATCGTCGAGGCCATTGAGGTGATAGGCGGAACAAATATTCAGTTTGCCCATGATCCTGAAACAGGCAGGGTGGTGGTTATTGAAATCAATCCCCGTACATCGAGATCTTCAGCTCTTGCATCGAAAGCAACAGGATTCCCTATTGCATATGTTTCTTCGCTCCTTGCAGGAGGACTTACCCTTGATGAAATACCCTACTGGAGGGATGGAACACTCGATAAATATACTCCTGGCGGTGATTATGTTGTTGTGAAATTTGCCCGCTGGGCATTCGAGAAATTTGATGGTCTGGAAGACAAACTCGGGACACAGATGCAGGCTGTAGGCGAAGTGATGAGTATCGGGAAAAACTACAAGGAGGCTTTTCAGAAGGCTGTACGATCACTCGAGACAGGCCGGTACGGACTTGGATTTGCAAATGATTTTAATAATAAATCTCTTGAAGAACTGATGGTTCTTCTTAATAATCCTTCAAGTGAACGACAGTTCATAATGTATGAAGCTCTACGGAAAGGCGCTGATATTGAAGAACTATATAATAAGACACATATCAAGTCCTGGTTTATACAGCAGATGAAGGAACTCGTCGAAGAGGAAGAAAGGATACTTGCATTCAGAGGAACAATGCCACCTGATGATATACTTATTCAGGCAAAGAAAGAGGGATTTGCCGATAAATACCTGTCAAAAATACTGGGCATACCGGAAAGGGATATCAGGGTAAAAAGGATTTCTTTCGGAGTAAAGGAAGCATGGGAGCCTGTTCCTGTAAGTGGTGTGGAGAATGCTGCATATTATTTCTCCACATATAATGCACCCGACAATGTAACTGTCAGCAACAGGAAAAAGATCATGGTGCTGGGTGGGGGTCCCAACAGGATAGGTCAGGGTATTGAATTCGATTATTGCTGTGTTCATGCTGCTTTTGCCATACGTGATTCAGGATATGAATCGATAATGGTGAATTGCAATCCCGAGACTGTTTCAACAGATTATGATACTTCCGACAAGCTTTATTTTGAACCACTCACTGCTGAAGATGTGCTGAGCATCTATGAAAAGGAAAAACCCGAGGGAATAATTGTCCAGTTCGGCGGGCAGACTCCCCTTAACCTTGCCAGGGAACTGGCAGATGAAGGTGTTAATATTCTCGGAACAACACCTGAAACCATAGATCTGGCCGAAGATCGTGACCGCTTCAGACATATAATAACAAAACTGGGTATCCCCCAGCCTGAATCAGGTATGGCAGGGAATCTCGGGGAGGCAATGGCAATAGCTGAAGAAATAGGATATCCACTTATGATAAGACCTTCTTATGTACTTGGAGGCAGGGCAATGAAAATAATCCTTGATGAAGATATGCTGGAAGAATATGTGGCAAAAGCCGTTGGCATATCTCCTGACAGACCGCTTCTTCTTGACAAATTCCTTGAGGATGCTATTGAATCTGAGGCAGATGCAATATCCGACGGAACCGATGCCTTTGTTCCTGCAGTTATGCAGCATATCGAATATGCCGGTATTCATTCAGGCGACTCAGCATGTGTTATCCCTCCCGTAGTAATAGAAAAGGAACACAAGAAAACTATATATGATTATACCCGGAGGCTTGCGATGGAATTAAATGTTGTTGGACTATTAAATATACAATATGCAATATATGAGGATGTTGTATATATCCTGGAGGCTAATCCACGTGCATCAAGGACTGTACCACTTGTTTCAAAGGTTTGTGATATTTCAATGGCAAACATTGCCACACATATACTCCTTGGACAAAAGTTATCGGATTTTAACCTCCGAAACAGAAGTATAAAGCATTATGGAGTCAAAGAAGCTGTTTTCCCTTTCAATATGTTCCCGGCTATAGATCCCCTGCTGGGCCCTGAGATGCGTTCCACGGGTGAAGTGCTTGGCATGGCCGATACATACGGCATGGCATTCTTTAAATCACAGGAGGCTACTCAATCACCCCTGCCGGTGGGAGGTACTGTACTTATAACAATTGCTGACCGTGATAAAAACCGTATCGTTGAATTTGCCGGAAATTTTCGGGATATGGGATTTAATATACTATCAACGGGGGGTACAAAGCAATTTCTTGAAGAACACGGTATTCCGGCAACACTGATCCTTAAGGTACACGAGGGCAGACCTAATATTGTTGATGCAATTAAAAACGGGGAAATAGACCTCGTAGTAAATACCCCGGCGGGACGCCTCAGTGAATACGATGATTCCTACATAAGAAAAAATGCCATCAAATATAAGATACCTTATATAACAACCACTTCGGCTGCATTATCAGCTACGAAGGGTATAAAAGAACGGCAGAATGGAAAATACCGGGTAAGATCTTTACAGGATTACCATTCTGCCATAGAGGAGTAGGCCTTTCGGGCCTGTAGTATTTAATCTCAGGTTACAGGTTATACATACCCCCAATTCTTCATAACTTCGAGGTCAGCCCCGACACATTCCATCGGTGTTTTACCCTGGTATGATTCCTGTTCAATGATATAAACCTTTGTTCCGCCTATTTTTGTTGCCAGGTCAAGGACCTCTTTAACATTTACTATTCCTTCACCGAGAATACAGCTTTCATAAGGTTCATTCCCGCCCTCAGCTTTAATCTCATCCTTTACATGAAGGTTTTCGAATCTGCCGGGATACTGATTTACTACCTCAAGAGCCACTGCTCCACCATTGTACATATTACCGATATCCAGTTGTATCACAACCTTGGCAGGATCCAGACTTGTCATCATGATATCGAACAGCTTTTTATCATTCAGTTTTTCGCTGAATTCAAAATCATGATTATGATATCCGAATTTCATGCCGTGCGATTTGCAGAGATCACCGCATTTGTTGAAAACATCCATATAACGCATAAAATCGTCATATTTATTCCTCATACTATTGTCCATGGAGGGACTAACAACATATTTCTGGCCTAGTACTGCAGCATCTTCTACGGTCCATTTCCAGCTGTCGGAGAAATCCTGTTTTGCCTCATCCCAGTGCTGTCGGCCCATAACAGTATGCCCGCTTATCATATTAAGCCCCAAGTCATCCAGTATCTTCCTGAATTCTGCCGGAGCATAACCATAGAATTTCCTGTTCCGGTAATCTGCATGCTCAACATATTTATACCCCATATCTGCCACCTGTTTAAGTGATCCCAGGGGATCTTTCGACATATCGGCACGTACAGAATAAAGCTGAAGACCGACAATACCTTTTTCAGCAGGAACGCCAAAGACTGTTTTGGGCAATACAGCACTTCCTATAACAGCAATCGTACCTGTTTTAATAAATGTCCTTCTAGATGTTTTCATAATCAGATTATTATATTACTTATTTTTCAGGCCTTTAATCTCATCATCTTTCTTTTTTGCCTCCTCTTCCAGTTTGGAAATCATTCCATTCAGTTCATCAACCTTACTATTAAGCTTACTTATATCTTCTTTCAACTCTGCTACCTGTTTAAGAAGATTTTCCTTTTCTTCCTCAAGACCTTTAATTATTGGCTTATAAACCGATTTTGCATAAAACCAGGCTGTTAGATACCCAATTATTGCTGCAACCAGCAGCAGAGCAATAATGGAAATTACTGCTCCGGTAACTGATACGAGTTGTATGTATGAAATTGTCATTTTATTGTATTTTAATTATTATTTCTGTTCTTCTGTTTTTTGCTCTTTCTTCTTTAGTGATGTACCCTGCAACAGGCTTACTTTCTCCCATTGATTCTTTTCTTATTTTTCCCGCATTAATACCCTGGCTTTCAAGGTATTTGCCGACCACTTCCGCTCTTTTCAGCCCCAGTGCCTGGTTATATTCAGGAGTTCCGACCAGGTCGGTATGACCTGTCACATACAGCATTGAACCCGGATATTTATCGAGCCATGCTTTAAATTCAGCTACTCTGCTATCAGTCTGTGAATCTGTTTTGAATTTCGTTTTATTAAATTCAAAATAGATCAAAAGATCTTTGGGCATCATTTCTTTAAGCTTCATTAAAGAATCAGCCTCTCTGGCTGCTTTATCCTCTACTGTAACAACCGGAGCCGGCTTTTTTAGTGCCGGCAAAAGATGATCGTTATAGAGCCATGCGGAAACAAAGCACCAGATTACAAATGCAATACCTCCAATTATTAAAATTCTCATGTTGATTTTGTTTAGTTACAGATCGGGTTTTGATCCATACAAGTTAGGAAATTATTATCATATAAGATTATCGTGATTGAAAAATTAATTTTGTTGCAGCGACGTTGCATGCAACGTCGTTACAATATCTATATCCTGGGCGGAATGATTTTATACATTACAGGGGTTACCAGTCTGGCAAGAAGTGTGGAGGTTATAAGTCCTCCTATTATCACAAAGGCAAGCGGAGAATAGAGGGCAGATCTGCTTAAAGCAATAGGAAGAAGTCCGCCGATGGCAGTGAGTGTAGTAAGAAGTACCGGAAGGAATCTTATTTCCCCTGCCTCTATAATAGCCTCATCAAGCGAAGTACCCTGTTCACGAAGCTGGTTGGTAAAATCGACAAGCAGAATGGAATTCTTAATCTCAATACCTGTTAAAGCAACAAAACCTATTGCAGCAGCAAAGGAGAGAGTATTACCTGTTAACCATAACATAACCAGTCCGCCTATTACTCCCAGCGGTATTACTGAAAGAACGATAAGGGTACTCTTAAAGGTTCTGAATTCAAGTATCAGGACGGCGAAAATCCCGAATATGGCAATTATTATTGCAGTTCCTATCCCTTCGAAGCTTTCACGCCTGCTCTCAATCTCTCCCGCTTCCACAATTTTAAATCCTTCAGGAAGTTTCAATTTCCTGATCTCTGATAATAATTCCTTGGTAACCCTGTCGGTATTGAATCCTGTTCTTACTGATGATGATACCGTCATTGCTCTTTCATTGTTATAGTGCTCTATCAGGGTTGGCGAACTGGAAAATCCTGTTGCGGCAAGTTGTGATAACGGGATCTGGGTGCCGCTAAGGGAAGCAACATAAACATCATCAAGTATAAGATGATCTTCCGTAACTTTTTCCGGCATCCTCACATTTATTGAATATTCCTTACCATCCAGATCACGGTATTTTCCGGCTACAATTCCTTCCAGGGCAAGCCGGATGGTCCTGTCTATCTCTGCCGAAGGGACACCAAACATACCTGCCTTTTCGGAGTTTACGCTTACACTGATATCTGTAAGCGACTGACTAAGAGGGTTTTTTATGTATATTGTCCCATTATGTTTCCTGAAGATATTCTCTATAATCCCGGCAAAATGTCCAAGAGTATCGAGGTTATCTCCTATAATTCTTACTGCCACCGGAGCATCCACCGGTGAACCGTTTTGAAATTCATTTACATATATCCTGGCATTAACATAACTGTCCATTGTATCACGTAGTTCATCAATAAACCTGCTTATGTCAGGTACCAGATCGCGTTTTACTTCACAAAGTACCTCCCCGATAGTTGCCTGTTCATTCTTCTGAAATGAGTTGTAATAGATCGTAGGGTTCCCTTTCCCTATATTTGACATATAATAGACTACTTCAGGTCTGGTGCACAGGACCTCTTCCACAAACCTTACAGCTTTATCTGTTTCGTTGATATTGCTTCCCCTGGGGGTTTCAACAGTAATAAAAAACTGAGGCAGTCCTGCCTTCGGGAAAAGACTGAATCCTACAAGCTTGATAATGAATAGTGAGGATATGAAAAAGAGGAGTGCAAACATGATTGTCTTTAACGGATTCCTGAGCGACCAGTGAAGAGCACGTGAATAGGTGAAATCGATTACTCTGTGAAAACCTCTAAGGACAATATTGCCTCTTGGATCTACATTGCCTTTGAGAATTTTGCTTGTAATAAAGGGAATTATTGTAAGGGCAACAAAGAGTGATCCGAGGACTATAAATGTTACCGTTGTTGGCAGGACTCTCATATACTGACCGGCCTTTCCGGGGAGAAACATGAGTGGTAAAAATGCAAGAATAAGTGTCGCTGTACAGCCCAGGACAGCAGGACCTATCTGCCGGGTTGCCCCTATGGAGGCTTCGAATGGTTTTGTGCCTTTCCGTACCCATCTCGAAATATTTTCGACAACAACAATTGAATCATCAACCAGCAATCCAAGTGCAATAACAGCACCTACGATGCTCAACTGGTTTATACTGAATCCTGTGAGATAAAGACCGGTTATACCGATCAGAACAGAGAGAGGTATTGAAATCATAACGATACCTGATGATCTGAATCCCAATGGTAAAAGTGTTATCAGTACCAGCAGAATTGCAAACAGGAAATCGCGCTGCAGACGGCCCAGTTTTGCTTTTACATTGGCTGACTGGTCGAAGCCTCTTTCAAGTGTAATCCCTGCAGGTAATCTCTTCTCAAAGGAATCAAATACTCCATAAATTGCATTGCGCATCTTATGGATATTCTGCCCCTTCTTCATGTTTGCTATAATGAAGGCCGCCCTTTTGCCGTTATATCTGCCAAAATAATTCAGATCCTCATACTCCCAGCTGACATCAGCTATATCCTTTAGATAAATAACCTTACCCTGGCCTGCACCAACAATTGTATTCCTGACATCTTCAAGATTCCGGTAACTGCCACTTGTCCTTACATTGAATTTTTTGGATCCCAGTTCTATTGTACCACCCGGTATGTTTGCATTTTCACTTTGTATTGCATTCAATACCCGGCTGACAGATACATTCATTTGTGCCATCCTTGGCAGGTCTACTGCAACTCTGAGTTCCTGTGCCGGGAAAGCGACTGCATCTGTTTTCCTGATTCCGGTGAGAGCTGAGATTTCATCCTTCAGATCTTCAGCCAGTTTTCCAAGCTCTGAATATTGAGCCGTTTCGGATACTATTGCAGCCTGAATAATATTTGTGTTACCAGCCTGTATCTTAAGAGCCTCCAGGCTGTAGAGATCTTCCGGTAAAGAGTTTCTTATCAGATTGATCTGGCGCTGAAGATCATCAAATTTAATATCCGGGTCAGTCTCGGGAGAAAACTCAACAACGATTATTGCCACATCCTCTTCAATCTCGCTGGTCATCCTGTCTATATCCTCAAGCTCCTTGATACTTCTCTCGAGCCTGTCAACTACAAGTTCTTCTATGTCGGCAGGGGAAGCACCGGGATAAACTGCAATTACAGGGAAAATAGTCACAGGAAATTCCGGGTCCGCTGCCTGAGGTATCTTCAGATATGAATATATACCAAGAGATACCAGGAGCAGAAAAATCACTATGGTGAACTGGTAGTTCTTTACTGATAATTCGGATATTTTCATTTAACAACCTCCACTTTCATGCCTTCATTCACATAGGCAGCTCCCTCGGATATTATCTCATTTACTCCTTCCGGGATACCTTTTACTGCAACGTCGGTACCTGAGATTGTTTCAATATCAACGGCTGCCTTGTTAACTGTACCTGAATCAGTAACATAATAGACATAACCCCTTTCTCCTTCTGCATCAACTAAAGAAGCAACAGGAATCAGACAAAGATTTTTTTTGTGTGAAGGGAATATATCAACTCCTGCAATAAATCCTGTTGCGAGTCTGTAGCCCATACCGTCGAGACTTAGTTCTGTTTCATAAGTACCTGTCATCTGATCGGCCATTTCACTTATCTGGTCGACTGATGCCGGGAACTTTACTCCGGGCCAGGCATCAAATACAACAATTGCAGAATCACCAGGATAGATCTTTACAATATCCCTGTCGGATATCCCTGATTTCACCTTCCAGAATTTCCCTTTAGTGCCGAAAAGAAATACCGGGTAACCTGCTGCAACAAGTTCGTTCTCCTTAACAAGCTGCCTGAGCACAACGCCATCCCCCGGGGCTCTGATGGTTGAATGAGTTAGATTGAAGTTTGCTATCTCCTGATTCGATTTTGCAACGTTGAGAGCTGTTGTTGCATTCTGATACTGTTCAAGGGTTGCAACAGTATCGTTGTAAAGGTTTCTGGCACGTGTCCAGTCGCGAAGAGCCTTTTCGTATCCGCTACTTGCAAGATTTACATTTGCCTTTATTTCAGAAAGATCAAGCTCCGCAAGAATGTTCCCTTTTTGAACATTATCACCTTCTTTAACATTGACTTTAGCTATTAATCCTCCGGTTTTAAAAGCAAGTTTAAGTTGTTCAGCTGAAACCAGGATACCGTTTGAATGAATAGTAACAGTAGTTGCTTTCGGAGTTATCCTCACAACTTTCACCCTGATAACATCCTCTTTTGGATTTACCTGAGTACTCTGCCTGCATCCCGTTACTAAAAACAGGCAGAGAAATATTAGGTTAATTATTCTTTTCATTCTGGTATTTTTATTCTGTTATATTCATTGCTGTTATGTTTTCAAAGTCAGCAAACGCCGACAGGTATTGAAATCTTGAAATTATAAGGTTCTCCTCTGCCTGTGTCATACTTGCCCTTGCATCAATATATTCTATCAGGCTTGCCTCACCTTCACCATATCTTTTTTCCACGATCCTGTAACTCTCCCTTGCGTTTTTCAACTGGCTCTCCGCAGCAGCTATACCCATATCGGCTGCCGAAAGTTCATTTATTGCATCCATTACCTGCAGTTCAATCTGTTTTTTAACCTCTTCGAGCTTTGTCTCAGTAATTTCTTTCTGTATGATCGCCTGCCGTATTCTCGCCCTGTTTGTGAATCCCTCAAAAAGATTCCAGGTAAGAACAGCGGATGCCTGGATGTAATCCTGTTTACTGTTGAATTCATATTTTTCGCCCTGGAATCCATAGTCGGCGACTGCAAAAAGATCGGGAAGTCTTTGAGACTGGTTCATCTTTACCCGGAGATCTGTAACTTTCCCGTAGTTCTCAATTTTCCTGATCTCCTCCCTGTTTTCAAGAGCTATTGATGTATAGTCGCCTTTTAATTGCGATAAAGAAGGAAATAACTCCGGATGCTGAATAATAATAGAGTCGGTTAACGATTTGTTTAACAGGAAATTAAAATAGGCAAAGGCGATTTTCCTGTTCTTTAATGAATTCTGAAGTTCCTGGTCAAATTTATTCAGCTCAGCTTCTGACCGGTACAGATAATCTGCTGTCACCTTATCATTTTCTAAAAGCTTCCTGTTAACCCTTACATTTTCAACCAGCAGTCTGCGGGTATCTGTAAGCATGGTAAAAATTGCATCGGCCATTACAGAATTGTAGTATGCTTTTTTTATTTCGGCCGTCAGTTCCCTTCTGTACTGATCGATGTCCATCTCACTAATAATTGTCATCTCCCTCCTGATTTTGGAGTTATAATAAATATCTGTATTGAAGAGAGGCTGAACCAGTCGTACTTTTGTTTCATGCTCAGTTGGCCTCAGGAATCTTACCTGCTGGTTATCAATCACCGGGAAAAGGCTTGTTGAAGTAAGGCTGTTCAGTGTTGCATAGACCGGGTTTAAGAGGTCGCCAATTGGAAAATCAATTATACGACCCCCTTCAGAAACCGTATAACGTGCATTGAAACTTATCCCCGGATAAAATAATCCACGTGCCTCCTTAAGTGCTTCCAGGCTGCTTTCATAATCCGATTGCTTTTGTTTTAATGCAAGATTATTTTCAAGGCCATAACTTATATACCTGTCAAGTACCGGCTGCCCGCTGATAAATGAGGGAATCAATAATAGAATAAGTGAAATTCTTATTCTCATGATCTTGTTGCCTTTAATTCCTCCTGGTCGTTTAATCTCTGTCTCATGTTATAGATTATTGCTTCAAAGAGCCCTTTTACCATCTCCCTGTCGTTGCATGAACCTTTTTCATAAAGTGTCTCCGCAAATGTGAATATCTCTCTCTGAAAATTCTTCTGCCCGTTATAGGCAACCTGTCCCTTTTCGGTGAGTCGCAGGTTAAATTCCTTTTTATTATTGGTATTTAACTTTACAACAAGATTCTTACTGACCAGTTTTCTTATTGTTTGTGAAATTGCTCCTCGCGTAACACCCATTATTTCTGCCAGGCGTGTCATATTAATCTCCTTGTTCTTTCCCAGGGTGGTAATTGTATGAATCTCTGTGAAATAGAGAGGATCGCCTGTTCCATAATCCACGGGCCGGCGCGAAATAACGGAATAGAGATGCAGAATACTTAGAAACTGGTCAATCAGTAGCTGTAATTCGGTATTCATAATAATTTTGTTTAGATACTAAACAAAATTAATAATTGTTTAGATGCTAAACAAATTTTCCAAAAAAATAGTTTAACTTTATTATGATTACCCCGGATTTTTACTGAAAAATATGAAAATTGGCATAATAACTGACATCCATGAGAATGTAGGGATCCTTGAGGAGACTCTTAAAAAGGCAGAAGAAAACAGGTGTGATGAGGTTGCATGTCTTGGTGATATTGTCGGTTTTGACACAAGGTTTTACGATTTTTCAATGAAGCGCAGTGCAAAATCCTGTATAGAACTTATTGAATCGAATTGCCGTTGGGTGGTAGCCGGAAATCATGATCTCAATTCCGTTTCACGCTTCCCTTCCTGGACAAATGGGTTTGAATACCCTGAAGGGTGGTTCATCATGAGCAGTAATGAAAGAAAGAGAATATCTTCCGGTAAAGTATGGTGTTATGAATATGATTCTCCTAATGATCTATCAGAAAAAGAATCCGGATATCTCAGCCGGCTCCCTGAATATATCATACCTGAAGTATCCCAAGACAGCATATTGTTTTCACATTATATCTTTCCTGATTTTACAGGGTCAACTACTTTATATGTTGAAAGAAGTAATCAGATGAAGAAACACTGGGATTTTATGAGCTCAAACAAAGTGAGTTTATCATTCATAGGTCATTCACACAATATTTTTGCCGGTTTTGCTTATAAAAAAAACGGATTATCAGTAAAGGCTTTTCATTCTTTACCTAACAATTATTTTGTCCTTGGAGAAGAATCTGTTGTAGTTCTTCTTCCACCGCTTTCCGGAGACAAGGGGAAGACCGGTTTTACAATATTTGATACCTCAACCAGGAGGTTAAGTTTAATACCAACCGGATTTTCAAAGACATAAGTAAAATGAAAAATTTCGGAAAGAAAATCTCCATTTTGCTAAAAGTAGATCTGCCTGCACTTCTGGCAGTTATCCTTTTTGCCGGATTGATCTTTTTTTACCTTCTCCCCGGGTTTGAAGAGATAATGATGCAGCGAAAGAGAATTCTTATCCATGAAATGACCTCCTCAGCTTATAGTGTACTGAATTATTTTTACTCCATGGAAGAAAAAGGGGTAATTGACCGGGATACTGCACAAATTCAGGCTTTAGCAGCAATCAACACTATCAGATATGGTGAAATGCATAAGGATTATTTCTGGATAACAGATATGCATCCCAGTATGCTGGTACACCCCTACAAGCCTGATCTTATTGGGCAAGATCTTACTGATTATCACGATTCAAAGGGCAAGAGAATTTTTGTTGAATTTGTAAATGCAGCATCAGCAACCGGAGAAAGTTATGTTGAATATATGTGGCAATGGAACGATGATTCAACACGTATTGTCCCAAAATTATCCTATGTAAGAATATTCGAACCATGGGGATGGGTAATCGGGACAGGAATTTACATTGAGGATGTACGTTCAGAAATAAGGAAAATGGAATTACGAGCCCTTCTTATATCAGCCATCATAGGTTCAGTTATTGTTATTCTCCTGAGTCTTATTACAAGGCAGGGTCATAAGATAGAAAAGAAAAGAAATCTGGCAGAAAAGGAGCTTCTTAAATCAAAAGAACTATACCGTACTCTTGCTGAAGCTTCCTCAGAAGGAGTACTTATCTGGTCTTCTCAGGGATTACAGGCAAACAAGACCCTGCTCTCCTGGCTTGGATTTAATGAATCAGAACTTCAGAATACTCCTTTACAGGATATTTTTATTGAAAAATGGCTTAGTGATTATTCGGAGCCTGATGTACTATATACCGACCTTACCACAAGGATATATTATGAAGGAAACCTTAAATCGAAGAGTGGCAAATTTATTAGTGCTTATTGTGACTTCTCAAGAATATTGCTGGGTGATCAAAATGCAGTTCTTGTAGTTGTCAGGCCGGTAAAAACTAAGATTGTTACTGACGGGTTTTCACCTGATGATAAACTGCTCGAAAATATTTCCACAGGGTTTTTCAAAATTACCTTTGGTCGGAGGAACAAATTCATTTATGCCTCAGGCTTTACCTTAAAACTACTTGGCTTCAATACATTACAGGAGCTGCTACCTCATACTATTGAATCCTTTCTGGCAGATCCTGTTCAGGTGAAAGAAATCATAAATTCTCTGG
Source organism: uncultured Rikenellaceae bacterium (assembly GCA_964507015.1). Lineage (GTDB taxonomy): Bacteria > Bacteroidota > Bacteroidia > Bacteroidales > VadinHA17 > LD21. The sequence goes on along the minus strand of CAZDOM010000009.1, from coordinate 21,354 downwards.
CTTCGAAAGAACCTGTTACGGGCAAGGAGGTACTTCTGAGAAGTAAGAATGGGAACGAATTCCGGGCACTGGTAAATGTTACTGTTATTGAATCTGAAACAGATGGAATCTGGTGTGAGGGATCCATAGAACCTCTGTGTGCATCAGCTGCTAAATATGATACTTATCCGACTGATTTAAGTGCTTTCAGTGCCTCTTATATAATGGATGCTCCCGTTAGTACAATTATGCGTCCACCGGTAATATGTCCTGAAAACCTATCCGCCATCCGCGCGGTATCACTTATGCAAGAAAATGATATTCAGGCAATTATAATAACAAATAATAAAGGAGAACCGATGGGTACAATCGACTCTTCCACCCTTGGGCTGCGATTAGCTGAGGGAGGATCACCACAGACAGAATTATTCAGGTGGATGAATTCGCCTCCTTTATTTATAGACCGGGAAGCTAAGATTTCAAATGCTTTCAGTAAAATAACAAGCTCTCCCGATAATTGTCTCATAATATCTTCGGAAGATAAAAGTATTGCCGGTGTGATCACAGCATCTGAACTGATAAAATCATTCTTTACCTCTCCGGAGATTATTATCTCTGAAATTAGTAAGGCCTCTTCAGGAGCAGCTTTAAAGAATTATTTCCTGAGAAGCCGTAAACTGGCGGTTTCTATGATTCTGGGTCATGCCGATCCTTATTCAGTAACACTATTCCTTTCTATGATAACCGATGAAATATGCAAAAGAGTTTTATCAATTTGTATTGAAGAAACAGGGCCGCCACCCTGCAGGTTCTCATTTATCTTATCAGGCAGTTCCGGAAGACATGAACCTTCATTATCGACTGACCAGGATAATGCAATTATTTTCGAAAATGTCAATGGAGAAAAACTGCAGAAGGCATATAATTATTTCCAGGGGTTAGGAAAGAAGGTCAATAAGATGCTGAAAGAAGCCGGATACAGGGAATGTAAAGGAGGAAATATGGCAGGGAATGTAAAATGGTGTCAACCCTTAAGCAAGTGGAAAGAATATTTTACCGGGTGGATAAAAAATCCGGGGCCTGATGAATTGCTCGAGGTAAGTATATTTTTCGATTTCAGATTCTGTTTTGGAGATCCTTCTCTTGCTGATGAAATAAGAAAATTTCTGCAAAATGATCTTAAAACCAATGACATTTATTTTCATCACATGACAAATGCATTGCAGCCTTTTAATCCTTCAACCAATCTGTTATCATCAGATCAGGTTGATGTTAAAAAAATCCTCCTCCCCCTAACAGGGGTTATCCGGCTCTATGCTTTGAAATATCTTATAAAAGCTCTGTCAACTCCGGAAAGAATTGTTGAATTGTATTCAATAAAAAAGTTTGATATCAACTTGCTTCGGGATGCTTTAAAAGCCTGGAAGAATTTAACAGCAATCCGCCTTTACCATCAGGCAATCTGCATTACTAACGGAAAAGATCCTGACAATCTTGTCGATTTTCAGTTCACAGGTAACAATCTACGTTATTCCACCGGGCAGACTATAGAAACTGTTAATAATCTGTTACTTAAAGCAGGAAATGACTTTTATAACGAGTCTATTTAAAACCTGTAAATAGTACTAAGCAGGAGCCGCAGATTATTTATTGCATGAGTATCTGTTACTTTTCCTTCTGTACCCATTGTTCCATATGCTGCCGAAGTAAACTCAACCTCACCTGCAAAGCTTAATTTCCCCTGTGTCAGGGTAACACGTGGTGACACTCTGTAAATATGATCTATATCATTCCCCCGTCCATATATTGCTCCTGCTATCATATCTCCAGCGCCCAGATTCTTTGTCATGCCTGCAAATAAACCGAATGATGTAGTCTTATTATTCGTTCCAAGGTCAATCCAGAAACTGCCCGTATTGATGGTGGTGTATGTCCTGATAAGGGTAAGTGGGTTTTCCGAGGTAACCGCATACCCCCCTATCATCATAAGGTCGCATGGATTTTGTCCGTATACTCCCATTAAAGAAACATTTAGCGGTGATGTTTTGATTTTAATATTCCCAAAGGCAACCAGGCTTCCGACTTTTGTTGTAGTCTCTATATTAAAGAATGTTCTCAGCTGGGGCTTTATCCTTTTATAGTCAATCCCGAACCAGGCAGTAATGTTGTCTCCAAAGGGCAGGCGTGACTGTAAATTTAATCCCGGCAATCCACTGTTTCTTAGATATTTATTACTTGTCCCGTCAGGTCCTGGTGATGAAAAATCGCGTTGTCCGTAGGCTGTAAGTGAGATACTTACTTCACCAAGCATTTGTGTCAGCCTCACCTGGGGATTCCTGCTGAAAGGTGTAAAGGGAGCTCCGGTATTAAAGCTAATGGTACCGGGATAACTCTCTGTAATAAAAAGAGGATGCCAGTATTGACCTGTCAAAAGGGAGGTAGTTGGCCAGTCAAGTTTAACATATGCATGGCGCAGTCTGAATCCATTCAGGTCGGCTTCGCTTGTGCCGAAAAATTCAGCCTCTATTGCTCCTGAAGTTTTAGCTCCGAAAGCATCAGGACCAGTAATGTCTCCTCTTATTCTTGTCTGAATACTAAGGAAATGAAGTGAGGGATTTGCATTAATGTCATTCCCGTTAATATCTAAAACAGAGTTGTCGGGGTAAAGATAAAAATGACCTTCACGAAGCCCGTTCGAGGCACTCGATTGCCTTGTATCATAAAAGATATCGTTTTTTACAAAGCCTGTGAATTTAATCCCCCATGTGGGATCGGCATCCTGGGGAATAACTTTAATAAATGCTTCTGTCACTAGAAGGATCAGAAAAATAAATCTTTTCATAAATTGGCAGTTTAAGAAATTATAACACTTAATCTTCATATCAATATGATTTACATATAAATATACATTATTTTTTGTTTTTGTCGGGCGGGAAGAGTGATTTAATAAGTGACGGTTTAACAGGTTCGCCCCCCATAAGGACACTAAGGTTGCTTTCTGCTGTTCTGTTCTCCTTCCATAATGCAAGGGCATGGTTATAGTATAAAAAGGCTGAATCGACCTGCATCATATGTCGGAATATAGTACCCTTGTTTGTCAGGCTAACCGACAATCTTCTGGGAGTCTCAATCTGTGCAGTAACAAGATTCCTTATCCGCCGGTTTAAAATCTTTTCAAAGCTCAATCCCCTGAATTCAGCCCGGTCAATACTCATCATTGGAGTTATTTTTTCCCTTATTTCCTCTTCTGAAAGAGAGCCCCATACCTTTATCCATCTTCTGTAAACGCTAATGCTGCTGTCACAGTTATTCAATGATAACCTCAGCAATATTGATTTTTCTTGTTCTGTTACTGTACTGTCATATAAGGCTTTCATTAAAAGCACACTGCATTTGTTGTTATAAATAACACCTTTTTCGAATGAGTCCTTATAATCAGGCAGTTTATCAAATATAGTAAAAGCATAGTCCATATAATTAAATGCCTCAACTACATTTAGACTATTTCCTTTGGTGTCAAATAATGTAAGTAGTTTTCGTGCATTATAAATACGAGGATCCTCAGAGCGGTTGATAGAATGGTAGTAGAAGAATGCAAAAATAACTGCTGCTGCTGAAACGGCAAAGGTGATCACAAGGATCACCTTTGTCCCTCTGGTGATTTTAAAAAGCTCTTTCAGTTTCATTAATTATGTACCTGTTCAGCAAGAAATTTTTTGATTTCCAGTGGTGTGGGTTTTGTTATTAATGATATAACTATATTAGCTATAATTGCCAGTGGTGCGCCTATCCAGGCAAAATACCATACATTAAGCCAGTACGAAATAAATTCCTGTCCCGGCAGAGAACCACCGCTGAGACCTACAATAAAATATGTAATGGATATTATTGTTACCACTGTTCCGGTGAAGAGACCTGCCTTTGCACCTGCCCTGTTTGAACCACTCCACCATATACCAAGTAAAAACAATGGGAATATGGTGCATGCAGCCATAGAAAAAGCCACCGAAACAAGTTGTGCAATAAGTCCCAGTTTCAGAAGTGCAACTACTGTTACCATTACACCCATAATGATAGTCCCTATCCGGGCAATTTTCAGTTGTACCTTTGGTGTTGAATCAGGATTAATGACCCTAACATACAGATCATGAGAAAATGCAGAGGCTCCTGCTACCAGCAGACCTGAAACAGTTGAAAACGCTGCTGAGATAGCCCCTGCTGCCAGGAGGCCGACTATCAGCGTGTTGATACCTCCGAGCTGTGCTGTATAGACCACTATGGCGTCTTTCGCCAGGAAACCGACATCCGGATTTGAAGAAAGTAACTTTCCGAAGGCAGAATAAGCCGGTGCAGTCCAGTATACTAAACAGATAAAAAATAATCCCCATACTACAGACCATCTTGCATCTGTGACCTTAGGAACAACGTAGAATCTTTGAATAACATGTGGTAACCCCGCTGTACCAACCATAAGGGAGAAACATATTGCTATCCATTGAAAGAAAGTAGTACCGGTTGAAGGATCCCATGGCATGGCAAATTCCGGACTGGGTACTATGGCAAAATCGTGACCATAAGCATTTACCAGTGCAACCCCGTCAGCAATATTCGGAGCCGGTATACCCTGTACAATATCAGTTACTGCTGCACCATACCCTATCTGGGGAAGAAGCCAGAAGTAATCAAATTTGAATGCCATTATAAAAACCGGCACCAGAAATGAAATTACTATTATAACATACTGAACCTGCATATTCTTTGTTGCCCCTATCATTCCTGAAATAAGAGTATAAAGTAATACAACCGACGATCCTATTATTACTGCCCATGCATAATTGAGCCCAAGTATCCATTTAAACATCAAACCTATACCTCCAAACTGACCTACACAATAGGCAAAAGAGATCAGGATGGTAAAAATTGCACTTGCTATACGAAGATCTCTTGAATAATACCTGTCGCCTATAAAATCGGGTGCAGTATATTTACCGTACTTTCTGATCTGTGCTGCCATAAGTATTAATAACAATACATAACCGCCGGTCCATCCAACAACATAAGCAAGTCCATTATAACCAAATCCGTACATCATTCCTGCCATACCGAGGACTGATGCAGCACTCATCCAGTTGGAAGCTATGGCCATCCCTGAACCTACTCTTGAAATCTTTCTTCCTGCTGCATAATAATCTGCAGGATCCTTTGCTCTGAAAAAAACACCGACAAGGACAAATGTTAAAAGAACTGCTATAAGTATTATCGCAGGAATTGTCTTAAAACTACCTTCAAGTTGTGTCAGACTCTCTGCATTTATGGAAGAAATAACAGAAAATAACAGTATCAGGATTAAATATATTTTTTTCATTTTCATTGTTTTAATAGCTATTCTATTATATTTTGCTGTCTCAGTCGCCACTCAGTCAGAATATTATATAATATACACAGCACTATAAATAATATCAGGAGAAATACTGCTGTATAAAAATAATGGAATGGAAATCCGAGAAATTTTGTATCAGTAAGTTTCGACTGATTATGGATCAGGTAGAGTTTCATGATTTCAGGCAGCCTGGTAAAAGTTTCATCCGATAGCGATTCAGGACATTTCTCTATTAAGCTGCTGATAAGCAGGGTTGCCTCAAGTGATCCTGAGCTGAATCCTGAATATGGTTCAGTATATTGTATAAGATCACTCTCAATTTGATCAATCTGTTTCTTAACATCAAGATATTCCTGGTCTTTCGTCTCTGCCAGCTTTGATATTAATCCTTTCTTATCAGCTATTAATAAAAGAATATCCGGCTTTAAACTATCTGGCATGATACCTAAAATTGTCAGGGTGATAGCTTCAGAAATTAGAGTCTGGTCTCCTGCCTTAACTGTATTCTTACCTCTTACAAGAACAAGAGATCTTAAAAAAGACTGAAAATCTTCATGACTAAGAGTCCCTTTAACGGCTTCAGGCCATTTCGATTCAAACATTAAGAGAGATTTCTCGGGTATTGGTTTCTCAATTCCTTTCAACAGGAACTGAAATCCAAAAACTGCAACTGCCCAAATGATAAGCATAGAAAAAATAACATTCCTGTTCTTTTTGCCATGCAGATTCCGGGGTTTGAAAATGTTGAAATTGTACTGATCTGTTGGTTCCATAATTTTGAATATGTTTTTTCCTTTTGGTGCAGGCTAATTTATTGATTTTACAATAGGATATACTACCCAATACCTTGCAATGTATCATTGATTTTGAACAACTAATAAAATCAACTATCTTTAATGCTACATTGAATTAACTGCCTGTATGTTCACACTATTTATAAGTTTATCCCTCTTAAACCAAAGAGATTACACTATTATTTTTAAAATCGGCCAACAGGATTATGAAACTGACAAGAAAAGTATTTTGTGATAAGTGCAATCATAAATGTGATATTTATGAAGCTGCAATTTTAATCGGTAAGTCTTTTACCGGGGCAGGAGCTATTCAGGCTCAGTTCAGAAAGCATGAGAAAATATGTAAACAGGGCGACAATGTAAGTCATGCAATTTACCTGGTGGAAGGTACAGCAAAATTGTTCATTGAAGGAATTAATGGTCACAACATAATACTCTATCTTATGAGACCTCCTTCATATATTGGGCTCCTGTCTTTCTTTGAAAGCATTCATTATACTTATTCTGTAACAGCAATCGAAGATGCCAGGATTTGCATGGTTGATCTCGACTTTCTGAAGAAGCTATATCTTGAGAACCATGAGGTTCTGCTGAAGCTAAATAAAGCCTTCGGCCACTCTGTAGCCCTGATAATGAATAAGATAATCTGTCTAAATCAAAAGAACATAAGAGGCCGTATAGCAGAGAGCCTGATATACCTAGCAGGTTTCTATGGAAGTAATAAATACAGATTATCCGTAACAAGAAAAGAACTTGGAGAAATGTCGGCTATTTCTGAAGAAAATACTGTCAGGCTCCTTACAGAATTGAGGAAGGAAGGAATTATTGAGGTAGATGGAAAGAATATCGATATTATAGATATGACACTTCTGAAAAAGATCTCCGATCTCGGTTAGCTTATCCCGATAATATTTAGTCTAATAATTTCTTTTTAAACTTAACAAAAAGATTTTCCTCTTTCTCCCCGTTTTTAACTCCTTCTATTATAAGTTGAATAAGGTCATCAATCTTATCGAAGCTGAAACCTGCTTCGATTGCAAATTTACGTATCATCTTTTTCTCTCTCTCATCCACAACTTCATCAGCAAGTATCATTTGGGCAACCTGGTAAAGATGGTCAAATTTCTCTTCAAGACTATATGGCTGATGGTAATGATGATCTCTTTCAGATGCTATTAGCCGGTCAATTTCAGGATCAGTAAGCCCGAATTTCCTTCCCTCTTTATGAAGAAGCTCAAATTCCTGTTTGTTTATCTGTTTGTCAATTCGCGATACCTGAATAAGATGCAGAAAGGCCTCTTTATTTACTCTTTTACCATGATGTGTTACAAAATCTGAAAAATTCATCGTATTGTAATTGATATTTAATGTAATCTATTGGATATTTTACGGTATAAAAATATAAAATTATTGCCAGTTCCCTTTTATATACAATTAATTAAAAATTTAGTTCTCTGACAACATTCCGGCGGTTCTTGATATCCAGAAACTGTTAAAGCTCGTAACAGGGTCTTCACAAAGGTATACTGTAGTACCATATTCCCGGGCATCATGATTTGTAATGCTTCCGACATTTGTAATTTTTCTGAAAAGATCTTTAATATCTTCCCCGGGTTCATCATTAATATATATCAGATATTTTATGTCGGGATCGAATTTACGGGGGAACCAGTATCTAAAGCTCTCATGAAAACTTACTGCTTCAGGCAAGTCATATTTCCTGCCGATTATTGTTACAGCACCACCCTGCCCGTAATTTTCACAATAGATAAATGCTGCCCTCTTTTCAGGTATCATTACCCATGCTTTGTTGGTTATTTCTGCCAGATCTTCCCATCCCAGCATATCGGCATAATCCTGTGGCAATGAGTGAATTGATCCATCTTCAAAACGCCGTATGAACGTTATTCCATATTTATTTTCAAGATTTTTAAAATAGGTTATAAGTTTCCCCGGTTTATAAACAGGAATACCAATTGGTACCAGGGGCAATGAAATAATTATCAAAATTATAATTAATAAAATCCTCAACCATAATTTCTTCAGCAGGCGTTCAAATGATACAGCTCCTGCCGCAATTAAGAGTGGAAATAAACCCTGTGTATAATAACTCTTCCCCTGTAAAAACATAAGTATCAGTATAACAAACAGAGAAATAATTCCAAGAACCCTGAACTTTTTTACATTTCGGTTAACAAACAGGTAAATTATGCCTGCAACAGTCAGTACAGAGGCCGCCATCGGATTGAAAAACTGATCGACAAGAAAAGCTATTCTGTCTACATGTACCAGTTGTGTTTTTGCAAGATCTGAAAAATGATTAATAACAGGCAGTCCGTGAATGATTTGCCAAATAATATTTGGGAGGAAGATAATAGTACCTGCCAGCATCCCGATCCAAAACTTTCTTTTTCTGAAAATATCCCTGTATTGAGTGAAGGGAATTACTATAAGAAATGAAAAAAACAGCAATCCTATGAGGTATTTGTTCAATAAAGCCACTCCTGCTGTAATTCCAAAAAAGATCAGATACCTGTCTTCTCTCGTGTTGATGTATCTGATTACCAGATAAAACGAGAGTGTCCACATTATCAGATCAATGTGAACAGGCTGGTATAAGAGGAATGTTCTCAGGCCAAAGCCTGAAATTATAATTCCTATTGCGGCAAGGATCCTCGAATAGGCAGATCCGCCCAGTTCCTTAGCAACGGCAGATATCAGGAATACCATTATACCACTAAGTAATGCCGGGAAGAACCTGACTGCAAAAAGTGTATATCCGAAAATATTCTGCATCAGCCAGGCTATCCATCCTATAAGTGGTGGGACTGTAGCATAACCAAAACCGGGGTGCATGCCAAGTGAGAAATACAGTAGTTCATCCCGGTGATATTCTAGATTATACGATACTACCAGGTGAAGAATAACATTAAACAGTGCCAGGCTTGTTATTACCAGAAGGAGATAATAGTTTTTAAATCCTTTTTTCAATTTTAATAAATATTAATGATACGTTGTTTTGCAAATATTATCAGAAAGTTATGCAAAGAAAACATTTTCACCTATTAGTTAAACTCTTAATTTAACATTTTTTGGGAATGTTATTCAATCGTGAAATGTCAAATAATTATAGATTTACTTCAGAAATTAATCTTTCATAGTATGATGAGACAAAAATTTTCAATAATTATGATGGTTATTCTGCTGGGATCAAGCCTCATAAATCTGAATGTTTCAGCCCAGATAAAAAATGAGAATCCGGAACTTGATGAGAAGGTAAAAAAATTCCTGAACAGTCGTTCACGACAATGGTATGATATGAATGTCCCTGCTGTTGACGGGCAGCTTCTGTACGATATCATTGTGAAAAATAATTATACAAGTGCCCTTGAGATAGGAACTTCTACAGGGCATTCAGGTATATGGATTGCATGGGCTCTCAGTAAAACCGGAGGAAAGCTGATCACAATTGAAATTGATGAAAGAAGGCACAGGGAGGCACTTCAGAACTTTAAGGAGGCCGGTTTATCAGATTATATTGATGCAAGGCTTGCGGATGCACATCAGCTGGTAAAAGAGCTCAAAGGTCCTTTCGACTTTGTATTCAGTGATGCTGATAAAGACTGGTATAAAAATTATTTTATTGATGTTGATCCGAAACTTAAAGTTGGTGGGTGCTTTACCGCTCATAATATCTCGGAAAGAGGTTATGGAAGATACGGGGGTCAGGCAGTATTTCTGGATTATATCAAAAGCCTGGAGAATTATGAAACTACAGTCAATAGTGACGGAGGAGGAGTATCAATAAGTTATAAAAGAGCTGAAAAATAACATCTCCCCTTCATGTCTGAAGAAAAACTCAAGAGAAAATTAGGGCTTTTCCCTTCAACTAATATTGTCATTGCCAACATGATCGGGGCAGGGATATTCACAACATCAGGATTACTGATGGCGGGTTTGAATGATCCTGTTCTTATGATTATCTTATGGGCTGTTGGGGGTGTCATAGCCTTATGCGGTGCATTATCCTACGGTGAACTTGGAGCTGCCATGCCTGGTGCAGGTGGAGAATATCTGTTCCTTTCAAAGCTCTATAATCCTTTATTCGGATTTCTCAGCGGCTGGGTCTCTTTTGTTGTAGGTTTCTCTGCACCTATAGCTGCATCAGCAATGGGATTCAGTGAATATTTTCTTAGAGCTGTCCCTACATTACCTGAATGGTTGTCAGGAGCAGGAATTATGAATGAGAAAGCTGCAGGAAAAATTATTTCAATAAGCGTGATTCTAATATTCACTTTTATCCATTACCGCGGATTAAAAACCGGGGCAAGAATCCAGAATGTACTCACTGTTCTTAAGGTTCTTTTAATCCTGGTTTTAATATTTGCAGGATTAATGTCAGGAAAAGGTGATACTGCAAACTTCACCGGGGAGTCTTTCACAACACAGGGGTTTGCCGGCTGGAAAACTATAGGGCTGTCATTAATGTGGATAATGTTTGCCTACAGCGGATGGAATGCATCAACTTACCTGGGAGCAGAAATAAAGAATCCCTCAAAAACTCTTCCCGGGTCACTTATTTATGGTACAGGGGTTGTCATTCTCCTTTACCTTGCCCTTAATATCCTTTATGTATATGGAATAAACCCCGGGGAGATGAAGGGAGTTATATCGGTAGGCGGACTTGCAATGGGTAACCTGTTCGGTAAATCCGCTGAAGTTCTTTTTTCTCTGCTCATTGCATTTGCCCTTTTTTCATCACTCAGCGCTTTTATTATCATCGGTCCAAGAGTTTATTATTCGATGGCTAAGGATGGATTATTTTTCCGCTCGGTGGCAAAAATACATCCCAGATTCCAGGTTCCTGCAAATTCAATTTTGCTGCAGGGACTTATTGCAATAATTCTTGTCCTTTCGGGTTCCTTTGAACAGATCCTCACCTATATGGGATTCGCTCTCGGTATATTTCCCGTACTAACTGTAATGGGCGTTTGGAAACTCAGAAAAACCAATCCTGAAGCCTTGCGTTTAAAAGGATTCCCGGTGACACAGATCATTTATATAAGCACAGGATTATTAATCCTTACTCTGGCATTCCTGGAAAGACCCCTTGAATCGTCAATCGCATTACTTACAGTTCTGGCAGGGATCCCTGCTTACCTGATTTTCAGGCGAAAAAAAGAAAAATAATTGTAACCTCTGTGTAATTATTTAATCTGAAAAACTTACACAAAGTGCCACAAAGAAGACACAGAGTGACACAGAGTGGCTATCTGGAGATTCCTGCCAGGTCGCGGATGACTACCGAAGCACATGCGATTCCGAAGGCTGCCGGCATATATGAAATCGTCCCTACAACAGATGCTTTATTTCTTTCACCTGTTACCGGGACAATCTTTTTCTTATCAATAATCTCAGGAGAATATACTGCTGTGAATCCTTCTCTTACACCAAGCCTGTGAAGCCGTTTACGCAGGATCCTTGCAAGGTTGCAGTTTGTAGTTTTGGAAATGTCACCAATGGTGATCTTCGCAGGATCAAATTTTCCTCCTGATCCCATTGAACTGACAACCGGATATTTCCTTTCAAGGGAATGATATATAAGCAATACCTTAGGCGAAAGAGTATCAATAGCATCAACAACATAATCAAATCCTCCATCAAGCACCTCTATTATTATTTCATCCCTGATATATTCGTTTATTATTTTCAGTTCCAGGAAAGGATTGATATCGAGAAGTCTTGCTCCCATTATATCAGCTTTCGGTAATCCGGAAGTACTGTTAAGAGCAATAAGTTGCCTGTTCAGGTTGGTGGGTTGAATAATATCGCCATCAACAATAGTCATATTACCAACACCTGCACGGCAAACCATCTCCGCAGCATATGACCCCACACCACCCAGGCCAACAACAAGAACTCTGGCAGATTTAAGCTTCCTGAGTTTCTCTTTACCGAGCAGCAATTCAGTCCTTGATAACCAGTGTGATTCCATCTCCTTTATTCACCACTGACTTCACGGATTTGCACGGATTTGCTCCGTGTTCTTTTCAGTGTTCCTCCGTGTCATTCCGTGGTTAAATTATTTAAATCTGTCCTGAAAAATTCAATAAAATTTGAATAAAGAATTTTTTTAAGCTTCTCTATAGGTATTCCAAGATCATCCGATACCTTTTTATATATATCCCTGATATCAACATCTGCTCCATCAGTCTCAAGAAAGATCCTCTCATTTGGCAGGCTTCTAACAAGCTCTGATGATCCCGGTTTTAAGATAAAATCAAACCAGAAGGAGATATACATCCCTTTGGAAATCAACTGCATGGCAAGATCTTTATTTCCCCTGAAACCATGTACAAGCCAGTTCATTCCTGGTTTAAGCCTTTTATGAGCTCTCAGCAATTCATCCCAAGACCTTACACAATGAATAATCACCGGCTTTTTTAATTCTTCAGCAATAATAACCTGTTCTTCAAAAGTCTTTCTCTGCAGATCCATCGAAGGTCCTTTAATCTTATCGAAACCTGCTTCTCCGACAGCTATTATTAGTGGATCAGCTGCTATTTTTACTATTGAAGCGAGAAAAGTGTCATGGTTAGATTCATCAAGATACCACGGGTGAATTCCACAAGTGAAAGCAATGCCTGGGATATCTTCCGGTATCCTGCTCTCATGTGTCATGATTGTTTCAACCTGGAATACCCCTTCCAGGGGTTGTGCTCCATGTGTATGAAAATCAATAGAATCTTCGGGTTGCGGATAGCTCATTCCGGTTTTTTTGATATAACGGCTATACCTGTTTCAATACGTTTAAAAGTCTCATCTTTCCCAAGCCAGGAAATAATATTAAACATATGCGGACCCCGTGATGCACCGACGATAACAAGACGTAAGGCATTCATAACTGCACCTGTATTATATCCTTTTTCTATAATCCAGCTCTTTACAGCCTCTTCGGTAACTTCCGGTGTGAAAGATTCAAGTCCCTCAAGCAGTTCTTTCAGTTCAAGTAATTGTTGTGGCGTTTCAGGCCGCCATCTTTTCTTTATTACCTCACCATCATATGATTCAGGACTCCTGAAGAAAAAATCTGTTTCACGCCATATATCTTTTACGAAACTTACTCTTTCCTTAACCAGGTCTATAATGGTTTCAAGATCTCCAATATCGTGATGATGGCCTTGTGCTCTCAGGTAATCCCTGAATTCCAGGGCAAGTTGATTATTGGTTTTTGCCTGCAGATAATGATGGTTGAACCATCTGGCTTTTTCGGGATCAAATCTTGAACCTGATTTGTGAACTCTATCAATAGAAAAAACATCAATAAGTTCTTCCATGCTGAAGATCTCCTGTTCTGTTCCCGGATTCCATCCCAAAAGAGCCAGCATATTGATAAATGCCTCCGGATAATATCCTTCTTCCCTGTAGCCTTTAGCCTTTTCACCATAAGGCCAGTTTAGAGGTATTACCGGAAATCCCAGTCTGTCTCCATCCCGCTTGCTTAATTTTCCTTTGCCGTCAGGTTTTAAGATCAGCGGAAGGTGGGCAAACAACGGGCCATCCCAGCCAAAAGAGCGGTAGATCATCATATGAAGAGGGAAGGACGGAAGCCATTCCTCTCCACGGATAACATGGCTTATTTCCATCAGGTGATCATCTACAATATTGGCCAGATGATATGTGGGCATTCCATCTGATTTAAAAAGAACCTTATCATCGAGTGTGGCAGTATTTACAACAATATGTCCGCGTATCAGATCATCAACATGAATATCCTCATCAGCAGGCATTTTGTAACGGATCACATAGGGTTCCCCTTTTTCAACAAGATCTTTCCACCTTGATTCAGGTAATGAAAGAGAGTTTAGCATTTTCTCCCTGACTGATGCGTTGTAGATAAATGTATTTCCCTCTTTTTCTGTTTCTGCTCTCATTTTTTCAAGCTGCACGGGAGTATCAAATGCATAATAGGCATGTCCCTTTTCTACAAGAATATCAGCATATTGCCTGTACTGATGAAGTCTTTCACTTTGTCTGTAAGGAGCATATTTACCTCCTTCGTTGACTCCCTCATCAGGTACTATTCCACACCACTTCAGTGAATCAAAAATATACTCTTCGGCTCCCTCAACAAACCTGGCCTGGTCAGTATCCTCTATCCTGAGTATGAAAACACCATTATTGCCCTTTGCGAAAAGATAATTATAGAGTGCTGTTCTTACTCCTCCGATATGAAGGGGACCTGTAGGACTGGGAGCAAAACGTACCCGTAATGGTTGCATATTGTTTATTATCAATTATTATACAAAGATAGCTAAACCTTATCATATTCAACAGGCTGACAAGTTTCATGTTCTGATACTGCTTATTTGATTAACTTTGTATAACCTTTATTTCGAATTGCCTAAAATACATCTCTTTATGAAAATGATGAAAGCCCTGGTAAAAGCCCGACCTGAAAGAGGCTTATGGATGCAGGAGGTTCCCGTTCCTGATCCCGGCATCAATGATGTAATTGTAAAAGTCAAAAAATCAGCAATTTGTGGTACTGATCTGCATATTTACAAATGGGATGCCTGGTCGCAAAAAACCATAAAAACTCCTATGGTGATCGGACATGAATATATGGGCTATATAGAAAAAGCAGGTGCCGGTGTTACTAATTTCAAGACCGGTGACAGGGTTACCGGTGAAGGACATCTTGCATGCGGACACTGCCGTAACTGCAGACGCGGAAAGGAACATGTTTGTGAAAATTCACTGGGTATTGGCGTTCATATTGACGGATCTTTCGCTGAATATGTCAGAATACCATCATCAAACGTGGTACCTCTTGATCACAGGATACCTGATGAGTGGGCAGCAATAATGGACCCCTTTGGTAACGCCACACATACAGCTCTCTCATTTCCTTTACTCGGGGAAGATGTCCTGATAACAGGTGCAGGCCTTATCGGTAGTATGGCGGTGGCTATTGCAAAATATTCCGGTGCCAGATTTATAGTTGCCAGCGACCTAAGCGATTATCGACTAGATATAGCAAAAAAGATGGGTGCAACACTTACCGTTAATCCTTCCAAAGGAGAAAAAATTTCTGATGCCGTTAAAAAACTGGCAATGAGAGGTTTTGATGTCGGATTAGAGATGTCGGGTTCTCCAAAAGCATTCATTGAAATGATAAGTAATATGTATAATGGCTCTTCTATCTCCCTCCTTGGTATCCTGCCTTCAGATTTTGAAGTGCCATGGAGCGATATTATATTCAAAGCTATTACACTTAAGGGAATTTACGGAAGAGAAATGTGGGAAACATGGTATAAAATGGAGATGATGATTATCGGAGGAATAAACCTCGATCCTGTAATTACTCATCGCTTTCATATCGACGATTTTCAGAAAGGCTTCGACATCATGGAAGAAGGAAATTGCGGAAAAGTAATACTTAACTGGGATTAGCTTCTTTAACTTTGTGTAATATCATAATATATGTACAAGGACTACCAGAAACATCTGATTAAGATTATTGATGAGATCAAAGAGGCTGGTCTCTATAAAAGCGAAAGGATTATTATATCACCACAGGGTGCTGAAATTGAACTTGACACAGGGCAAAAAGTACTTAACTTCTGTGCCAATAACTATCTGGGGCTTTCGAATAATCCACAGCTTATAAAAGCTGCCAAAGCTTCCCTGGATGATCATGGATACGGTATGTCATCGGTGAGGTTCATCTGCGGGACAACCGATCTCCATAAGGAACTGGAACGGAAAATAGCAAGGTTCTTCAATACTGAAGATACAATTTTGTATGCTGCCTGTTTCGATGCCAACGGAGGAGTGTTTGAACCACTTCTCACAGAAGAGGATGCAATAATCTCTGATGCACTCAACCATGCTTCCATAATTGATGGAGTTCGTCTGTGTAAAGCCCAGAGATACAGGTACAAAAATGCCGACATGGAGGACCTTGAAAAGCAGTTACAACTGGCAAAAGCACAACGTTACCGTCTTATTGTTACAGACGGGGTCTTTTCGATGGACGGAAATGTGGCTCCCGTTAAAAGAATTGTTGAGCTGGCCGAATTATATGATGCAATGGTTATGGTAGATGAATCGCATTCTGCAGGTGTTGTTGGAGAGACAGGAAGAGGGGTAACAGAACTTTTTAATATAATGGGACAGGTTGAAATAATAACAGGAACTCTCGGGAAAGCATTTGGTGGGGCTATAGGCGGATTCACTACCGGCAGGAAGGAGATAATTGAACTTCTCAGACAGAGATCACGTCCATATCTGTTTTCCAATTCCATACCGCCACTTGTGGCAGCTGCAGGAATAAAAATGGTTGATATGATGACAGAAACTAACAACCTGCAGGATAAGCTTCACATGAATTCAGAGTATTTCATAAGCAGAATGACCCATCTTGGATTTGATATAAAACCTACAAGATCTGCAATATGTGCTGTTATGCTCTATGATGCAAAACTTTCACAAAACTTTGCGGCAAGACTCTTACAGGAGGGTATATATGTAATTGGTTTTTATTATCCGGTTGTTCCGAAAGGAGAGGCAAGAATAAGAGTTCAGCTCTCGGCAGCACATGAAAGAGAGCATCTTGATAAAGCTATTAATGCATTTGAAAAAATTGGAAAAGAGATGGAGGTAATAAAGTAATATTTAATGTACTCTTTCTTATTTCAAATATATCGCGTAATAGTCCCTAAACCGGTCAGGACATGCATTCTTAAGAAGAATCTCAGAAAAAAAATACTTGGGTATTATACATCACTTCCACCGGATAAAGTAAATGCTGAACATAGAGAAGTATTGAAATACCTTGAAAATAATGTTGTTACAATATTCCCTTATCCCTTTTCGCATAATTATTCACCTGAAAAGATTGAAGTTGCGTTTGACCGGCAGAATGGAATGCCTTATGTAATTCAGGACGGGAAGAGGCTCTATTTCAGGAAAAGATGGACGACAAAGAGGATACAGCGGGCATACGCCGATCTGTTAAGAGAACAGGACCCTGAGAGTCCACACAGGTATATTTCGGAAGAGTTTAACCCGGGACCGGATGATGTTATTGCAGATATCGGGGCTGCTGAAGGAAATTTTTCTTTGTCAGTTATTGAAAAGGTAAAAAAGATATACCTGGTTGAATATGACAGGGAATGGATCATGTCACTAAATGAGACTTTTAAATCCTGGAAAAACAAAGTGGAGATAATTGAAAAATATGTTTCTGACAACAATGATGATAAGCATATCACACTTGATAACCTTATCAGGGAACACGGTGATATAACAATGCTCAAGATTGATGTCGACTGTAATGAACAGAAAGTTCTCAACGGTGCATCAGAAATACTCAATGGAAGAAGAAAGATAAAAATTGCCTTATGTACATATCATAAAGCCGACGATGAAAAGGAATTCAGGCTGCTTCTTGAAAACAGAGGATTCTGTGTTACTCCCTCGAAAGGTTATATGATTCACTATTATGATAAAAAACTGGCCAGACCATGGCTTCGCCGGGGATTGATCAGGGCTGTACGGTAAAATCCTTTACCCGCATTTTGATGAGCCGCAATCTTTACAGATCAGGCAACCCTCCTCATATACCAGGTTTACGGAGTGACATTCACTGCATTTGCCTTTGGCTTTTGTCCCGTTAGGTATATATTTCTTCAATGCCCTTTCCACTCCATTTTTCCAGTTATTTATCGATTCGCTGTCGAGTTTTAATGACTGGACAAGGTTAACCACATCGGCTATGGGCATTTCGTGACGTAAAACTCCTGATATCAATTTTGCATAGTTCCAGAATTCCGGCTTGAACATGTGTGATAAACCGCCAATGGTCTTTTTGTAACCATACTTATCGGTATACTGAAAATCATAACGGGTTTTACTGTTTTCACTCTTTACCTTTATGATCTGGCCCTTGACGATAGTTTTTGGAATAGGAAATATTTCCTCAT
The DNA here is from genome assembly GCA_964507015.1 of uncultured Rikenellaceae bacterium. Lineage (GTDB taxonomy): Bacteria > Bacteroidota > Bacteroidia > Bacteroidales > VadinHA17 > LD21. Next base: position 3,211 of record CAZDOM010000009.1, on the reverse strand, counting down.
CTGCGAGACCTGTGAATATTTCATAAGGTCTGTTGTCTTTCAGCCCCACAAAGGCCACCCATCTTTCTTCGTTAATATTAAAACGTATCACGTCACAGTCAAGTACTTTTGGTCTTCTCGGTCTTTCCAACTGTGTTTCCGGTTTACCGGACACCAGTACGCCGTTTCTTGAACCATCCCGATAGACAGTCGCTCCCTTGCAGCCTGATTTCCAGGCATTTAGATATAATTCACTTACAAGTTCCTCCTTGGCATCAGCAGGCAGGTTTATTGTCACACTGATAGAGTGGTCTACCCATTTCTGTATCGCACCCTGCTTCCTCACTTTTGCCAACCAGTCGACATCATTGGCGGTGGCTTTATAATATGGTGATTTGGCTATTATTTCCTTTATCTTTTCATCATCCATTCTGGTTACCTCTTCAGGATCATAACCATTTATTTTTAGCCAGTCCACAAACTTATGGTGGAAAACATTGAATTCCTCCCATGAGTCTCCAACCTCATCTTTGAAAGTTACATTAACATCCCTGTCATTTGGATTTACTTTCCTTCTGCGTTTGTAGAATACCGAGAAAACCGGTTCAATACCTGAGGTTGTTTGTGTCATTAGGCTTGTTGTACCTGTTGGAGCGATTGTCAGCAGGGCTATATTCCGCCGGCCGAATTTGACCATATTGTTATACATGACCGGATCTGCTTCCTTCAACCGCAGGATGAACGGATTATCCTTTTCACGTTCAGCATCATATATTTCGAAAGCCCCTCTTTCCTTTGCCAGGTATGTGGATGATTTATATGCTTCCAGTGCAAGTGTTTTATGGACCTCTGCAGAAAAACTTATTGCTTCTTCACAGCCATATCGTAATCCAAGAGCAGCAAGCATATCGCCTTCTGCAGTAATACCAATTCCTGTTCTCCTTCCCTCCTGAGACTTCTTCTTTATGTTCCTCCAGAGGTTCCTTTCCACCAGTTTCAGATCATCAGGTTCGGGATCGACATCTATTTTGGTAAGTATTACATCGATTTTTTCTATTTCGAGGTCGATAATATCATCCATTATTCTCTGTGCCAGCCCCACATGTTCCTTGTATAATTCGTAGTCGAATTTTGCTTCAGGTGTAAAAGGATCTGTGACATAGCTGTACAGGTTAATGGCAAGGAGCCGGCAACTGTCATATGGACATAAGGGTATTTCTCCGCATGGATTTGTTGATACTGTTGCAAATCCCATATCAGCATAGCAATCAGGAACACTTTCACGTATAATCGTATCCCAGAATAGCATCCCCGGTTCAGCTGATTTCCATGCATTGTGTATTATTTTGCCCCAGAGCTGGGTTGCATCTATATCATTAATGAATTTGGGGTTATCCGAATTAATAGGGTACTGCTGTCTGAATACTTTTTTCTCCTCCACGGCCCTCATGAATTCATCGGTGATCTTAACTGAGACATTGGCCCCTGTCACTTTCCCGCTTTCCAGTTTTGCATCAATGAATTTGGCTGAATCAGGATGTTTTATTGAAATTGAAAGCATCAGGGCACCTCTTCTGCCATCCTGTGCAACTTCACGTGTCGAATTCGAATACCTCTCCATAAATGGAACAACACCGGTAGAAGTAAGAGCACTGTTCAGCACCGGTGTTCCCTGGGGACGTATATGTGAAAGATCATGACCAACTCCGCCACGGCGTTTCATAAGTTGAACCTGTTCCTGGTCGATTTTCATTATCCCGCCATATGAATCAGATGCTCCTTCATTACCAATGACAAAGCAATTTGAAAGGGAGGCTATCTGGTAATCGTTTCCAATCCCTGTCATCGGACCACCCTGGGGTACTATATATTTAAAGTTTTTAAGAACATCGTAAATAAGCTCTTCCGGAAGGGGATTTTTATATTTACACTCTATCCTGTGTATCTCTCTGGCCAGCCTGCGATGCATTTCATCAGGAGTTTTTTCAAACAGGTTGCCGAATGAATCCTTTAAAGCATATTTATTTGCCCATACCCTTGCAGCAAGTTCATCGCCGTTGAAATACCTGATACTTGCTTCAACAACTTCTTCATGAGAAAAAACCGGTTTTTTATTTTCCTGTTCCTTTGCTGATACTATTTCCTTTCCAGCAGCACTCTTTTCAATCGTGCTTTCTTGCTGTTCATCTTTTACTTTTTCTGATGCCACAGCTGGTTCTTGGACAAATAGCTCTCCCATAACTGTTATATAATACTGTTACTTCCTGATAATAAAAGGATTAAACGACCACTGATATTTTTTAGCGGGTAGTTGCTAAATTAGACAAGTGGTCATCTTAATGCAAGACAAAATTTTTAACTTTATTAACATTTGGCAGTATAGTTATTAACTATTCCTTCACTGCTGATTATCAGCACATTACAAATCTGGATTCTGGAAGTGGATTCTGCAGGGGATGTAAAGTAATTAATACTCTGAGGATTATTGTTTTTTTCAGAATAATATGTCCTAAAGATTCTAAAAAGAAAAAAGAGGGTGTATCAAAAGGTTGAATTTACCCCCAAACTCCCGCTAACGCGGGACGACTTGTTCCGCAATAGCGGAAGGCTCCCCAAGGGGGGCTTTATAAAGTATTGACTATAAGTAAGTCCCCCTGGGGGGATTTAGGGGTAAGACAAAAAAGGGCGCCGGAATGCGGCGCCCTTTTATATCGTTTCTACAAATCTTCAACTTAGTTGAAGATATAGCGGAGACCAACCTGTAACATCCAGCACTGATTAAAATTCAGATAAGTATCATATGTCTGGGTCGGATAAGAACCATCAACCTGTACCATCGAGAAGCTGGGAACGTTGCTTACATCACGTCCTTCATACCTCAGGATGGCTCCATAGTTACTGACAGCCATGTTCTGGTTTACTCCCCATGTTGAATTCAGCAAGTTGCCTGCATTAATCAAGTCGAGGCTCAACTGCAGTGTATTTGTTGTACTTCCTGCTTTAATTGAGAAATCCTGTACAAAGCGGAAATCGAACCTGTTGACCCAGGGTGCACGTGCAGAATAAGCCTCAGCATATTCTCCCTGGTGTTTGCTCAGGTATTTATCCTGTTCAATGAAATCAAAGAAAGCATTCTCGTCGGCAGCTGATACAAATGATATTTCACCCTTTTCCTTCGGGATGTAAATCAGGTCGTTAGTATTACCATCGCCGTTCATATCGTTGCTATAAA